>CANGWA010000040.1 GCA_947457335.1 Sphingobacteriaceae bacterium
CCGGTGATCGACGCTCCAAGGCGATTGGCGGGAACCATGAGCAGGTATTCGAAAAAGGCAATGCACCAACTAATGAGCACTAAGGTGAAGACACTGCTGTTCTTGAACAAAGGAAAATCTTTGAACCGCAAATGTCCGTACCACGCTAGGGTCATAAACGTGTTGGAGGCTAGGAGTAGGAGAATTGTTTGTAGTCCTCGGGACATCATAAGCCAGTATATTTCCTGAAGAGTTTGATAGCGAGGGCTAATAAAATGATGCCAAAGACTTTTTTGAGAATGGCAATGCCGCCAGCACCGAGTAATTTTTCGAGACGGTTCAAATTGCGCAACACCACGTACACAATAACTACATTGATAAGGATGGCAATGAGTAAGGAGGTGAGGTGGTATTCGCCACGCACCGATAACAACGTGGTCAACGTACCTGTACCGGCTATAAGCGGAAAGGCAATAGGCACCACCGATGCAGAGGCAGGTAGTTCGTCGCGGTGAATATGAATACCTAGAATCATTTCAAGCGCTATAAAAAACAATACAAACGAACCGGCGATAGCGAAGTCACCCACGGTAATACCAATGAGGTCGAGAATGGATTGCCCCATCAGTAAAAAGAGAACCATGATAAGCAGGGAGGCGAGTGACGCTTTCAACGAATGAATGGCGCCAAGTCGTTGTCGGAGGGAAAGGATAATAGGGATGGAGCCGATAATATCAATCACCGCAAAAAGCACCGTGGTGGCTTTCAGAATTTCTACAGGATCAAAATAAAATTCCATGCGCCAAATCTAAGCTATGACTGTTGGATTATCATCCGCAATTATTAACGAGTTGGCAACAAGCCGTATATTTACACTATGTCCAAAAGGGTACTCATTCTGGTAGCACATCGCAAAGGCCGTTCCCCGAGCCAGCGCTACCGTTTTGAGCAATACTTGCCTTTTTTAGAGTCCATGGGTTATACCTTCGACTGGTCGAATTTATTGGATGTTCAGGCGGATAAAGATTTTTATGCAACGGGCGGAGCCTTGCGCAAGGTCGGTATTCTGTTAGGTCATGTTTGGCACCGCTTGCGCGATTGGCGCCGCATGCACACTTACGATATTGTGTTCATTCAACGCGAGGCGTTGTTTCTTGGTACTGGTTTTTTTGAACACCGGGCCTACCGTTCAGGCGCACGCGTGATTTTTGATTTTGATGATGCTATTTGGAAGGCCGATACGAGTCCAGGTAACCAAAAATGGGAATGGGTGAAACGGCCTTCTAAATTTTTCGATAACGCCGCTCATGCCCACGTGGTTTTGGCGGGGAATGCTTACTTGGCGGAACAAGCACGAAAGGTCAATCAAAATGTAGTACTCGTGCCAACAACGGTCGATACCACCATTCATCGCCCCATGCCACAATTAAGGGGTGGTCCAGTGGTGTGTATCGGGTGGAGTGGCAGCGTGAGCACGGTCAAACACTTCATGAGTTTGTTGCCAGTATTGCGGCGCATTGAACAGCGGTATGGTCATAAAGTACGCTTTCGCTTGTTGGGCGATGCGAACTTTCGATCAGAGCACCCTGTGGTAGAAGCCCTCGCTTGGACAGAAGCTACAGAAGTGGAGGTGCTAAATTCGTTTGATATTGGATTGATGCCACTACCTGATGACGAGTGGGCCCGAGGCAAATGTGGGTTAAAAGCCCTCACCTATTTGGCGTGTGGTGTGCCGGCTATCGTGTCACCGGTGGGTGTGAATGCTGATATTGTGCAATCAGGCGTGAGTGGATTGCATGCTGTTAGTGAGGACGATTGGTTCAAGGCGTTGTGCACGTTAATTGACGATGCTTCCCTGCGCAAACAATTCGGTGAAGCCGGTAGAAAATTTATTGAAGCCCATTATTCCGTCGAGGCCAACAAACACTTGTACCTAGAGGCGTTTGAGAAAAGACTAAAGTGATGGTTTCCCACGCTCAGTTTTAAGTTCGATAGGGACGCAACCCTTGAAGCAGAAAGAAATAGATTCCTACCAATGCTCGTGGCTTTCGCTTCTGGGTAAGGGCGCGAAGTGAGGTTCAATGCCATTCACCATTTACAATTTACCATTTACAATTTACCATTTACCATTTACCATTTACAATTCACGCGCATAGGAAAGTCAACGCCTCCATTCTCCATTCTCAACGCTCAACGCTCAACTTTCAATTCTCCATATGGGGTAGAGGGGTGTCAACGTCATTAACCATTAACAATTAACCATTAACAATTATTTCCCTGCTTTCAAGCTTAAGTCCAAGCTTTTGACATGGTGCGTGAGAGCGCCAACAGAGATGAAGTCCACGCCGCAGTGGGCGTATTTCGCAAGAGTTTTACCTGTGATACCGCCCGACGATTCTACTTCGTAGCGGCCATTAATCAATTGCACCGCTTTACGGGTATCAGCAATTGAAAAGTTATCGAGCATGATGCGGTGAATGCCTCCGTGTGCTAAAACCGCCTTTACATCAGCGAGGCTACGGGTCTCGACTTCAATGCGTAATTTCTTTTTATTTTTCTTAAGGTACGCGTTAGCTGCATCAATGGCCTGAGTAATGCCACCACAAAAATCAATGTGATTGTCTTTAATCAATACCATGTCGTACAAACCATACCGGTGATTGGAGCCGCCCCCAATCAATACAGCCCACTTTTCAAAAAAACGAAATCCAGGGGTGGTTTTACGGGTATCAATCACTTTGCAGCGAGTGCCCTTGCAAAGCTGTTGCAGTTGAGCGGTGTGGGTGGCTATGCCACTCATGCGTTGCATAATGTTAAGCACCAGTCGCTCAGCGAAAAGTAAGTGGCGCACGGGACCGTTCACGGTAAGTACCACGTCTCCTTTTTTCACACGTGTACCGTCCTTTATCAGGACTTTCACCTTGATGTCCTTGTGGATGGTTTTGAAAATACGCACTGCGGCCTCTACACCTGCAATCACACCATCTTCCTTCACCAATAAATTCATCTTTCCTTTTTTATCGGCAGGAATGGTGGCGTTGGAGGTATGATCGCCATCTCCTAAATCTTCAACAATGGCCTCGTCAATAAAGCGCTGAATAGAAAAATGGTGCTTGTGCAACCGGATGAAATCAATCATTTTCGGCTTCAATACGGAATTGTGTAATCAATTGCCGGCGAATTAAAATGGATAAGCGGAACTTCCCTACCGACGTTTCTAAGGTGCCTGTAATGTACTGAGCATTGTTGTTGGTCGTGCTGACGTGGCTACCTGTGAATCCTTTTACAGGGTGTTTTTCAAAGAAATATTTTAGGTTGGCCTCCGCTTGAGCGGTACTCAATACGTCCTCTTGCTCCAATAATTTGATGGATACTTTTTGATCGAAAAACTTAGCAACTTCTGCTGCTTTACCCTGACGAACGGCAGCCACAATTTCATCGGTCACCTCTAGCTTCACAAAGAAAAGAAGGGAGGAGAAAAAGGCAATTATCAGGGTTAATTTCATTTTATCTTACAAAGTTACTTAATTTTCGGACATTTACGGTGTGAGGATCATTCTTGTTCAAATCGATAAAACACAGGACCGGTACATCACCGAAGGGTGTGAATTGTATGAACAGCGACTGAAGAACTATGCACGCTTTGAAGTGCAAACAATTAGCATGCCAAAGGCCGTTCGCCAACGCAGTGTGGCTGAACAAAAAGAGGCAGAGGGCCAGTTAATTCTTGATAAAATCAAAAGCGATGAGGTACTGGTGCTGCTCGACGAAAATGGATCGGTGTTCGACTCGGTAGGCTTCTCTAAGTTCATTGCCCAACGCCAAAATGCGTCGACTAAAACGCTGGTATTCCTCATTGGTGGCCCATTTGGCTTTAGCGATGGGGTTTATAAACGAGCGAATTTTAAAGTGGCCTTATCGGCCATGACCTTCTCTCACCAAATGGTACGCCTCTTCTTCACCGAACAATTGTACCGCGCATTCACCATTTTGAAAGGGGAAAAGTACCACCACAGTTAAATTGTGTGAAAGGGTCTTAGGTCATGCCACCCAGCGCGTGCTAATCAATCGTAAAACATCCAACGCAATCCCAACCACAAGGTGCGATCGGGTTGATAATACCCAGGGGTGATGGAATAATTGCTACCGGTTAATCCCTGCAACGTGTTACGAATGGCAATGGAAACGGTTACGGGACGGATGTGAATATTCATCACGTAATCCACATAGGGGTAGGATCCTGTAAAATTGTTTTGCAAGTAAAAGGCTTGTGTAGCCGGCATGTAGGCCAGTGATTGGTAAGACTCTATGACCGTGAGTTCTAATCCCGTTTGCACTTCTAATACGTTTTTGTAATGTTGACCATAATAATACACACCAGCCTTGGTAATGGATGGCGGTACACGCATATACAACCGTTTTGAAGTGAGCTGCCGGGTGTAGTCAATGGTGGTGCGCAGGTGTTTCAGCCACGTGTGACCAAGTTGCAAACGAATTGCTGTATTGGTAATGGTGCCCAGGTATTGTTCTGGTAAGGCCTGTGCATTGAAGTATACAAAATTGGTGGTGCTGAGGTATTGAGCCGACACTTTAATGTCCTTGTTGTAATGGTAAAGAAATTCAGTCTTCAATTCATTCACTTTTAAAAGGGACTGCTGGTACTTGAAGTGATTGCTGTTCCATTTGTAATAAATATAATCTGCGTTGCGCAATCCTGCACCGGCAGTGACGTGTAGCCACCTTTGTTTCTTTCGGTCCAAAACCACCGTGTGCTGTCCACTGAAATGGTAATTGCCGGCATTATTCCCCGCAGCAATATACTCGAAACGCAATGAACCATTCTTTTCATGACCTGCCGTATCTCTTGCCTGCCACCCTGCTTTTACAAAGACACCACTGTTGGTGAATGCAGAGTCGCCATACTGCCACGTGTTGGCAAATTCCATTAACCCTCCGCCCCCAAGTTGTAAGCCTTTGGTGACAAAGCTATAGCCTAATTCGTTTCTGAAAGTACGCACATGAGAGCTGTCTGCTGTGGTAGTGGAATCGCGGTAATACTGTTGGTAATACTTGTCGGTTTTTAATTGTGCATCGCTGTATTCGTAACTGCCTGAGAACAATTGTGCAGTGTACTTGAGGTAATGGGCGCCAGTAGAATCGTTACCGCCCAAGCGCCACCATGGTTGAAACTGCAAGGTGTTTTCACGGTTGTCGCGCGTGGCACCCGATAATTTGGTTTTTAGCAGTGATTTGAGCAGCAACGCCATTGAATCGGTCATGAGCGTGTCGTTCAACCCCCCGTTTTCGGCGTGACGCGTGGCGTTGCCGTAGTAATAGAAATTAAATCCTGCTGATCCTTTTTGATTGCTGTAATGTAGGGTACTCATCAAGCGTTGCATAAACGCACTCTGCCGGTTGTAATACCCTTCGTTATTCATACGGTCCATTTTAAGGGATAGGTTCAGCCGAGAAAAAAGGGTTTGTGTATAGAAGAGTTGTAGTATTTGAAAATTCTTGCCACCAAAGTAACCGGTTATATCGGCAAAGGGTCCCTTGGTGCTATAGTAGGTAGGTGCAAAGCCACCTGCATAGGGAGGGGTGAAAAAAGTGAACCCTGCTCCCTGCACCGTGGGGTTGAACCGCAACGGTGCGGTCGGTAATCCAAATAAGCCATTGGTGCTCAATGGTAAGAACTGATGCGCGTTATCAAGACTCGTGTCGGGAAAGAAATGAGTGAACCGCATTGGGCCCAATTCATTACCGGTAGAGGATTTTAAGTAATTGTATTCGGCTCTATAACGGTCCTGCGCCCATAGTACACGGGGGACTAGTAGGTAGCCAACAATCAACACCACCCAGTATGGAGCGGCCGTTAATCTTGAAGTATGTGTGTCATGTGTTTTCAGAATTTTCCGAAGAAATGTTCTTCTACATCAAAGGTGGAACGTTGTCCGACTTCTTGAAATTCTGTTTGAATCCACTCTTCTGCAATCGCTCTTCCTTTTTCCTTCAGACTCAACAAGAATTCCCACGCCGTATTCATTTTACTACTGTAACTCAACTGACTCAGGGCATCGTAGCCGCTAATGGTATGAATGAATATTTCACGGTTCTCCTTGCCATCGGTAGTGAGAATGCCGTGACGTATTAACTCGTTACGGTAGTGAATCAATTTCATTTCGTTGATGAGACTGCTGTTGAATGAAATTTCGTTCACACGGTCAGCAATGTCACGCGCTGTGGTGGGTACACTCTTGGTATTGATAGAATTGATCTTGATCAACACCACGTCCTTTACCTCGCTATTGGTGATGAGCGGAAAAATGGGGGGATTGCCCATGTAACCACCGTCCCAATAATATTCGCCATCAATCTCCACTGCCTGAAACAGAAAGGGAAGACATGCGGAAGCCAGCACGGCATCTACCGTGAGCTCGGGATTGGTAAAAATCTTAGCGCGATTGGTTTTCACGTTCGTCGCGCAAATAAAAAGCTTCTTCTTATTGTATAAACGCAACTCCTCAAAGTCAATCAAATCATTGAGAATATCGCGCAGGGGATTGTAGTTAAAGGGATTAAAATTGTAGGGCGAAAGCACTTGCGTCACCGCGTTGAAGAAAATGTAACCCGGACTATTGTAAATGTCCCCTTGACTGTAAGCCTGATCAAACAAACCTGGCTTGAACAAGTAACTACCACTGAGGGCTATTTTTTTCCAAAGTTCTTCGAGAAGTTCCTTGGCCTTTTGGGGGCCACCTTGTTGCAAACCATACGCACACACCACGGCGTTTACAGCGCCTGCACTGGTACCACACATGGCATCAGCAAACAAGGCGTCTTCTTCTAACAAACGGTCGAGCACGCCCCATGTGAACGCCCCATGTGCGCCACCACCTTGTAGGGCTATACCCACGCGTTTTAATTCCATACTCACTTCCCCAACTGATTTAAAGCAACGGCAGCAGATTCATCTTGTGGATTCAACTGCAAGCACATTTTAAAATCGGCTCGCGCCGCTTCCTTGTCGCCTGTTTTTATATAACACTGTCCCCTAAAATAATAGGCATCGCTGTAAGCCCCGTCACTGGCAATGGCCTTGGTGAACTGTTCAATGGCGCTTTTGTAATCTTGCTTTACATCCATGGCAATAGCGCCGAGGTTGTAAAAGCATTCGGCGCAGCTATTGTCCTTAGCCGTCAGCTGCGTGTATTCTTTGGTAGCTTCCTCCAGCTTGCCCATCTGTTGCAACAGGTGGGCACGGGCGTACAGGGTTTTTTTATCGCCTGGCAGTATCTCTAGCACACTACGGTAGTAGTCGAACGCGAGGGGATTTTTACGGGCCGCATGCAACAGGCCTAAATCAAAATAGGCATCAGCAAAGCGGTTGTCCTGCTCTACTGCTGTTTGTAAACTGGTGATGGCACGCGCAGTGTCTCCACTTTCACGGTAAACACTCCCTTTAATAAAGTAGCCCATCGCATTGTGTTCATCCAATTTTAAGGCCGTGTTCACTGCATCAATCGCTTTCTGGTATTGGCGCACAATGAAGAAAAGTTCAGCAAGTTTTAAATGGGCATTGATGCTTTCGGGATACTTCTTGGTGGTGTATTCCAACTCGTCTTTTGCCAAACGGGTTTTGTTTTCGCTAAAATAAATGTCCACCAAGGTAATGCGGTAGTCAGCATTGGTGCTATCCATGCGAATGGCCCGCTTGGCATCGTTCTCGGCTTCTTCGTACAGTTTAAGACGACGGTACACCTGTGCACGTTTGTTATACAAGGGTGCGTTTTCAGGGTCCTGCCGCAATTGCACGTTCACCGATTTTAATTCTAAATCGTTGAGGGCTAGCTCGAGTGAATCGGTTTTTTTGGTTTCAGTTTCACTTATGGCTGCTGGTGCACAGCTAGTCACACCTTGCAGCGCAAGCAAAACCAGTAAAACCAAAGATGTCCGAAAATATGCCTTACAGTTTATTTGCATCGGCTACGAGTTCAGCAACGTCGAGTACCTTGGTCTGACCTTCCTTGTTAAAATGTTTAACCCCATCGGTAATCATGGTGTTGCAAAAGGGACAACCAACGGCAATCACATCCGGGTTGTGCTCAAGTGCTTCCTCGGTGCGTGCGACGTTCACTTCACGGTCACCGTGTTCGGCTTCTTTAAACATTTGTGCGCCACCAGCACCACAACAAAAGCCTTTGACACGGCTGCGCTTCATTTCTGCTAAATCGGCATCGAGACTTTTAATGACTTCACGTGGTGCTTCGTACACATTGTTGCCACGGCCCAAGTAACACGGATCGTGGAAGACAATTTTTTTACCATTGAACTCGCCTCCATCCACTTTTAGTTTTCCAGCATCAATCAGCTGTTGCACCAATTGGGTGTGGTGAATGACTTCGTAGTTGCCGCCCAAGGCAGGGTACTCGTTTTTAAGCGTGTTGAAGCAATGGGGACAACCGGTCACAATTTTTTGAATGCCGTAACCATTCATGACCATGATGTTTTGCATGGCCTGCATTTGGTACAGAAATTCATTGCCCGAACGTTTCGCCGGCTCACCAGTACAGCCTTCTTCTGAACCAAGTATCGCAAATTTCATTCCCACATGATTGAGGATGCGGGTGATGGCACGCGTGATTTTTTTGGCACGGTCATCAAAACTTCCGGCACATCCCACCCAAAATAAAATCTCTGGTGTTTCGCCGCTGGCGGTCATTTCCGCCATTGTTTGCACTTTCAAATCTGACATGGCAATTCGTTTATTGGTTAACCCACGACGCCCGCTCTGACGGCGAGAACTGCCATGGGGCACTGTTGTTTTCGATATTGGTAAACATGCCGGTTAATTCAGCCGGCGCTGCACTTTGCTCCATCACCAAATAACGGCGCATTTCTACAATGATGGCGAGTGGGTCAATGTTTACCGGACATTCTTGCACACACGCATTACACGTGTTACACGCCCATACTTCTTCCGAAGTAATGTAATCGCCCAAAAGCGATTTGCCATCGTCCTTGAATTCGCCATTGTTAGCATCCATGTTCTTACCTACTTCCTCCATGCGGTCGCGGGTATCCATCATGATTTTACGGGGCGATAATTTTTTGCCGGTTAAGTTTTGGGGACAAGCAGAGGTACATCTTCCGCACTCGGTGCAGGAATAAGCGTCCATTAAATTTTTCCACGTTAAATCCATCACGTCCTTAGCACCAAAGCGCATGGGGGCATTGGGATCGTATTTTAATTGGTAGGCCGGATCAAAGTTGGGTGCCACCACGTCAGTGACGGTATCAGGGGTAGTAAATTGTCCCTTTGGTTTTAAATTGCTGTACCAGGTATTTGGGAAAGCGAGTACAATGTGCAAGTGTTTGGAATAAGGCAAGTAATTTAAAAAAGCCAAAATGCCAACAATGTGTAACCACCACGTAAAGCGTTCTGTAAACACCAAGGCACCATCACTCCAGTTGCTCATAAGGGGCGCCACAAATTGACTTATTGGAAAACTTCCTGCAGTGTGGTAATGGGCATTGCCGCGGGCTTGTAAGGTTTGGTCGGCCCCGTTCATCAACATCAAAGCCGTCATCAATACCATTTCGGTGATCAGAATGGCGTTGGCGTCAATCGTCGGAAAACCTTTTAACTCTGGCTTAGTAAAACGTGCTAGTTTGATAACGTTGCGGCGCAACCAAAATACAACCACTGCCACAAAGGTGAGCAAGGCCAGAATTTCAAAAAAGCCAATGAGAAAATTATAAAAAACACCCATGAAACTAAAAGCACGGTGCGAGCCAAATATACCGTCTACCAACATTTCAAGTACTTCAATGTTGATGAGAATGAAGCCAACGTAAACGAGAATATGCATAATGCCACTCACTGGCCGACTCACCATCTTGCCTTGGCCCAGCGCCACTTTCATCATGGTGCGCCAGCGTTCAGCCTTGTTGTCGTTAATGGTAATGTCCCTGCCAATCATGATGTTACGGCGAATGCGCTTGGCATTACGGGTAAAGAAGGCCACAGCGCCGCCCAGCAGAATCAGAAAAATGATGGATGCCAACATAAATTAGTCCTTAGGTTTGTTCTTATCGCTCTTTCCAAAAATAGAGAAGTGCACGTACCGCTTTGGGTTCATGCGCACATCCTGCAACAACTTCTCCAGCTTTTCGGCTGATTTGTTGAGGTTATTGTACAACGAATCGTTTTTAGCCATTTTGCCGAGGGTGCCCTGACCTTGGTTGATTTTGGTTAATAAGGTATTGAGTTCTTTCAAGGAATTATCGGCACTAGCAATGGCTGATTTAATTTGTGATTTCGCCAAGCTGTCGCTCATGGCACTGAAGTTGGCGAGTATGTTATTGATTTTCGCTTCCGACTTATTCAGGTTGGCGGTGATCATGGCCAGGTTACCGAGCACTTCCTTCATTTTAGGGTTCGCAGCCGTAATGAAGTCGTTCATGCGGTACGACGTTTGCTCGAGACTAAGAATAGCACGGCGCACGGAGGCAAACGATTGCTCAATGTTCTCGCGCGTTTCACGGTTCAATACCATGTTCACTACTGTCATCACGCTATCAATGCTGCCAACTAATTTTTCAGCCTTGGCTTGTAAAGGGGCAATCTGTCTATTGAACGATTCCTTTATGCCTTGTTCTGTTTCAGCATTCAGGGTATCGCCATCCTTGGTGTATTCAATATCTTGACTAAAAATAATCTCAATGGCCTTTGAGCCCAATAAATCCGCACTTACCGCACGCGCTATCGAATGCCGTGGAATGCGCACCGGATCGTTGATGAGCATTTTTACCAACACCAAATTACGGCCATTGCGCTGCACCAGTCCGTTGGATATGATCTGACCAATTTTATAACCATTGATTTGTACCGGGTTGGCCGGAAACAGGTTTTCAATTTTAGGGTAAAGGGCGTAGAGGTAGAATTTCCGACCAAACAAGTTGGTGCCTTTAAGGAAACTAAGACCCCAGATGAATGCAGCAATGGCACACACCATTACCACACCTATCTTAAACTCGCGACTGATTTTCACAAAGAGATCGGACTTAATATCCGTTAAAGATAGCTATTTTTGAGGGAAATTCTATGGCATCCGATACCCGACTTTCTGTGGCTGATTATCAAGCTGTTCCTAAACACCCCGTGGTGGTGGTGCTCGATTCGGTGCGCAGTCTCAACAATGTGGGCTCGGTATTTAGAACGTGTGATGCGTTTCGTGCCGAAAGGCTGGTTTTGTGCGGTGTGACAGGCACTCCGCCCGATCGCGAGATTGAAAAAACAGCGTTGGGAGCCACTCAATCGGTGAAATGGGAGCACGCGCCGTCTACTGTAGAAGCGCTGAAGGCGTTAAAAGCCAAGGGTTACTACATTGCCGCCATTGAGCAAGCGCCAGGAAGCATCCTTTTGGCCGATTTTAACTACCAACAACAACCAATCGCCCTTGTTTTTGGTAACGAGGTGTATGGCGTTGAAGCAGAGGTATTGCAACAGTGCGACGTTATCATCGAAATTCCTCAACACGGCACCAAGCAGTCGTTAAACGTAAGTGTATGTGCCGGCATCGTGTTGTGGGAAGTCTGCGGAAAAAGCAAAATCGGTTAACGCAGAGCGACTAGTCCAATGCTTCCACTCCAGCATTCTAACTTTTTTAAAGAGGCATTTTAATGTGGGCGTTTCCCCCTGAAGCGAAAGGAGCAGGTTGTTGAAAGATGGGGACTTGCCTTTGCTCGTATAGTCCGATTCAAGTTAGAAGCGCAAAGTGATATAAACCCAAACTCAATTTTCAATTGAGTTTGGGTTATGCCTGCCCAATTAAAGCAAACAATCACATGTTGACTACAGCCTAAACCTAAGGCGCCTGTTGAGTGATAACCAGTTTCTTATAATAGGTGTAAGCGGGCTCATAACTCAAACAAAAAGTATACAACCCAGGCGGTATGTGCGTTTGCAACTGCAGTTCACTATTTTTGTCAGTGATGGTGCCCGAGGCCACTAACCGGCCACTGCTATCAAAGATAGTATAATTTCCGGTTGAATTCGGCCGATGCCCTACAATGTTAATAAGGCCGTCCGTTGGATTGGGGTAGAGCTTTAACGCTCCATTCATCCTGTTGTGTTTCTCAATCCCCACTCCATCCATGTACACGTGTACCGTGTCCCATCGCACCACACCGCAGACTTCCTGCCGTACGGCGTAACTCACATTGTTGTTGGGTTTTACCCAAAACCCTGCCACTGTATCTATGGGTGTGGTGCTGGGTAGTTGGTACCACACACATGCTTCATCAATGCCCACATCAGGCGTTCGTCCAAGAAAAACACTATCACCAGGAAACACCGCAGTATCCCGGCCCGCATAAGCAGGCAAATCAAGGGGAATCACGCTGACGTCATCGAGGCAGACTACATTGCCAATACTGGGCAAGTAGGTCGGATTAATCAGTAAGGTATCCGTATCTGCATCGCTTCTAAAATTGCCGATGACCATGTATTTTTCATGACCCTGTGCCACAAAGGTGCCGGTAATGGGTACCCAGTTGAGGGTGTCGGTAATTATTGGTTGCTTGGGGTGCTCCACCTGGGGCTGAAGGTAGGTGAGGGCCACATTGCATTGGGTGATGGTATCCAATGTACTGCCGCCAAAATAGGCGCCAAAACTACCAATGGCATGTGGGGTGTGATTGGTGTTTACCACATAGAACTTCACACAGTAGGTAGTTCCCGCTTTTAAAGGTTGCTTGAGCCGGTTCCTAGGGTAACTCCTTGTAACGTGGAATAGTTGTATAAGAACATAATTATTTCCGGTCCGTGGATATTGAAAACCAAGAGCGTACGGTGCGTTTTTAAATGGGGGAAGCAATGTGGCTAAATAATCACAACCTTTACCTGTATCTATCGGCTGCCAGTAATTGACAACGTTGTACAACGAGGTAGCCGAATAAGAATTCAGGCTCTCAAAACTGCCATTGCTTACGTAATTGGCAATTTGTGCCTGCCCAAATAAAAAAAACAAGCACAGGTTGACTAAAAGCCAAGATCTGAATCGCCTATTGAGTGATAACCAATTTCGCATAATAGGTGTCGATGGATTCATAACTCAAACAAAACGTATACAACCCAGGCGGTAAGTGCGTTTGCAAGTGCACTTCGCTACTACTACCGTTAATAGTACCCGAGGCCACTAACCGGCCACTGCTATCAAAGATAGTATAATTTCCGGTTGAATTCGGCTGATGCCCTACAATGTTAATAAGGCCGTCTGTTGGATTGGGGTAGATGGTTATTTTGTTAGCTGAAAGAGGCATTGACTTTTCATTGAACAAATTAGAATGACGTGCGCCTTGGCCATTATCGCAATCTGCTGGCGCATTAAATACAAAGCCAGTGACCAGTTGGTAAAGCGCTCTGGATTGGTAGACAGCTTGTCCACCCGTTTCGGTGCACTTGTTCGCTAAAGCAAGCAGTATGGATTTATCGGATGCATCAAAAAGTACAGGCGTGGCCATGTACTTATTGTACAAATGCAAGAAGTCGTAGTAAGTTAATTCTGGCTCAATAAAGCCGCTGGGTGAAAGGGTGGCCAACAACGCACTGGCTGAGATAAAATCCCTGGTATTGATTTTATCTTCAATAGACATGAAGGCGCCTATAGAAGTGGTATCTAAGTAAGCGTATACATCTGCCAATTCTGGATCGTTGGTCCTCAGACTATCATGTGCATGCAAGTATCGAAACACAAAGGTATTCTTGATGTAATCATTGATTAAATTGACATTGCTAAAGGGTAGGTTGATGTGGGAAATAACAGGGATATAGGAATTGCTGCCACAGACATATGTGTTGGAAGCTGTAAATGTAGCACCAGGGGCATTGTAAAAGTCAAGAAAAAAGACACTACCACTGCTTGTCGGCACCGCCCAAGGGCTTCCACTTTTCAGATAAAGTGGGTTTTGAGTAGCGGTGCTTCCTGGGCCAACCCATGTACCCCAATAATTGGTCCATGTTCCATTCCATTGATTATCGCACGGGTTAGAACTGTTGCCTTGAACCCCTATTAATCCTGAATTAGTCAGTGTCATACCTTGCATGAGATCTTCCATTTTATTTCCCCGCCAACTTATAGGTTTGTTGTAATTACTAAACACAAAACCTTTGTTTGCATTTTTTAAGTCGTTACATAATACATGGGGCGTTGGGTATATATTCCCGCTGCCGCTTAGCGCACCATTGTTTTCTAAAAACATTAAAGTAATATTGGTGTTACTGATAGCAGCCGTATTTGATTCAACGGAGATTAAATTTTCTTCAATCACTTGCGTTCTCTCATAAGAAAAAGGATAACTTTTACTATTTGTAAATGAGATACCGTATTGAATAAATGGCAGGTAATCTTGTGCCAAAGTAATGGTATTAGTGCTGATTGATTTTTTAAAACCAGAATTAGCACAACTCATAGTGGCTGAGTTAATACCATCCATAGTAATTCCATTATAACACCCAAGAATACTGTTTTGTTCAACATCTATAAATCGGCATGAGCATGAAGCAACCATATAATTCAGGGATGGGCTACTCAAACGAATTGCATTTCGAGTAAATCTGCTGGTTGTATTAGGGGTGCTATAATTGTATTCAGGCGCAAAAGTATTACTGATGATGCCAAGATTTTTTATGGAAGTAGTGTTGGGCCAAACTGGCCATGACAAGTAGGGTATTCCAAAATTTGCATTGACGGGTCCTCCATAAAAATTAATAACAATACCTGACTCAACATTCACAAAATTATTCAATGTTATACTGTATTGATTGACTTGCTTCGTTTTAACAAAAATAGCCTGTTGA
>CANGWA010000041.1 GCA_947457335.1 Sphingobacteriaceae bacterium
ACGAGGTGATTTACATTCCCCGTACGAGCATAAACAATTCAGCATTGAACATAGAATTCAATGGTCAGCATAAATTGTTTATGCTCGTACGGGGAATGTAAATCACCTCGTTCGCAGATCAGCATTGAGAACGAGGTGATTTACATTCCCCGTACGAGCATAAACAATTCAGCATTGAACATAGAATTCAATGGTCAGCATAAATTTAATTACGACATCGACTACCACATTCGTTTGTTTTTGAGCGAGTACTTTGCCAAGAAGATGAAGAAAGAAGATGAATTTGGTCCCGTTGAAAACGACCCAGACAACCGGCGCAGTGCGTTTATTTTGATGACAGGCAACATGGACAATCCCATAATCAAGTACGATTTAAAGGGAATGAAGCAAAAGATTAAGGAAGATTTGAAGAAGGAGGGTTCTGTGATTCGCAACATTATTCGTCAAGAGCGTGGTCTGATAGACATGGACACGCTGAAAAGTGGCCGCAAGAATCAGCGTTTTATTTTAGAGCCCGAGGAAAAACCCAACGACAAGAAAAAGAAAAAAGAGAAGGAAGCTGAAGAGCCAACGGATGATGATTTTTGAGGGTGTAGGTTGTAACGTTACCCTTTTGAGAAGACGTATTCTCTGACATACACATCGCTTTCTCCACTAATATTGGTGGAGATGAGGCGATACCCTTTTTTGTAAAGAATATTGATGTTTTCCATGGTTATTTTAAGATAGATTTCTCGCAGGTCCGCATTTTTATCAGCAACCACTTCCTTTTGAATAACGGTCATGTCTTCGTAAATGACGTAAAGTCCCCTGAACTTTTCATTTGCACTTTCATAAACCCGCATGATACAATAAGGGCCATCGTGTTTTAATTTGTCTGGTTGTTGTGCATTGATGGGTGTAAAAAACAAAATACTCCACAGCAATAAGATTGGTGTTAATGCTCTCATAGGAATGAAGATACGGTAGTAAGTGTAATTGTGGATGGTTAACGGCGTGACCGCGGAAATCAATTGTTAATGGTAAATTGATAATGGTGAATGGCGTTAACAAAAAATACGCTCTTAATTGAAAATTGAAAGTGGAGAATTAAGAGTGCGTTTATCTATACTTCGTGTGCGTGCCCTGAAGCGAAAGCCGCGAGCATATGCAAGAACCAACCTCTTTCTGCTTCATGGGTTGCGTCCTAAATTAATTGAAAGTTGAGAGTTGAAAATTGAAAATGCATTTACGTCACTATGCGCTTTTTTCTCTTTGCCGGCTTTACCTCTTGTCGGGCTTTATCTCTTTGCGTTCTTTGCACCTTTGCGTTCTCTGCGACCCTAAACCTCTCTACCATTGTGCGCCTTGGTCTCTTCGTATCCCTTCCCTGAAGCGAAAGTTACAAGCATATGCAAGAACCAATTTCTTTCTGCTTCATGGGTTGCGTCCAAATTCATTGAGAACGACTTTGCCTCCGGCTACTTACGCCTTCTTTAACTCCATCACTGTGATTTCAGGCCATATCCCTATCCGACCTGGATACCCGAGAAATCCGAGTCCACGATTGACATACAAAAACTGGTGGTCTTGTTTGTACAAACCGGCCCAGTACTTGTAAAAATATTGTGAGGGACTCCATTTCAAGCCTGGAATTTCAATGCCCATTTGCATGCCGTGGGTGTGGCCGCTAAGGGTGAGGTCAATGTCCTTATAAATCTGCGATACTTTTTGTTCCCAATGGCTCGGGTCGTGACTCATGAGTATTTTAAACGGATACACTTCTGCACCTTTTGTGGCTTCATCCATTTTTCCATACTTAGGAAAATTCATGTTGCCACCCCAGTTTTCGATACCAAGTAAACCAATTTTAGCACCCTCTTTTTCAATGGCCACGTGCTCGTTCATCAACAAACGCCAGCCGCATTCTTTTTGAATTGCTTTTAAACGTTCGAGGTTCGCTTGCTTGGCCTGATCCGATTCCCAACTGATGTAATCGCCATAATCGTGGTTGCCTAAAACAGAGTAAACGCCATAAGGGGCTTTCAGCATTTTATAAGCGTCGGTGTACCCTTCAGTCTCCTTGGCTTCGTTGTTAACGAGGTCACCAGTAAAAAGAATTAAATCGGGTTTTTGTTCCAACACCAATGAAAACGCACGGCGCAGGGCCGAATCGTCGTTAAACGAGCCGGTGTGAATATCGGAGAGTTGCACAATTTTAAAGCCATCAAACTCAGCCGGTAAATTGGCTGAAGGAATTTGAACGTTGTGAATGCGGTAACGGTAGGCTCCTTTTACAATCCCATAGATAAAACCAATGGCGGGTATGACTGTAAAGCCAATGGCCAGTTGACTAAAAAACTTTAAGCGCGAGATGCCACCCGACGTGGTTTCTTCAGCCGGCTTGGTGCCAACCATTTGCACAATCCACCTAAAGAAGCGCACCACATCATCCAATATGAGAAACAACACCCCAATGAGTTTACAAAGGGTTAAAATGAATAAAATGCCCATGAACAGGCGCAACGGTGCTGGCCAGGTTGGAGGTGGCCAAATCATTGCCGAAATGGCGAGTAGGCCGTTGAGGGCGGCTAAACCAATGGCAATACCAACCAAGACTTTTCGTCGCTCAGGCGAGAAGTCCCTTGCAAAGGTGCGTACGGCTTGAAGGAAGTACACCTCCACCAATAGCACTATTATAAAAACTATGAGAAACCGTAAAAACATGCGGCAGTAAAAGTACAGAATCCACCTTGGTGTTGCCACGCCTATTTACATATCTCTGTTAATTAAATGAAAAAGCTACAAGCAAGCGCCCCGTCGAATCGTTTACTTTTGATAAAGCGTTACAATTTTACAACATGAACAAAATCAGGGTCGGAATTATTTTTGGTGGCAAGAGTAGGGAACGAGAAATTTCATTTGCAGGCGGAAGAACTGTTTACGATAATCTCAATAAATCGCTGTTTGAGGCGATACCTTTATTTGCCGATAGTTTCGGAAACCTCTGTGAACTAAAATGGGAGTACGTATACAAGGGCACCATCCGTGATTTTTATCCCCCGATGGAATACCTTGCCAATTCGCCATTCCAACTATATGCTGAAAATTTAGACCTGACACTTTCACAACAGCACGAGCTCTTATCAGCCATTGGCCAACCTATTTCGTTTGAGGCACTCAAACATAAAATCGATTTTGCTTTTCTTTGTTTACACGGTCCTGATGGCGAAGACGGCCGCTTACAAGGCCTTCTTGAATACCTTCAAATTCCTTACAGTGGTTCTGGTATTTTGCCTTCAGCAACAGGCATTAACAAAGCCATACAAAAAAACATGATGGTAGCGCAGGGCTTCCACAGTCCGCGTTTTACCACCATTACCCGCCGCGATTACATTGATGGTAAAACAAAAAACGTATTTGAGCAGGTTAAAAAAGAAATTGGTTTGCCGTGTGTTATCAAACCAGCGGGACAAGGGTCGAGCATTGGCGTGACCATACTCGACCAAGACGATGCGCATGCGTTTATGCAGGCGGTTGAAAAGGCCTTTTTTACCCGTTGGGTCGATGCCAAAGAATGGCAAGCGCTGAGTGCAGAAGCCAAGGAATTGTATGTGCGCCAACTAGCCGACATACGCGAAGGCGTTGGCATGCCCGTGGCAATAACGGAGCCAGCCCATTTCAATAACAAAGTCATAAAGGACCCTTCTCACTTGGTGTCGTTTTTTAACGAGCACCTTACAAAGGACGGCATGGTTGTGGAGGCCCTCGATGCCGAAGCCACCGTAATGGTTGAAGGCTTTATCGAGGGACGAGAATTCAGCTGCATTGTTGTAGAAAATGAAAACGGCGAAGGCATTGCGTTGCCACCAACCGAGATTCGCAAGGGTAAGGAATTGTTTGATTACCGCAGCAAGTACCTGCCGGGCTTGTCGCGCAAGATTACGCCGATTGATTTGCCTGGAGAAAAAATCATGACCATTATGCACGAATGCGAACGTTTGTTCAAGGCCTTGAACTTCGACGTGTATGCGCGCATTGATGGATTTGCAGCCAACGATGGGAAGATTTATCTCAACGACCCCAATACTACGAGTGGCATGATGCCGTCGTCGTTTTTCTTCCATCAGGCAGCAGAAATTGGGTTGAATCCCTCGCAATTTTTAACCTACATTATACGCACTTCCCTTAATCGCAGGGCGGTGCAAGCCGGACTAAACCTTGCCTACAACCAATTATTGGCGCGGCTCGATGCGTTGATTTCTGACGACATCACGGCAGATAAAAAGCGCACCCGCGTGGCTGTTGTACTTGGCGGTTATTCATCGGAGCGGCATATTTCGGTTGAAAGTGGAAGAAACGTGTACGAGAAATTGGCGTCATCGGAGCAGTACGTGCCGTTTCCTGTTTTTTTGGCAGGCAACCGAGAGCACCATACCCTGTACCGCATTCCGATTAATTTGATGTTGAAAGACAATGCCGATGACATTCGTGAGAAAGCAGAGCATTTTACTGTGCATCCCGTTATTGGAGAAATTGTGAAGCGCGCAGAAGGCATTACTAAAAAATACGCTGGGGCCGGATCATTGATGGCGCCAGAAAAAATAGATTACCAGCAATTAGCGCAGGTAGCCGACGAGGTGTTTATTGCATTGCATGGCAGGCCTGGTGAAGACGGAGAAATTCAGACCCGACTTGAGAAAGTAGGGTTGCCTTACAATGGATCGGGGCAGAAGAGTTCGGCCATTACCATTGACAAGTACACCACCAATGAAATTTTGCGCGCCAATGGGTTCTTGGTGGCCGAGCATTTGTTGGTATCGCAGGAGGAGTGGTGCAATGACAGAGCGGGGGTAGAGAAAAAATTGAAGGAGCGCATCCATTTTCCATTTATTGCCAAGCCGGTGGACGATGGTTGTAGCAGTGCTGTGAAAAAAATTAAAACCATTGAAGAGTTTGATGCGTTTTGTAAGTTGATGTTCCGTGCACTCGACGCCGACTTGGACCCAATAGCATCGGCTGTACTGCATATTCGTCCCAAAGAAGAATTTCCCAACAAGAACGTGATACTCGTTGAAGAATTAATTAGTCGCCGCGATGCCGATCATTTCCTTGAAGTGACTGGGGGTATGCTGACGAAGTTTAATGAAAAGGGAGAAATCGACTATGAAGTATTTGAAGCGTCGGAGGCGTTAGCAGAGGGTGAGGTTTTGAGTTTGGAAGAAAAGTTTCTAGCAGGGCAGGGGCAAAACATAACACCGGCGCGGTATGCACGTGATCCTGAATTGCGTCAAACGATCAGCAATCAGGTGAAGGAGCGCTTGGGCAGTGCAGCCCGGGTGTTGGGCGTAACCGGTTATTGCCGCATTGATGCCTTTGTAAGAGTTTACAACAGTGGCAGGGCAGAAGTGATTTTTATTGAAGTCAATTCCCTACCGGGCATGACGCCCGCCACCTGTATTTTTCACCAGGCGGCGATAAATGGGTACAAGCCCTATGAGTTTATTGATCGGATTTTGGATTTTGGAGTGAAGAAGCAGCAGGCGCAACAAGTTATTTGAGAACACGCCAGTTAGTCGAGTGAAGGGATAAGCCCTACTTTTAACCCGCCTTATGATAGCGTATTTAACGCAATTACATTCGGTAAATCGCAAATGCGATTTAGCGCCTATTTGCCCCCCTTTCAACGACCAAATAGTCGCCTTGAATTTAAAAAACTGAAAATCAAGCAATTAGAGTAACTTCCGATGGGTGAAAATCCGCAGGGCGATTGTGGATTTTCGTACATTTATAGGTTTATACGCTTGTAAATGAATCAGTTAATTTTAATTAACCGGTTCATTGCAGGTAACCCCAAGATTGAAGTATATACCCTATAGTCGCCCAAGTATGCAACGCAACATTTACGTTCTCTTTTTGTTATTTCTATATAGTTTATCGTCCCGTGCACAATGTGCTCTTGTGTCGGCGGTATCGGATGTAACCCTTCAAAGTGCAACTGCTAGTATTTATAGGAGTGGCGTGGCATTCAATTCCTCTGCTAATTTGTATTATTCAGGAGAGCCGGGAACATCCTTTAGTCTATTAGAGACCTTCTCGGTAACGGGGGGTTCGCCCCTTTACACGACTACCTCTGGTGTGGATTTGCGGGGGTTGTGGTTCAACACCTCTACCGGCAAACCAGAGACAAATTCATTTAGTGGGCCAATCTTTAGCTACAGCTTAAATGCTTCTAATTATTGCACCAATATTACAACCACCATTAGTCCCTATGCTGCACCCTATTCACAATGTTCAGGGGCGTGTGATATTGCCAACAACGTGGTGTACTATTATTACAACGGCAATATTTCCAAGTACAACCGTTCATCGGGTGCGTCCATCTCTACAACATCTATTAGTGGATTACCTGTAGCAAGTTCTAATTTAAATGCCTACAACATTGGCTTTACAGGCATTTCAGGTAAGGAGTTAATTGTATATGATTATGTACTTAAAAAAGTATATTTCATTAATGCGGCCAATACCACAGTCAGCTATACCTGCACGTTGCCATCGACTGCTCCAGCACCCTCATCATTTAATTTTAGTTTTGCGAACAACCGTATCTTTTTGTTTGACTCCAGTACCAACCGGTGGATTGGGTATCAAATTGTATCTACTAGCAATTGTCCCGGTGAGGCCATTAATTTAGACGGGACCAATGATTACGTTTCTATTGCACACTCCAGCAGTTTGAATGCGTTTCCGTTAACGGTAGAAACATGGGTAAAGACTTCGCACACGGGCACAACGACCTTAGCCGGCATAGTGGGCAAGTATGTTTCCAATTCGCTTAATGGTTGGTTGCTTTACAATTATGGGGGCTATCCTTATGGTTTGTATTTTGTGAATGGAAGCAATGCGGTTGGTTTTCCAATAACGAGCTCTGTGAGCATTGCCGACAACAATTGGCACCATGTGGCCATGGTAATTGACGCGAGTGGCGGTAGGATTTATGTGGACGGTATTCAAGCTGGTCCGCTTACCCCTTGGTCGGGTACCCCTGGCGCGCCGAGCAGTTCACAAGCTGTCTTTATCGGTGCGTACGATGCTTATTTGCCGGGTACGATGGATGAAGTGCGGATATGGAACACAGCAAGAAGTCAGTGTGATATTCAAACTTACATGAAGGCTGAGATTCCGAGTACGGCAACAGGTTTAATGGCGAACTACCATTTCAATCAGGGGTTATTGGGTGTGAGTAATTCAACCGTTACGACGGTAACGGATGCTGCTGGTGCAAATACGGGTACGTTGATAGGGCTTGCGCTCACGGGAACCGCTTCGAACTGGGTTGCGCCGGGAGGAGTAATAAGTGGATACACGGTAGCCAGTGTTCCTGGCGCATCGTTGGTGGTAAAAGGCAATGGCAATAACGTGCCAGTTGGGGCGACCACATCTACTGCCAACAACACCGATTTTGGTGGAGCTTTTTCAAAGACCTTTCAGTTAGCCAATTCGGGCACGGGGACTCTCAACATCAACGGGGCTATGTTGTCGGGGGCAAGTGCCTCGTTATTTACTATAAGTCCACAACCCTCATCAACACTGGCATCCTCTGCCACCTCAACATTCAACATTCTATACACGCCAACAGTAATTGGAACGAACACGGTGTTGATGACTATTAATTCCAACGATTGTACTTATCCCAATTATACCTTTGTTATTTCTGCCAGCTCTGGCACAGGCTCGGCGTTAGCCTTTGATGGAACCAATGATCAAGTGGCGGTGGGCACCAACACGGTGCTGGACGTGTTGAATGCACCATTTACGATGGAGGCGTGGGTGTATCCGACCACTACCAAGTACAATACCATCATCAGCAAGGGGGATGGCAATGGACAGGCTAACAATGGGGAGTACATCTTCCAGGTGTCGAATAACGGAAAACTCGCGCTTCACAATACGGCAGTCAATGGTTGGAAGTATTCCAATGGAACAATTCCCAACAACCAGTGGACACACGTTGCAGCTGTTTATAATGGCACGAATACTTATTTTTATATCAATGGGTTGTTGGATTCGTTTCAAGCCAGTGCCACCAATACAGCCAATTCTACTGGCTATAGTTTTTATATCGGGCGTCAGGGACAAACCTGTAACTGTAATTTCTTCCAAGGCGCATTAGATGAAGTACGTGTTTGGAAAGAAGCGCGCACGCAGTGTCAGATTCAAACGTTCATGAGTTGTGAGATTCCTACCACGGCCACGAACCTCGTAGCGAATTACCATTTTAATAACGGCATACCATCGGGCAACAACGGGGCTTATACAACCCTTTCTGATGTAGCCGGTACCAATACGGGAACACTGACTGGTTTCACACTTTCAGGTTCCACTTCCAACTGGGTGGCGAACACCCCGGTGACGAATGGGTATACCACCACTACCACACAGGCTGCAAGCCTCGCCATTACTGGTAATGGCAACAACGTGCCGGTGGGTGCCACTACATCTACTGCCAACAATACCAATTTCAATGGAGCACTAACCAATAGCTTTGTCCTCTCCAATGCTGGCACAGGAACAGTGTACATCACCACGGGGTATTTTACGGGACCCAATGCCGCGCAGTTCAGTGTTACCACCATTCCTTCAACGGCTATTGCCACGGGCACCACGGCAATGGCCATAACGCTTACACCAACGGCTCCCGGTGTTTACAACGCCACTCTCAACATTATTTCCAACGACTGTACTGCGCCGAATTATTCCTTTGCCGTCACTAGTACCATAGCCTCAGCAACCGCATTACAGTTTGATGGCAGCAATGATTTGGTTACCCGTGGCGTTTTAACCACCACACAAACCAATGTGTCGTTGCAGGCGAAAGTGCGGTGGAATAACACTGCTGCCAATCAAATGATTGCTTACAATGGGTCGTCTGGGTCGAATGGGTGTGGTCTTTACCTCACCAGTAACGGAGCTGTTTCTCTTTTATTTGGCGGCATCACCTATTATCCTTTCAACTACACGTTAACAGCGGGGGTTTGGACCTCTTTAACGGCGGTGGTAAAGCCGGGCATTGGAGAATTTTATGTGAACGGCATCATGACCAACACGGTGGTGATCACCACCATGGGCGTGCCAAGCGGTAGTTTTAACATTGGCGCCAACGGCATTGGTTTCGAATATTTCAGTGGGTACATTGATGAGGTATTGTTTTGGAACAAGCCGCTGTCCCATTGCGAAATACAAAGTTATCTCACCAGTGAGATCACGAGTACGATGACAGGTCTTTTGGCCAACTACCATTTTAATCAAGGACTTCCTTCGGGCACGAATACAGGCCTCACGACTTTACTGGATGCAACCGGAAGCTATAATGCTACCCTCAATGGGTTTGCATTAAGCGGTTCTACTTCAAACTGGACCAGTCCTTCGCCAGCCGCAGTGGTTTCGGGCAATACATTAACCACACCACCAGGATCGTCTTTAACGATAACAGGAAATGGAAATAACGTACCAGTGGGGGCAACAACTGGCACGAACAACTTTACTAATTTTGGGAATAGCCTCAGCCGCACATTTGTCATCAGCAACAGTGGCACAGGCACGTTGAACATTAACTACCTTACGCTATCAGGTGCCAATGCCGCTCAATTCAGTTTTGCGACGTTACCATCTAGTGCGGTTACAACAGGAACAACCAATTTACAGATTACATTAACGCCAACAGCCGTTGGCAATTATAGTGCAGTAGTTAATTTACAGACCAATGATTGTGCGAATCCGAATTACAGTTTTGTTGTGACCTGTAGTATAGCACCAGTTGCAAGTGTTTGCTTAACTGGGGTTTCAGGCTGGGGCGTTGGAAACAACGTTACTGGTGTTGCATTGGCAGATATGAATAATGACAATAGTCTTGATGCCATTTCCATTGCAGAAAGCAATAACCGAGTGATTGTGATGCTAGGCACACCTAATGGCTCTTTTACCACTGTTGCATTCTACTCAGTTGGTGTTACTCCAGAAAATGTAGCAATAGCTGATTTTAATGGAGACAGCAATTTAGATGTTGTTGCTTCGAACAAGGGTAGCAATAACGTTTCAATCTTGCTGGGATCTGCAACGGGAACCCTCGGCACTCAGACCACCTTTGCCTCAGGCAATCAGCCATATGGTGTGGTGACAGATGACTTTAATAGTGATGGCAAGCCAGATGTGGCAACCGCCAACAATGGTTCAGGGGATGTTTCAGTGTTTTTGGGAAATGGATCGGGAGGATTAGGGACAGCAACTAGTTACACAACAGGCTCAGGCGCCATTGCATTGGTTTCACACGATTTTAATGCCGATGGAAAATTAGACTTAGCCGTTGCTAATTATAGTGCTAACAACGTCGCTATATTGTTTGGAACAGGGGGAGGCTCCTTTGGCTCGGCTCAGGCATACACGGTTGGTAATGGACCAACAGCCATTGCGAAAGGGGACATTGACAACGATGGCATCATGGACCTTGTGGTAGTAAATTACGTGTCAAATACCATGAGCTATTTAAAGGGCGTTGGTTCGGGATCATTTGTGGTTTCTCAAACATACACCACCGGAAGCGGACCTAGAGCGATAGGTGTAGCCGACATGAATGGAGATGGAAAATTGGACATTGTTGTATGCCATGTCAACACCATCAATACAACTGTATACTATGGTGCGGGGTTTGGCATCATGACTGCTGTTACCTATCCCGTAGCAGGAAATGTTAGGGCCATGGCCCTTGGGTATGTTAATAATGATAATTTACCTGACTTGGCTACTGCGAATTACTCTAACAATGCGGTATCATTTATATTGAATGGACCTGGTTTAATGACAACCATCACCCCATCTGTTCTTTGCTCTGGATATACGGCTACACTGGCAGCAATGAACTGTACAAATTATAATTGGAATCCGGGCAATATTAATTCTGGGACCATTACGGTAACGCCGACGAGCACTTCCGTTTATACAGTCACTGGGACCAATTCGTCTGGTTGTACCGGTACCGCGGTTAGAACTTTAGTTGTAGTTCCTGCTAATAGCCTTACTGTAACTGGGTTTAACAATGTTATTGCAGCAGGTAGTACAACAACGTCGACATTGAACGCAACGGATTGGGATGGAGCGATAACTCAAACGTATGTGATAAATAATTCAACTGGTAGTATTTCAATTTCTGGTGTGACAGATTCAGGACCGAACGCTGCTCAATATTTTATTACAACACAACCTTCCACCAGTTTAGGAATTGGTTCTACGAGCTTTGTTGTGGTGTTGACGCCAACAGCTACAGGGGTATATAATTCAACTATAAATGTCAGCTCTAACAATTGCGCTTACCCTACATACTCTTTTGTAACCACCTCCAGCATCTCCACAGCCGCCGCCTTATCCTTCGATGGCGCCAACGATAACGTGTCAGTTGCCACGAACAGCCTTATCAATTTCGGAACAGGGGACATGACTATCGAAGCCGATATTAAAACCAGCCAATCCAATTCCAATTTTACCGGTATTGTGGTGAAGGCCAGCACATCGGCGATTTATGGATTTCAATTAGGAATACAGAATGGTAAAATCGCAGCCGAGATAGGGAGTTCGTCCACATTTTTAGCGGCTACAAATGGACTTGCGGGGGTTACTAACCTTGCTAACAATACCTGGCATCACCTTGCCATGGTGGTGAACCGTTCACAAAACAGCGTGAAGCTATATGTTGACGGCATTTTAGATGCGGTAGTTACCCATACTGCAATTGCCGGTATGGACATTAGTACAACCTTTAACCTGTTTATTGGAAGGGAACGTACGGGCAACTATTTCTTTAATGGGTTCATTGATGAAGTGCGTTTATGGAATGTGGCCCGCTCACAATGTGAAATTCAAACTTACATGAGTGCTGAAATTACCAGTACTGCTTCAGGCCTTGTAGCTAATTATCATTTCAATCAAGGCGTTCCAGGTGCAAATAACACATCGATAACAACCTTAACAGAAGCGGCCAATGGTTTAACGGGCACGTTAAGCAACATAGCACGAACTGGAATTACATCCAATTTTATTTATCCTGGCGCCGTTCCCAATGGATATACCACCACTGCGGCACCCACAGCGAGTATTGTTTTAACAGGCAATGGCGCCTCTATTCCACAGAGTGCCGCAACGTCAACTGCAAACAATACAGACTTTGGCAGTAACACCTCGCGTACTTTTTCCATTACCAATACCGGTACGGGTACTTTAAACATCAATAACATTCTTGTTACAGGCACTGGATCATCGCAATTCAGTGTAAACACATTGCCGTCCTCTGCGATTACCACTGGCACAACAGGATTCCAAATAACGTATGTACCAACAGTTGCTGGTCAGGCAACTGCTGTGGTAATGGTTACCAGCAACGATTGCGCGAGTCCGAATTACAGTTTTGTGATTACGGCAAGCACTTCGCCTGCAAGCGCATTAAGTTTCGATGGCTCGAATGACCATGTGTTGTTACCAAACAATTTAAGCACGTGGAACATTGGTAATAATTTCACCATTGAAACATGGATAAAACCGAACACTGTTTCAAGCACTCAGTTGTTACTCTATACTGGGTATGGCTGTATTGATTGCCCTTCTTGGGCGCTTTCCATCGGCCCCGAAAGCACCTGTGGCTTCTCTGGAGGTAGCACAGGAAGAGTTGTCTTTATGGCAACAAACAAAACCTCTACGAATGCGGTTGTACAGTCATTAGCGAGCCCCTCTGTTGGTGTTTGGTCGCATGTGGCGGTAACGGGAGATGGATCTACATTAAGAATGTATCTCAATGGCGTATTGCAAAGCACGGCTCCTTTAACGTTCACAATTCCTAGTTCCACCTACCGTAATATTGGAGCGGACCCAAGTACTACAGGTGGTTGCGCTTTGCGCTATGCCTATAATGGTAATATGGATGAGTTGCGTTTTTGGAACGTGGCCCGCAGCCAATGCGAAATTCAAACCTACATGAATGCTGAAATCACCACTACTGCGACTGGGTTAACAGCCAATTATCATTTCAACCAAGGAGTACCTGCAGGTGCCAATGCAACGCAAACACTCTTAGTAGATGCGGCAGCGACCAACAATGGTACACTCACCAACGTGGCTTTAACAGGAACTACCTCCAACTGGGTGAGTCCGGGTGGCGTGGTGAATGGCTTTACCACAGCCGCTGCGCCAGGCGCTACGTTAAGCGTGAGTGGAAATGGAAACAATGTGCCTATAGGTGCAACCACTAGCACAACTAATAACACCGATTTTGGAACAAATACCACACGCAGTTATTCCATCAGCAATACTGGCACTACCACTTTGTACATTAACACCATAACGTTCACAGGAGCCAATGCCGCTCAGTTTAGTGTAAACGCTTTACCTGCCACATCACTTGCGGTAGGCAGCACTAGTACGTTGAGTATTTTGTTTACCCCAACGGCAGTAGGAATTTCGAGTGCGGTGGTCAATATTAGCAGCAATGATTGTGTAAATTCGAATTATAGTTTTGTAATTACCGCTAGTGCTGCACCAGCTGGCGCGATCACATTCGACGGTGTAAATGATTATGTTGCAGTGACAACAAGCACAGCCATTCCCTCTGGAAATTCACCGTACACTATCGAAGCGTGGATTAAGACGACTACTAGTGCCAACATGGGCATTGTGGCTTGGGGAAACTATGGAACCTATAGTGAATGCAATGCATTTAGACTTGGCGCTGGAGGAACCATTGTCAACTATTGGTGGGCCAATGATCTAATTGCGTCGGCACCAACTCTTACCAATGGTGCATGGCACCATGTTGCAGCAACATTTGATGGGGTTACTAGATCTATTTATGCTGATGGTATTTTGTTGGCAAGTGACACACCAACTGGCTTATCTGTTTCAACCACTACGAACATCACCATTGGCACCTCAAATAATTTGAATGAGTTTTTTAATGGTAGTATTGATGAAGTGCGCGTCTGGAATGTGGCACGCACCCAATGCCAGTTACAGCAGTACATGAAATGTGAGATTACTTCCACTGCCAGTGGTTTAGTATTTAACTCACATTTTAATCAAGGTCTTCCGTCTGGTAGCAATACTGCGGTCTTCACGTTGAGTAATTCAGCGGGACCGAATAATGGCACTCTAAATAATTTTGCATTAAACGGATCCTCTTCCAATTGGACCTCACCGGGAGGTGTTGTTTCGGGTTCCGTAACACCAGCAACTTTAGCGTCAAGTTTATCCATTACGGGTAACGGCAATAACGTACCCATTGGAGCAACTACTACCACCGCCAACCTTACTCAGTTTGGTTCGGCTACATCCAATAGCTTTGTGATTTCAAATACAGGTACAGGAACACTCAACATTGGCTCAGTAACCTTCTCAGGCATGAGTGGGGCACTGTTCAGTGTGACTACTTTGCCAGCGACCTCTATTACCACCAATACTACTGCCTTCGCCATTGCCTTCACACCAACAGCAGCGGGTATTTGTAGTGCGGTGGTGAAGGTGGCATCGAACGATTGTACCAACCCTACCTATTCCTTTGTAATTACCGGAAGCGTGGCACCAGCATCGGCGTTGCGATTGGATGGCACGAATGATGTGGTGAATTGTGGTACCGATCCTTCGTTGGACATTGCGGTAGGAACTTGGGAGGCCTGGGTGAATTTATCGACACTTAGCACCAACAGCAGGAT
>CANGWA010000042.1 GCA_947457335.1 Sphingobacteriaceae bacterium
CTAACGGTATAACCAAGTAAAGGCCCGCAGTGGGTTTTTCTCATTATTTCCTTATCAAGAAGTCTTTTTTAATTCCATCCATTTCTCTTTAATTGGTTGGAAGGGGCCATACTTGTGCTGCAATTCGGAGAAGCCATCCTTGTAGGGACCAAAAGGATGGTCAAAAGGCTTTTCATGCAGTTTTGGCCAATCCTTAGAAATGTCTTTTGTTGGTCGAGGCTTTGAATTGATGAAGGCCGCCACATCCCATGCATCTTCATCGCTCAATTGCGTTTGTTTAAACGAGACGCCTTGTGGCATGTTGTCGTGAGCAAAAGCTGCTAAGTTGGACAATCGGTATAATCCAGCGCCAGAATTAAAACTCCGAGATCCCCACAATGGAGGATAAATAAAGGATACGTCTTCAGTGTCCATCTTGCCTTGCCCATCCGCTTGATGGCAACTTTGGCATTTTGCAACATAGACCTTTCTTCCTAAAAGCGTGTCAGCAGCCCTGTTGAGAAATTTAGGAACGCGCAAACCTGCCCCCTTTGCTTTTTGTCCCTTTTTGACATTAGATCCCAACCAATTGATGTAGGCCTTGATTGCTTGCATTTCCCTGCTTGTGGTATCGAGCGTCGCACCATTTAAGCTGCGTTCAAAACAATCGTTCACGCGTTTGTAAATGTTCTCTATACTACCCGAACGAGCTCTATACTTAGGATAGGTAGCATATACCGAGGCATAATTGTTTCCAAATGTTTTGGTGCCTGCTTCTAAGTGACAATTCTGGCAATCCATGCCATTTGTAGCATTGGGTTTAATTCTCCCACGGGGACCAAAGTAGTGGGAAGTGTGAATGATGAGTTCTTTACCATAGTTAATCTGACTTTTCAAATTATCGGGCACTTGCTCGGGCGCTTGCCAATACTTAACGGAATCGGCAAGTTTCAATCGGTAAGCTTCGCGCGCCGCCTCTGTAAATAACCCGTTGGAGTCTGGCTCAATGGTGGATTGTAGAAGTGTGGCCGGGTCATTTTGATGTTGATAAGATCCAACGAGCCAAATACCAACACCAATTATGACGAAAACAAGAAAAACAATCAACTGCATCAATCGCAGTATTTGCTCTGCATATTTCTCCTGCTCCCTTTTATCCATGATTAATGGGGTAGTTTATCCCGTAACAATCCATATACCCACGTACCTGCAATGGCGCTCAAAAGGGAAATAATGACCACCATGGCTCCAGAACCAATTTGAGCAAACAACGGCCCGGGACAAGCGCCAGTCATGGCCCAACCACAACCAAACAACACTCCCCCAAAGATCTGACCTTTGTTGAAGGACTTTGGGTGGAATTCAATGTCCTCACCATAAATGGTCTTCACGCCAGTGCGTTTTATGACTTGAACGCTTATGATGCCTACAATAACGGCGGAACCTATCACCCCATACATGTGAAAGGATTGAAAACGGAACATTTCCTGAATACGAAACCAAGAGATGATTTCAGCCTTATAAAAAATAATTCCTAAAAGTGAACCGGCTAGCAAATACTTGAAATTATGCCACCACGGGTGTTTTAACTGCGATTCGTTGATACACATTGAATCGAGGGTGCGTTGTTGGTAGTCGGCAGTGTTTGTTGTCGTTTCTTCGTTTTTCATTTCCAACAAGAATTTAAAGTGCGAGTAAAAGTGGAAGAATGTAATTTGCCATAATCAATCCTCCTAGCATAAAACAAATAGTTGCAATTAAAGAAGGCCATTGCAAATTGGATAATCCTGAGATGGAGTGCCCAGAGGTGCAGCCTCCCGCATAACGCGTGCCAAACCCCACAAAAAATCCTCCGCCCACTATAAGCAAGAAGCCGCGTAATGACAATAAAGAATTAAATGAAAACAAGTCAGAAGGCACTAGTCCAGCTCTGCCATTAACGTTGTAGCTTGCCAGTTCTTCTGCCAATTTTGGATGCATGTCGACAGGACCCTGATTGGTCAACAAATAAGCTGCAACACAACCTCCGGTAGCGATGCCCGCAACAAAAAACAAATTCCACACCTCCTTTTTCCAGTCGTATTTGAACAAAGGAATATTCGCAGGGATGCATGCTGCGCAAATGTGACGCAAGGAAGAGCTGATGCCAAACGTTTTGTTGCCTATCAATAATAATAGAGGAACAAGTAGCCCAATTAACGGGCCAGCCACATACCATGGCCAAGGTTCAAAAATCCAATTCATACGTTAGACTAAATGTTAACAGGTCTATCAATATTACGAAAATTGAAACGAATGCCCAACCTTTTGTTACGAATTCTTCAAAATAGTGGGGCTATTTCTGTGCCAATCAAGACGGTTCAATCTGTGAAGTAACTATTCCCCCAACTTCCTTCATTTGTATCACCAGTGTGGCCTTGGCCTTATAGCAGTTGACTTGCCTGCCCTAGCTACACTTCTACAAACAAAGATCACATGCGAATAGTTCATCAATTATAGCCAGTGGTTTTCGAGTTGATGCAATGGGTTATTGATGATCATGCAATTGGCGAGCGCCGCATTCGTCCATTATTCTGGGATCCACGCATCCACAATACGGAAGTTTCTTTTTTTGGTTGAAAGCCTGCCTAATTTGATTGTTTCGGTGCAGATGGGTTACAGTCCATCCAACTTCACCAACACGCATTGCCGAAACTTGGTTTACAAAATCATTCCTTTACCATTTTACTTTGACACACAAAGTCAGAAGTGTTAACCCCTGCTTCAGCAATGGCCTTAAACCCTCCGGTCACTTCGTAAAAATTATGAATGCCTCTTGCTTTCAAAATACTAGCAGCAATCATGCTGCGGTAACCACCAGCACAATGCAAATAGAAGTGTTTGTGCTTCAATTCTGCAAACCAAGCGTTGATATCTGCTAACGGACGGCAATAGGCTTCATTGATATGTTGTGCTGCATATTCAATTTCCTTTCGCACATCTACCACTTTATCAGCTGGAGTGCGTTGATTTTAAATGTCTGCGCCGTAATGCGGTTCACGATATCGATAGGCAATCCATTGGCTTGCCAACCTTCCAATCCTCCAGCGATGTATCCGAGTACATTATCGAATCCCACGCGAGCCAGACGGGTAATTGTTTCTTCCTCTTATCCTGCTTCAGTTAAGGGCACCAGTGGTTGTTTTACATCCACAATAATGGCTCCTACCCAAGGGACAAAATCCCCTTTGAGCCCTATATTTATAGAACGCGGCACGTGTCCCATACTAAAATTATCAGCGTTGCGTACATCGAGTAGAATGGCACCAGTCGCTTCGATATCCGCTCCGGCATCTTTGGGTTGAATGGCTTTTAGACCGCGCGTCAAGACGTTCTCAAAACTATCGTAACCACCTTTGTTCATGGCCACGTTCATACCAAAATAACCTGGAGGTGAAAGCAATCCGTCCGTAACGGCTGCGATGAAGGCTTGTTTATTGGGTTGGTTCAACGCATAATTCATTTTCTTTTGGTTGCCCAAGGTATCGACTGTTTCCTTCATCATGTTTTTACTGCAAGCACTTCCTGCGCCATGTGCTGGATAAACAATTACATCATCGGCTAATGGCATTATTTTCGTAGTAAGCAATTCATAAAGCATACCCGCCAATTCCTCTTGTGTCATGGAAGCGGCTTTTTGTGCTAAATCGGGACGTCCCACATCGCCAAAAACAGCGTATCACCGCTAAACAAGGCTACCTCTTTTCCATTTTCATCGCGCAACAAGTAACACGTACTTTCCATAGTATGTCCTGGTGTGTGCAATACTTTAATGCACACCTTACCAAGTTGAAACACTTCTTCATCTTTTGCAATAATGGCTTTGAATGCGGGTTGAGCATTGGGCCATAAACGATTGGTGCACCTGTTTTATTGGACTACTCAATGTGCCCCGAAACAAAATCTGCGTGAAAATGCGTTTCAAACACGTACTTGATTTGTGCATTATCTTTATTCGCTCGTTCGATGTAAGGAGTGACTTCGCTCAGCGGATCAATGATGGCAACTTCACCGTTGGATTCGATATAATAAGCTCCTTGCGCAAGGCAGCCAGTATAGATTTGCTCAATTTTCATGACTACGTTAACTAATGATTGAAAAGTGTTTCTTTCATAATGATATAGATGCCCATAACGAGAACGAACCATCCGAAAACTGGTTTTAGCTTGGCTCCATCAATTTTTTTAGAAAGGAATAAACCAAAAAAGATACCGAAACAGGCAACGGTAGTAACCGAGAGCACGAGTGACCAATTGGTAGCGGAGAGTTGGTGTTCGCCTAGAAATCCGATGAGGGATTTTGCAGCAATGATTACCAGCGAAGTACCTACAGCCTGCTTCATGGGTAACTTGGATAACAGCACCAAGGCCGGTATGATAAGAAAGCCACCACCCGCACCAACGAGTCCTGTGATTAGTCCTACCACTAAACCCTCAATAACAATCACGGGATAATTAAAATCACGCTGCGCATTGGACTCATCAGCGGGTCCGCTTTTCTTAATCATACTAAAAGAGGCGGCGACCATGAGCACTGCAAAGAGCACCATCATAAGTAGGTTGCGGGTGATCATGAAACCACTGATAGCAACTACTTCTTTGGGAATAGCTGGGACCACGTAGGCCCGTGCGATAAACACAGCAAGAATGGAAGGCGCGCCAAAAACGAGAGCGGTCCTTATATCCACCAATCCCTTCCTTAAATAGCCAATAGAGCCCACAGCTGCGGTGGAGCCAACAATAAAAAGGGAGTAGGCCGTTGCAAAAACCGGTTCCACTCCAAACAAGTAAACCAGCACCGGCACGGTAAGGATACTGCCACCACTACCAATGAGTCCCAGCGAAATACCAATCAAAACAGAGGCGATATACCCAAGTAATTCCATTCAAAATTATTTTCACAAATATGGCATGACTTCTGTCATTTCAGTGGGACAATTGTTACGGAATATCCAAATTTCAAAATAAATAGCTGGCATTCAGGAGAAATAAGGCGATAATCGTTATAACATTTTGCTATTTCTCTATAAAAACATTACTTTTGCCGTCCTGCCCCGATGGCGGAATTGGTAGACGCGCTGGTCTCAAACACCAGTGTCTTCACTGACATGCCGGTTCGACTCCGGCTCGGGGTACAAAAACAGAGTGAGAATGAGAGCGAGAGTGAACATTTGACCTCTGTTTTTTCTTATAACCAATTCGTGATTTTTGATAAAAGCAGTTGAAGCGAACATTCGACTTCTGTATTCTCGTCAGGCGTTTTACCAAGAAAAATGTATCCGTTAATTAATTATTTTCTGATTGAGTTACCTTAATTATTTTAACAGGACAAGCTTCAGCAATTCGCACACTTAATTCAATTTGTGATGGATGAATGGTTACTTGATACACCTGATTCTTTAACAATGCCTTAATCAAATTAGCCTTTCCATCCTTTTTAGACATCCGCCATAATTCAGGCTGTTGTTCGAAACATATAGCACAACCAATGCACTTATTTCGGTAGTGGATGATTTTAGCCATTCGCCGCCTCAACAATTTTATACAACTTGTCGTTAGCGGTTACCTTGGTTGCAAATGGAAAGGTGATGCAATCACCCTTACCAGCCTTGGTACCTTCAACACCATTTACAATGAGCTGATCAAGTTGCTCCCGCACCATGCCACACCTTGGTCCGCTTACCATTATTTGATCGCCTGGCTTTAAGTTACCGGTTTCAATAAGGAACTCCCCTACCTTTATCTTTCCAAAATAGTTACGTCCCTTACCTAAATAAATTTTTCGTTCGGTGGCTAACGATCCGGGTTGATGGGTCCATTCACCCAATTTTCGACCTAAATAATACCCTTCCCAAAAGCCGCGGTTGTATACCTTTTTTAGTTCCCGCATCCAACCTGTTACTTTTTCGCGATTGTAAGTACCCTCCAATACCGCCTCTAAAGCTTCTCGGTAACAGGTGGTTACCACGTGTACGTAATCAGCTCCCTTGGTACGGCCTTCTATTTTCAAAACGGCTACCCCACTTTCAATGATCTGATCCAGAATATCAATCGTACACAAATCCTTAGGCGACAGGATGTATTCATTGTCGATTTCAAATTCATCGCCTGTCTCGGTATCCCTTACCGTGTAAGTATGTCTACAATTCTGAATACAAGCGCCTCGATTTGCTGATGCGTTTTGGGTATGCAAACTCAGGTAACATTTTCCAGATATAGCCATGCAGAGGGCACCATGGACAAAGATTTCAATCTTCACTAATTGGCCCGATGGACCGCAAATGCCCCGACGTTTTATTTCTGAAGAGATTTCATGAACCTGTTTGAGGGTTAATTCTCTGGCTAGTACAATTACATCAGCGAACCTTGCAAAATACTGTACCGACTCAATATTGCTCACATTGGTTTGGGTGGAGATGTGCAAAGGAATTTGCAATTGGGTACAGTATTCAAATACGGCAAAATCGGATGCAATTACGGCATCAATACCGTGCGCTTTAACGGCGTTAAGAATCGTTTTCAACAACTGCATATCATGGCCGTACATCACTGTGTTTAAGGTGATATAGGCTTTCATGTTGTTTAACTTACAGATAGCTGCGACTTCAGCCATATCTTCGATAGTAAAGGTACCGGCCGAACGGGCCCGCATATTTAATTGCTCTATACCAAAATAAATGGCATTGGCGCCCGCCTTAGCCGCAGCCTGCAGACTATCAAATGAGCCAGCAGGTGCAAGGATTTCAACGTTAGAAAAAGAGGTTGCTTTACGCATAATCGTAGCGAAAGTACCGTAAAGACGAACGAAGCGATATGACTTCGCTCATATAACTGCCTGCTGGGTGCTAACAATTTTGCGATCCATTGGTGCCTCCCTACTTTTAATTAGTTAACTTGTGTGGGATTAACTATGGCTACCTCTGACCTTATTTTTATTACCGGCTCATCGGATGGTTTGGGCCTATTGGCTGCACAACAATTAATAGCTCAAGGTCATCGTGTACACTTGCATGCCAAGAACGAGGACCGTAAAAAGGATTTGGAAAAGCGAATAACGGGTTATCAGTCGATTCAAGTAGCCGATTTTAGTGTTGTTGAAGAGGTAAAACAACTCGCACGTGTACTCATTTCTGTTGGTCCATTTGATACAATGATTCACAACGCGGGCGTTTACAACGCTAGTGCAGAATCGTTATTCAAAGTGAATGTATTGGCGCCATATTGGCTTTCAGTACTAACGCCTCTACCCAGGCGACATATTTATGTAAGCTCGGACATGCATTTAGGTGGTTCTCCACGACTAGACGAATTGACTCATGGAAGGATGACGCTTACCTATTCCGACTCCAAATTACTGCTTTTACTTTTGGCAAAGGCCTTTGCACGCCGTTGGCCAACGGTTAAAATCAATGCCCTACACCCTGGCTGGGTACCGACCAAGATGGGTGGCGCCAACGCTCCCGACGATTTACAAAAAGGAGTTGAAACACAGGTTTGGCTTGCCACAAGCAATGACCCATTGGCATCAGGTTCAGGCCAGTATTTCTTTCATAAAAAACTGAGACGCTACCACGAGGCTGCCGACATGGTAGCCATTCAAGACCGTTTAATTGAAATTTGTAGCACCTTTAACGATTAATAGCTCCCTTCAATAGTTACCTATGCCCTATCATTTATCTCGAGAAGATGCCCTGGCTACTATAGCAAAAGAACCGTTGAACGCCTCATGTTTAGTTTGCGGTATCTTACAGCACTCATCAACACGTGTGCTAGAAAAAAAGCCATTTACAACCGCTATATTGTCTGCTTATCCACGTACATGGGGACAGGTAATGGTCGTAACCAATCGCCATATCGAGTCCATTAGTGCCACCAAAGAGGAGGAATACGTGGAATTGATGTCCCAAATTAAAAAATGGACCACCTGTATAGAAACAGCCTTGCACCCTCTCCGCTGCTATGTTGTTAGTTTGGGCGCCATTAACAATCAGCCGCATACATGTCCCCATTTGCATTTCAATATCCTTCCTGTTTACCAAGCAACTGATACCCCAGAATACCTTCTTACTTGGAAACACGGGTTAGTTGGTGCCAATGAAAACGAGTGGCAAGAATTAGTTGGTTTACTCACCAACACAACCTGTTAAGATTCGAGCCATTTCTTAAATAGCTTATTATAAAACGGAAGAATGATGTAGGACATTGTTGGTACCACTACCAGCGTTAACAGCAAGGTGCGCAAAGGCAGCGGAAAAATGAGCAACTTATCCCCAGCTAGTAAGAAAATAAGCGTAATAAGAGGGTAAATGGCTAACCAAATAAGAAAAGTGCGTTTGTGATGAAGTTTGTTAAACATGCTACAAAGCTAAAAGAATCCCCCAACTTTGTTTAAGAATTGCCCTTTCATGAATCAACAGATCAATGCATACTTTACCTGTAAGATTTAAAATATTCCCAACTTGGAGCTAGGTTATTACCCAGTTCCACTCACTTATAATAATACACCAGGTATTACTTGGCTATATAAATGATTTTAAGCAAATTAGCAACCTAAACATCTGTTATTAACTAGTTTTGAAAACGCTTTTTACTACTCTCACACTCACCCTCTTTTTATTTAACGCCGGAGTTTCTTTTTCTCAAAAGAAAAAGTCAAACATTCCCGACACGATTATGAAGACTATGGAAATAAGATTTCCTGGGGTTGAAGTAGACAGTTGGGAACATGAAGGCAATTTTTACGAAGCTACTTTTGAATTCAATCGCCACTTTTTATCGGTACTGTTTGATGCAACAGGTAGAATTCTCTTTACAGAGGAGGACATTGATCCGTCCTTATTACCCGAGGGCATAAAATCCTATATCGTCAAAAATCTAAAGGGAAAGAAAGTCCGTGAGGCAGCCAAAATTATCGACTCCTCTGGCAAAATAACCTATTCTGCTGATGTAGCAGGTGGCGATTATGTTTTTGATGCAGCGGGTACGCTACTCAAGTCGCCCTATTAGTGGTAGCCTCATGGCGCAGCATTTCTTCTGCTCCATAGAATTCTTATAAACAGGCGCATCATTTGAAGGTAGACCTCTTTTAGGTCTGCCAGATAATCGACTTGATTCCTTTTTGAAACAATAAGGCCGTCTCCAGGCCTAAGGACAGTAGCAGCATCCCTTTGAACGAAATGTAAGCCAGCAGAGCTTAGCTTTGAAGCAGGAGACCCGGCTGGCGCTGAATTTCATTTGCAGGAGGCTGGGAAAAAGACTAAAGCGGATGGCCTGACTACCGCTGGCCGCCAGCACTTGAAAAAGAGCTGTGGGAAGCTCCAGTTCATTCACAAAACATTGGTACATTTGTTCAGCCCGCAGAGTGTATGAAAAAAGAAGTTCTCATTATTGGCGGGGGATTCGCCGGCATACAATTGGCCAGACATCTCGACAAATCCCTTTTCAAGGTTACCTTAATCGATAAGATTAACCACCACCAATTTCAACCATTGTTTTATCAAGTGGCGACAAGTCAAATTGAACCTTCCAGCATTTCTTTTCCGCTACGTCACATTTTTAAGGGTAACAGTGGTGTGCAGGTGCGCCTGTGTGAGGTCACTCACATACATACAATACAGAAATGTGTTACGACAAATAGTGGTGGTTTTAAATACGATTTTCTGGTGTTGGCCAATGGATGTAGCACCAATTTCTTTGGCAACACGGCCATTGTCAACCATGTGTTCACACTAAAATCAACAGCTGATGCGATAGGCCTTCGCAATCATATTCTAGAAGTATTTGAAAGCAGTTTAGCAGTGGATGAATATCAGCGCCTTGGTCTAATGAATTTAGTAATTGTAGGTGCTGGTCCCACTGGTGTAGAATTAGCTGGTGCATTTGCTGAAATAAAAAAAGAAATTTTGCCAAAGGATTATCCTGGCATCAAGTTCTCTGACTTCACTATTTACCTAGTTGAAGGTAGTGCCAACACACTTAATGCCATGAGTCATCAAGCGAAATCCGCTTCAGCAGACTACCTGTGCAAGATGGGTGTTGAACTCGTCACGAATACATTTGTAAAAAACTATGATGGCGAAGTAATAACGTTATCAAATGGACAAACACTGCCTACCAAAACAGTTATATGGGCAGCAGGTGTATCAGGTAACCGCTTGCAGGGTTTAGAAGCCGCTGAATGGACTACTGCCAACCGTGTGATAGTGGATCGTTTTAACGCTATAAAAGGAGTAGAAAATGTTTATGCTGTAGGCGATATCGCCTGCATGTATACTCCAAAATACCCTAAAGGGCATCCCCAATTAGCGAATGTTGCCATCAATCAATCTAAAACCTTGGCTAAAAACCTAAAGCGCTCATTGCAAAACGTTCCACAATTAGAATACGAATACAAAGATTTAGGGTCAATGGCGACCATAGGCCGGAATAAAGCTGTTGTGGATCTACCCTTCCTTCATTTTAAAGGCTATATGGCATGGTTGGTTTGGATGTTCCTGCACTTGATGCTAATTTTATCGGTGCGCAACAAACTCATCATTTTCATTAATTGGGCATGGGCGTATATCACTAGAAATAGTTCGCTACGGCTGATTTTGAGACCAAGCGATAACCGCGTTTCAGCATCACAACAGGATAAGTTTAAAGGGACTAAATAAAAAAGGCTGTCTACATAGACAGCCTTTTTTAGGATGGTTATCACTGTTTAATGACTCTAAACGTTTGAGTCGCATTGTCTTCAGTCACCATTACATGGTATATACCGTTTGCCAATGCAGAAAGATCTAATTCGGTTTGATCTTTGAACGCTTGTTCAATCAACAATTGTCCACTTGTGCTATAAATCCTTACACTGGCAACAGTTGGATGAGCTGACTGAACATAAAGCATGTTTGAAGTTGGGTTAGGGTAAAGCCTAGCGGTGCGGTTGTTCTTTTCGTTTAAGTCCGTACAATCGGTTACATTAAGGGTTAGACTTGCCTGCGCAGTGCACCCCAAGGCATTGGTGCCATTTACAGTGTAAACAGTCGTAGCTGTTGGTGTAACAGCAATTGATGCGGCACTAGGACCATTGACCCAGCTATAAGTAGAAGCGCCTGCGGCAGATAAGTTGGCTAAACCACCAATACAAATGGTGCTTTGAGAAGCCGTCAAGGTTATAACCGGTGCGGGGTTGAGTGTTACCGAGTACTGGGCTGTAGCTGTACAACCGGCACTGCTCGTACCAGTAACCGAGTACACGGTGTTGGCTGTTGGCGTAATGGAGGTCACGTTAACAGTGCCGCCGTTGCTCCATGCATAAATACTTGCACCAGCAACAGCCAGCGTGCTCGTTTTACTTTCACACACTGCTGTGTTACCCGATATACTCAACGTTGGACTCGGAACTACAAAAAGGTTGATCGTACCAGTGGCACTACAACCTACTGAACTCTGACCAATAACCGTAAAAACGCTCGATGTTGTAGGAGAAACACTTACAGTCGCGCCACTACCATTGTTCACCCAAGTATAAGTAGAAGCGCCACTAGCCGATAAAGTGCCTGTCTTACCTATGCAAATTGAACCGCTACTGGTAACAATTAACAACGGGTTTGGAGCAACCGTTATGTTTAAAGCAGCAGTGCTAGAACACCCTGCTGTTGTTGTTCCAACTAAACTATAGGTTGTGTTAGTAGCTGGGCTAACGTTAATAGAGACGTTGGTAAGGTTATTGCTCCAAACATAGCTATTTGCTCCTATTGCAGTGAGTGTTGCAATGTTTCCGGCACATAACACTGCACTACCATTGATTAAAACGGAAGGAGTTGGATTAACAGGTATGCCTGCAGTTGTTGTCGCTACACATCCCGCTGCACTCGTCCCTGTTACAAATAAAGTGTGAACACCTGCACCAATGAGCGGAGAAATGATGACACTTGCATTTTGACCACCTGTTGACCAGGTATACGAATTCGCACCAGCAGCAGTAAGTGTTTGTGTGCCACCTGAACAAATTGGGTTCTGACCCGATACCGTTAATACAGGTAAAGGGTTTACTGTGAGCACCAAGGCTGCCGTTTGAACACAACCAGCAGCAGAAGAACCGTTAACTGAAATGGTATAGGTTGTAAGAGGAGCAATAGTTACTGACGAGGCGTTAGCGCCGGTGCTCCAAGTATAGGTTGATGCACCATTTGCAGAGAAAGTAGATGAACCTCCTTGACAAATTACAGTGTTACCTGATAACACAAGTGTTGGTAAAGCATTCACCGTTATTGGCACGTTTAATGAGCCCAAGCATCCATTCACACTTGTTCCGAAAACTGTGTAGGTTGTGTTTGTAAGTGGGAATGTCAATAAGTTGGCGTTATTGGTACCATTATTCCATGTGTAAGTATTTGCACCAGCCGCGCTTAGTTGAAGGGCGTTACCGGCGCAGATGGATGTTACACCAGACACAGACAAAGTGGGACTAGGAATAACTGAAACTTGGAAGGCAGCAGAAAGAGCTGTGCAACCAGCACTGCTTGTTCCAGCAACGGTGTAATTAGTGGCTGAAGTAGGCGAAAACATTCCCGTTGAACCGGTAGCACTGCTGTTGATCCAAGTGTAGGTAGCTGCCCCAGAGGCATTCAAAGCAATGGCATTGCCCGAACAAGCGGTATTTGTTCCTGAGATAGTCACAACCGGGTAAGGATTTACGGTTACCACAACTGTATTAATGGAGGAGGACAAGCAGCCAAAACTATTCATGCCTAACAATGTATACGACGTGGTTGAGGACGGTGTCACCGTGAAGCTGCCACCTTGTACGGTGTAACTGTTTGCCCCGGATGGGTTGATAACATAGGATAATCCCGCGCACACACTGCCAGATGCAACGGTAACGGTAGGACGGGGGAATACTGAAACAGTTGTCATTGCAGTGTTGGTGCAGTTATTCAATGTTCCTGTTAACGTATAAGTAATGGTTGTCGTTGGTGAAAAGGCTTGACCGTTAATAACACCATTCGACCAAGCATAAGAAGTAGCACCGCCACCATTGAGTACAACTACCCCACCCGTACACAATGTATTGGTGGATGCCGTAGCGGTTACAGCAAAGCTAGAAGGTTGAGTAATACTGGCCACAGCGCTTCCAAAACAATTGTTTGCATCAAGTATCAATGCTGTATAAGAGCCCGCCGCTAGTCCACTTAGGGCTATCGAATTTGTACCAGAAGGCGTCCATGTCACCGAATAAGGTGCTGTACCACCTGATACGTTAGCACTAGCTGTTCCATTGGCATAGCCAAAACAACTTGCGTGTGTGTAGTTAAAAGTAGAAGTGACTTGATTGGGTTGCGTCAATGTATATGTTGCCTCAGCGGTTTGACTGAGTGCATCGGCGACCTGTAAAGTGTAAACACCAGCCGCTAGTCCTGTAGCCACAGAGCCATTACCACCCGAAGGCAACCACGTGTAGGTATAAGGGGCTGTACCACCTGTTATTGTTGAACTAAGTGCCCCATTGCTGGCACCATAACACGTAACTGAACTAGTCATTGCAATAGTAGGTCCAAACATTCTTCTTATAACAACATACCCTTGTCCCGTATTAAAGCTTGCCACTATGGTTTGATTGCTGCTTGACGCGTAGCTTCCTCCGCCTCCGCCGCCTGAACCGTTGTAACTGCCACCATGTGTTCCTCCAGCACCACCAGAATAACCGCCGCCTCCACCGCCGCCAAACATTGCACCTGCACCGCCGCCAAAACCACCAGCACCTCCGGTTGAAGAATTGTATGTACCAGGAGCACCTCCTGTGCCGCCATTAGCGAAACGGGTACCACCAGAACCTACATTTCCAGTCGTTCCTGCTGTACCATTCGAATTCACTCCAGCACCACCACCTGCTGCATACCAATAACCACCAGTTCCGCCATTACCACTTGTACCTGCGGCACCATTGGTTTGACCAATTGTTCCATTAGCTGCTGCCCCGGGAGTGCTGGCATTAGCACTATTGCCATTGAAGCCGTTTAACCCTGTTTCACCAATTCCAGCGCCACCGCCACCGCCAGCTACTACTGCAACCGAACCATTGATGGCAACGTAAGAGCCACCTCCACCGCCGCCGCCAGTGTAATATCCACCATAATTTCCATTTAATCCCATTTGGCCTACCATCACCGAAAACACTGAATTCGCCGGCAAGGTATATTGTGCAATAACGCGCGCTCCAGCCCCACCACTTGTGGTCGTTGCCGCATTTCCGCCCTTGGCGCCAACAGCTGTTATTTCATAAATGCCTGCAGTGGTTAAAGTGAAGACTTGCATACTTGATGACAAAACGACCATTCCTTGAAGGGACGTGTTGGTGTAAGTGGTGTTAATTTGAGTCTGTGAAGGCCCAGATGACCCCGTTGCGCCACATGGCGTTAGGGTGTAAGTAATTTGCGCTTGGATTTGGAACGATGTGATTATTATCGCACCTAAAAAGTTTAAGAATTTCATGAGTTGTAAAAAGTCGAACAAATTTAGGACAAATTCCTCCGCCACCTCTCCAAAAGACAAACTAATACGTTAATTTATTAGCGTATTTTTTATATTTTGCAAATTGAGCAACAGATGGTCGTTTTTTGAGCTTTTTTGGAAATTGACGTCAATTTTTAACACAAAAAACAAAATAATCACCTAAGACACCCGTTTTTGACCACTTAATGGGTCAAAAGCCATCACCTCTTCTA
>CANGWA010000043.1 GCA_947457335.1 Sphingobacteriaceae bacterium
AGGGGAAACTGGGCCAGGGTTGGACATAGATATTTTATTATTAACAGGAGGTGAAATTAAACACAAAGGTGGGTTTTGATCAATGGCGTATAATTCTACTTCCATATCGCATGGTCCACAACCAGGAAAGGGGTGCTGAAAACAAACAGTCGATTTCGCAGGAATTAACACGGGACCATTATTTGTGACCGGCACGCCATTACAATAGAAAGTGATTTTCACTTGAACTGCACATTCCGAGCTGTTTTCTACACAATGATCGCATGAAGCTGGCCCCTGTGCATTTACCTTGTTAAACCCCAGCATTAACAGGAGAAAGGCAATTGTAAAAACTTTAAACGTTACGTTTTTGGTTTTGTGTTTTGTGTATTCATATTTTTTTGGTTTTGATATAACGAATATAACAATTATTTTATCTTAAACAAAGAAAAGTGTTAAAATTTTGAGGCGGCCAGAAAAACACTGTAAGTTTCATTCTGATTAAGGACTATTGTTTTTCAATAGTGAAATTTCTTTGTGTTTTTTGCTTCTTTTTGTTCTTTGCGTCCCTACACCTCTCTACCTTTATGCGCCTTGGTCTCTTTGTGTTCTTTGCTTCTTCGTGTCCTTTGCGACCCTAAACACCCCTGCCTTTCTGCGTCCTTCCCTACTTCTCGTTCCTACCTTAACAATCCTCACTAGCTTCAACCCTTTGCGCCCTCCTGCTACAACTCCACCACCACACATGCCAACTGCCGTTGCTTTTTTATTTTTTTTAGCAGACCACTTTTATCATAAATATAATCACTCACATCCAAGTAACGGTGATCGGTTGTGTATACTTGCTTGCGAATAATTTGTTGTAACGGGTTCCATTCAGTTATTTCTACAGTATTATCAGCGTTCCGTTGAGCTGCTTTGTAAATAGATCCATTAGGATAATAGTGGATTTCTAGAATTTCAGAGGGACAATTATCCACCCACCTTCGGTACTCTTCTAATTGCTGATTGGAATAGTGCCGAATGAACTCGGCATAAACACCTGTAAAATGGGTGTAGTAATACTCGTTAACCATGTGCGTGCTGTCGGGTGGTAGACTGCTTATGTGCACCAAATTAATAGAAGAACCTTTACCAAGACTGTCTTCATAATACCAATAATACTGACGGTCCTTATCGTGATGAATGTAATACTTCTTCTGCTGCCAATAAATGAGCGTGTCACGGGTCCTGGCAATTTTTAAAACATCAAAATTGCTGGTGATACCTTGTTCTGGAAAATAATGCAACGTGTCTCGCGACGCGAATTTGTCATAATAAAAATGATTAGGACTCAATGGATAGGCATAAACCGAGTACGTTACGCGTACTCCATATTCACCCGCAAACAACGGTATCTCGGGTTGGCGTTGAAATAATGCGGGTCCACTTATCGCGCCGCCGTTGTATTCAAACACAATCGCTACTGCTTCATGGGGTTTTAATTGCTCTAAGCGCATGGCGTTGCTGTCTAACGTAGCTGAAAAAGGATGGTCCTTAATGCGCAACAACGAAAGGGTGCTATCACGGTAATAAATTGAAATAGGAAATAAGCGTTGAGCAGCTTGGTTGGTTAGCGGCCGCACAAACAAAACAGGCATGTCAAAATTGTTTGTTACGACTACTGTAAAAGTAATCGGTTGTCCCTCTTTCACCGGCTGTGCCGTCAGCTGTAAACGCAATGAAAGCGGCACCCCCTGCTGGTTCGAATTGCCGGGCAATGTGCTAAAACAAAACCAAAATAAAAGCAGTAGAGCACTAGTACGCATGAGTGAACTTCATTCGAAGGTACTCAAAAAAGAAGTTCAGCCCAGGGCGATGAATTTAGAATTTCAAAAACCCTAAAATCTTCTGCACACTTTCTTTCGCATCACCATACAACATCTCGGTGTTGGGTTTGTAGAAAAGCGGATTTTCTACGCCAGCATAACCTACCGACATCGACCGTTTCATTACAATCACTTTTTCAGCCTTCCAAGCTTCAATAACGGGCATGCCATAAATGGGACTAGTTGGATCGTCTTGCGCACCTGGATTAACGACGTCATTGGCGCCAATCACCATCACCACATCGGTATCCGGCATGTCATCATTGATTTCGTCCATCTCCAACACAATGTCGTAAGGCACATTCGCCTCTGCTAATAACACGTTCATGTGTCCCGGTAAACGCCCCGCAACAGGGTGAATGGCAAAGCGTACCGTTTTTCCTGCCTTGCGCAACACTTGCACCATTTCATAAATGGGGTACTGTGCCTTGGCAACTGCCATACCATAACCCGGCACAATCACCAATGATTTCGCCTCTTTCAACAAGGCGGCAACTTCTTCGTGGTTTAAAGCCGTGACTTCGCCTTCAATGGCTTTTGCATCTCCAGCCGCTGCTGGCGCGGCACCAAAGCCGCCAAGAATAACGGAGAAAAATGAACGGTTCATGGCTTCGCACATGATAATCGAAAGTATAGCTCCTGAGCTACCTACCAAGGCGCCGGTAACAATTAACAAGTCGTTACCCAACATAAAGCCCGCTGCCGATGCTGCCCAACCAGAGTAAGAATTGAGCATCGACACTACCACTGGCATGTCGGCACCACCAATGGCCATCACCAACATCACCCCAATAAAACTTGAGATGGCGGTCATCAAGTACAAGTACATCATACCATCGATGCCATCGGCTTTGGCAAACAACACACCCAGTACAATGGAAACAATAACTAAAATAATGTTCACCGCATGGCGACCGGGGTACAACAACGGCTTGCTGCGCACCTTGCCTTCTAACTTGCCCCAGGCAATAATGGAGCCGGTAAACGTCAACGCCCCAATAAAGACCCCAACAAAAACTTCTACTAAGTGAATGGTGCGTTCAGTGCCTTGCAGGGCTTGCGTGTGTGGGTCTAAATAAGAACCAAAACCAACTAACACAGCAGCCAATCCCACAAAGCTATGTAGAATCGCAACGAGCTGAGGCATCGAGGTCATTTCAACGCGACGGGCCAACAACACACCGATAACCGAGGCAATGGCTATAGCGGCAATGATGTACACATGCCCTTCAACACCAGCACCCATGACGGTAGCGAGTATGGCGATAAGCATGCCAATGATGCCATACATCACACCACGTTTCGCCGATTCTTGCGACGATAAACTTCCTAAACTTAAAATGAACAGAATACTTGCAAAGAGATAAGCGGCTGTCTGAATATTATTAACGATCATACTTCAAATTATTTTTTAAACATGTTCAGCATGCGGCGTGTTACCACAAAGCCCCCTACAATATTGATGCTCGCAACCAAAATGGCACTAAAGGCTAGTAGGGTCATGGCATTTGAAAACTCACTCTTGGTTTGCAACAGCCCACCCACAATGATAATCCCGCTGATAGCATTGGTCACTGCCATCAAGGGCGTGTGCAACGAATGCGACACGTTCCAAATTACTTGCCAACCAATAAACACCGACAATACAAACACTGTAAAGTGTTGCATGAATTCAGCCGGCGCAAATTGGCCGAGTAACAACAACAAGGCGCCAATCAAGGTTAACCGCATGGCCATAGAGGCGGCTTGTTTTTTTATTTTTTCGGCCTCTGAAACAACGGCTTTTTCTTTTGCTTCGGCAGCGGTTTCTTTTTTAGGCGCTGCAGCAGTCACTGGCAGCGGTTGTGGCGGCCAGTTGATGGCACCGTTGTAGGTGACCATGGCGCGCGATACCACGGCATCGTTCATGTCGATTTTAAAGTTGGCAGCCTTGCCCATGTCGTCGAGCAAGTGGCACAAGTTGTTGCCATACAATTGTGACGCTTGTGTAGGCAACTGACTTAATTTACCAACGATGGTAACACCGTTGTCAGTGGTATAAATTTCATTGGGCTTGGTGAGCACACAGTTGCCGCCCGAAGAGGCCGCTAAATCAACAATCACCGAGCCAGGTTTCATGGCGGCTACATGGTAATCGAGAATGAGTTTAGGAGCGGGACGACCAGGAATTTGTGCAGTGGTGATAATAATGTCAACCTCCTCGGCTTGTGCTTTAAACAAGGCCATTTCGGCTTCGATAAATTCCTTGCTCATTTCCTTAGAGTACCCAGAGGACGTGGCACCGTCTTCTTCAATTTCTACTGTTAAAAAAGTGGCGCCCATCGAAGCAATTTGTTCTGCTACTTCTTTACGGGTATCGAAGGCACGCACAATTGCACCGAGTGAATTGGCTGCCCCAATGGCGGCTAGTCCAGCTACACCGGCACCAATAACTAGTACTTTCGCTGGCTCAACTTTTCCTGCGGCAGTAATTTGTCCGTTTAAGAAACGCCCAAAATAAAACGAACCTTCAATAACGGCACGGTACCCGGCAATGTTGGCCATTGACGAAAGAACGTCCATTTTTTGTGCCCGTGAAATACGTGGTATCGCATCCATGGCCACCGCATTCACCTTTTTATCAGCGAGCTTTTTAAGCAAGTCTTGATTTTGTGCCGGCCACAAGTAACTCAACAACACAAGTCCCTCACGCATCTGTTCCACTTCAGCAAGGGTTGGCTCTTTTACCTTGAGCACGATATCCGATTGACTGTAAATTTCTTTAGCGCTGTTAACAAGCGTAGCACCGGCTTCTTCAAAATCTTTGTCTGAGAAATTAGCCTTTAAACCGGCGTGACGTTCGATGTAAACAGTAAAGCCTTGTTTTTGCAGACGTTTAACTGTTTTTGGAGTTGCCGCAACTCTTAATTCATTGGGAGTGATTTCGGCTGGAATTCCAACTTTCATATTTGCTGATCTGGTTTATAAATCCGGACACAATTCATGTCCTGTGTTGACGCACAGGCAGGTTGTCCCGATTTTTAGCGCAACAAATGAAATAAATTAATTGACAAAACAAAACCCGGGTAATGAACAAAATGTGATGAGGCACGGCTGCTGTGTAATTGCCTTTTTACCACGCTTCAAGGTGGTTTACCGATAAAGCCAGTTTTGCAGGATGCTCCTCCCAGGAAGCTGCTGCCCATGAAGGAGAAAGAAATTGGTTTTTGCCTATACCCGTACTTTTTGCTTCAGGGCACAAGCGCGAAGTCAAGTTCAACGTGCTCAACTCTCAAAATGGGGTAGAGGGTAGAGGGTGTGTCAACGTCATTAACCATTTACAATTCACCATTAACAATTACAATAGGGTTCCCGCAATCGAAAGAAATAGTTTAAAGAAACTGCACGTGACTTTCTCTGCGGGAGGGTAGGGGGTGGTGTAAACGCCTCAATTCTCAATTCTCAACTCTCCATTCTCAATTTGTATTGGCGCATGCAGTGTTAAAGCCATTAACCATTAACAATTCATACGTAAATGAACGTCAACGCTTCAACTCTCCATTCTCAACTTTTAACTCTCAACTCTCAACTCTCAATTTGAAATTTTGCGCATGCGGCGTTCACGTCATTAACAATTAACCATTACCCATTAACAATTATATCCCCGGTCTCCTCTCCGCCGTGCGCTTCACACTTTGCTCGTGGCGCCACTTGTCTATGTTAGCCGTGTGGCCACTGAGTAAAATGTCGGGGACTTTCCAGCCATTGAAATCAGCGGGACGGGTATAAACGGGCGGCGCTACCAAGCCGTCTTGAAACGAATCACTCAGCGCTGAGGTTTCATCACCAAGCACGCCGGGAATTAAGCGGACAATCGTATCCGTAACAACAGCTGCTGCCAATTCACCACCACTCAATACATAATTACCAATGCTTATTTCGCGGGTGATTAAGTGTTCACGAATGCGCTCATCAATGCCCTTGTAATGGCCGCACAAAATAATTAGGTGTTGTTTTAATGATAAAGCATTGCCCATCGGTTGATCAAGCAGCTCGCCATCGGGCGACATGTATATCACTTCATCGTAAGAGCGTTGCGATTTTAATTCGGCAATACACCGCGCTACCGGCTCAATCATAATTACCATGCCAGCGCCGCCACCAAAGGGATAATCGTCGACTTGCTTGTATTTATTAGCAGCGTAGTCTCTAAGATTAATCAGGTGGATATCCACCAAACCCTTGTCGCGGGCGCGTTTCACGATGGAATAATTGAGCGGACTTTCAATCAACTCCGGAACCACACTTATTATATCAATACGCATGGTACAAATATAGAGGAGAATTAACGATTTGTTTCATCACCAAAACCTGCGCGCCGCTTCTGTCAACACTGAGTGCGAGTAATGAATGAAGTCGATTTTACTTAATAGTAGGGCGCCTTTTCCCGCTTTTCACTGCAAGCCAACGCATCCTGGGTTAAGCAGGCGTATGGCGTGCGTGGTCCCCACTTGCAGTAGCCGTGGGGCCTGCGCCGCTCATCGCCTGCTAACCCCAGTCTCCGTTGGGCTTTCCGTTGCAATCGGGGGCGCACTTTGACGTGAAGCGTTTACGCCATTAAACAGATTCAACAGCAACAACACAGGGTTTTAGAGCTTTTTCGCGCCATTCAAATTCGCTTCAAATCTTACATCGTTCACGCAGGTGGTGATGGTCAGGTGCTGCTTCGGTTTTAATAATGAGGCGCTGCGAGCCTTTGCTGGCAAGGAATTCGAGCGTTTAACAAAATAGAGCAGCAGCGCCTCACTGATTTATGTCAGCGCTATCGGCGTTCTGTGAGCAGCGGTTGGAGTAACGCAGTTGTCTAATTTTATTCCATGAATAAGCTGTTAGTTCCTACCGATTTTTCTGAGTGTGCAAGCAATGCCTTGCGGTTTGCCACCCGTTTAAACACTCCTATCATGTTGATGTCCGCCTACCTTCAACCCAGCGCCGCTGCGCCTGTACCGTTGAGTGTGGTAAAGGAGGACAACCAAGAGCGCGTGAATGAGCTGTATGCGCGTTTATCGGACTTGTCGGAGGTTACTCGTACTGCCGGCGTTAACTGTGACATTCTTGCAGTGGAAGGCATGCCTGGTGAAACCATTGTATCAGCTGCGGTGGAGCAGGGAGTGGACTTATTGGTGATGGGCAGTCAGGGAGAAAACACGCTTTCTGGGGCGATATTGGGTAGTACGACCACGCATGTGATTGAAAAAGCCAATTGTCCCGTATTAGTCGTGCCATTTGATTATCAACCCGACACCCCTATTCGTCAGATCACGTATGCCACCAATTACGCTGAGGGCGACAAGGCGAGCATTGCACAAACGGCCAGTATTGCCAAGCAGTTGGGGGCCAGCGTGTTGATTTTGCATGTAGCAGAGAATGAAGAGGCGATGGAACAAGAAAGGCAACGGTTAAACGCCTTTAAGCAAGAAATACTCGGTGTGGTGACGTATCCAAAAATTAGTTTTGAATTGAAGCAAGGCAATGTAGAAGCTGTTATCATGGCGCAAATGGTAGCCGGCACAACCGATTTGTTGGCATTGAACACGAGGCACCGTGGATTTTGGGGACGGTTGTTTGGCCATAGCCTTACCCGCGATTTAACCATGACGGCTCACCTGCCGGTGTTGGCCTTCCACCATTGAAGTGTAGGTAGCCCCTCCATTCTCAACTTTCAACTCTCAAAATGGGGTGGAGGGTCCCGCAACCGAAAGAAATGGTTTAAAGAAACTGCACGTGACTTTCTCTGCGGGAGGGTAGAGAGTATAGGGTAGAGAGTATAGGGTAGAGGGTCAACGCTTCAATTCTCAACTTTCAATTCTCAACTTTCAATTCTCAACTTTCAATTTTCAATTTTCAATTTTCAATTTTCAATTTTCAATTTAACGCGCAGGCAGCGTTCCCGCCATTCACCACTAACAATTTACCATTTAGAATTAAATTGTCGTTCCTGCTCTCAACCGCCTCCTTCTCCCATTTTGCAGATAAGGTCAAATTCTTCTGCCCTGACCTTCCCCACGCTGAGACGGGAAATGCGCACCAGGTCCATGTTTTTGAGGAGTGGTTCTTTCTTAATTTGAGCAAGGCTGACGGGTTGTTTGAACGATTTAAACGGGGCCACATCCACAGCCAACCAAGCGGTTTCTTTAGTCGTCGGGTCTTGGTAATGCTCCTTCACCACCTTGGCAATACCGGCAATTTCGGTGCTTTCCATGCTGTGGTAGAAAAAGCACAAATCCCCTTTTTTCATGTCCCGTAGATTGTTGCGGGCCGCGTAGTTGCGCACGCCATCCCAACAGGCCTTTTTATCCTTTTTCAGCTGGTCCCAGCTGTAAACAGAGGGTTCCGATTTAATGAGCCAGTAATTCATGGTTGCTTGAAAATCCCTGCAAACATAACCGTTACCGCCAAAAATCGCAGCAATTTTATAAACACTCCCTTTTTTTGGAGGAATTAGGTGAAAAAAGGCGCACCTCACGCCCAATCCCTTGTCCGGCCGCACCCCCCTGACCTTCCTCATTTTCCGTTAATTTCTTTTAGGAACGGCAGAAAATGCGTACATTTGCACCCGAATTAAAACAGGTATTTATCAATTTTTAGGTGATGGCCAGTAAAATCAGCACATTCAAGCCGTTTTCAAGTCGAATTTTCACAGTTTTTGCCCTGTTTATCGCCCTTACAGCAAGAATTTCAGCCCAAGATCATAACGAACACCACGAAGCAACCGTGGTAAACGATAGTATTGGAGCAGTCGATTCGATGGCGGTGACTACAGCGGCACCAATGGACGCTGCGGCTTCGCATCACGAAGCGAAAGAGGAAGCGGTAGACATTACCAAGGTAGCGTTTGAGCACATTCTCGATTCGCACTCTTGGCATCTATGGGGCGAAGGTCACGACGCAGTGGCTATTCCATTACCGGTGATTGTTAAAGGGGATAACGGATTTACCTTTTTTATGTCCTCAGCCTTCCACCACGACGTTCATGGTATGAATGTGGTTGAGGTTAACGGTGATCGTTTTGTGAATTTTGAAGAGAAAATTTACCTCGCTTCGGAGGTGGCGAATGAGCACGGACAATTCCTCACCTTTAATCAAGAAGGCGAAGTGGCCAATGCAGCAGCGCTAGACCTTTCTATTACCAAGAACGTTACGCAGATGTTCATTTCGGTGATTGTGTTGGTGCTGTTGTTTAGTTCGATTGCTAAATCGTATAAATCACACGGCGTCACATCGGCTCCACGTGGAAAGCAATCGTTCTTCGAGCCATTGATTGTCTTTGTACGTGATGACATTGCAAAAGGAAACATTGGTCCCAAATACGAAAAGTTTGTACCGTACTTGTTGACCGTTTTCTTCATGATACTTATTAATAACGTGTTTGGGTTGATTCCAATTGGCGCCAACTTGACGGGGAACATTGCCTTTACCTTAGTGCTTTCAGTTTGTACCTTAATTATTACCAACATCAATGGTAACGGGGCTTATTGGCATCACATATTGTTGCCGCCGGCTCCAAAGTGGTTGTACCCTATTTTGATTCCAATTGAGGTAGTAGGCATCTTCACTAAGCCCTTTGCGTTGATGATTCGTTTGTTTGCGAACATCACAGCGGGTCATATTATTGTGATTTCTCTTGTTGGATTGATTTTCGTTTTCAAAACCATTTATATATCGCCTGTATCGGTGGCCTTTGCGTTGTTTATTGACGTGTTGGAGTGTTTAGTAGCCTTCTTACAAGCGTATATTTTTACCATGTTAACAGCATTGTTTATCGGAAGTGCAGTGGCCGAACACCACCATGAAGAGGCGCACGGTCACACCGCTGAACACCATTAATTTTTTACAATAACCAAAAACAAACAAAAATGACAGGAAGTATCGCAGCAATCGGAGCAGGTCTAGCCGTAATCGGCGCCGGCATCGGTATCGGACAAATCGGTGGACATGCAATGGACGCTATTGCACGTCAGCCAGAAGCTACCTCGAAAATCCAAACAGCTATGATCATCGCTGCAGCCCTTGTAGAAGGTGTTGCTCTCTTCGGTGTGGTAGTTGCTTTGATGTCGAAGTAATTCAATTTAAAGTCAACACCGTAACGGTTGGTTCCGGTGTTGGCTTACTTCATTTAAAAAAAACGCCTTAGGCAAACACAATAAAAAAACAAAAGACATCATGAACGTATTCATCTTGGCAAGCTTGATTGAACCTGGTGTAGGGCTGATCTTCTGGACCACCATTACCTTCGTATTGTTGCTGTTCCTTCTTGGAAAATTTGCATGGAAACCGATTTTATCAGCCATCAAAACCCGCGAAGAGGACATAGACAAGGCGTTGAAAAGCGCTGAAAATGCGTTGAGAGATATGCGCGAATTGAAGGCGGCCAACGAAGTGATTTTGAACGAAGCACGAGCAGAACGCGATGGCATTTTGAAAGAAGCCCGCGAGACCCGTGAAGCCATGGTAGCAGAAGCTAAGCAAAAGGCACAGGCAGAAGCCGACCGCATTATGGGTTCAGCACGTGATCAAATTCAAAACGAGAAAAACGCAGCAGTGGCTGAATTGAAAAACCAAGTCGCTGTTTTGTCTATCGAGATCGCAGAAAAAATCCTTAAGTCTGAATTGTCTAATGACGACAAGCAAAAAGCACTTGTGAACACGCTTGTTAAAGACATTAACGTGAACTAATCATGATCGTAGCAGAACGATACGCCAAAGCGCTTATGCAACTTGCTACTGAAACGGGTAATACCGATGCAGTGCGAAGCGACATGAAGGCAGTACACACGATATGCTCAGAAAGCCATGAGTTCATTCGCTTCCTCGAAAGTCCGGTAATTAAAACCGATAAAAAGGTGGAAGTCATGACCTCTATTTTTAAAGGGAAGGTAAGCGACTTGTCCCTTAGCTTTTTGTTGCTCATCACCCGCAAAAGCCGGGAAGCAATTATTTCTCACATTGCCGCTGCATTCGAAAACCAATACAAAAGCAACCGCAACATTCTTACCGCAGTCATTACATCTGCGCATGGTTTGGATGAGGTGACACGCAAAAAGGTATTGGATCTGGTAAAGGAGCAAACTAAGGCAGAGGTTGATCTTATTGAAAAGGTAGATCCATCTACAATTGGTGGATTTGTGCTGAGAATTGGCGACCGTCAGATCGACCGCACTGTATCGCGCCAATTGGCCGAAATGAAAAAGACATTAGTAAAAGTAAATTAATAACACCCGCGGCTAAAACCGCGATCATAAACAGCATAAAAAACAAGCAAAATGGCTGAAATAAAACCTGCAGAAGTATCTGCAATTTTAAGGCAACAACTCGGTGGCTTCAAAAGTGAAGCTGAGCTTGAAGAAGTAGGATCAGTGTTACAAGTAGGTGACGGTATTGCCCGTATCTATGGATTGTCGAAAGTGCAATCTGGTGAGCTCATCGAATTCGAAAGCGGATTACAAGGCATTGTATTGAACCTTGAAGAAGACAACGTAGGTGCTGTATTGCTCGGTTCTGCTGAAGGCATTAAAGAAGGATCCACCTGTAAACGTACCCGTCGCATCGCTTCCATCAATGTGGGCGAAGGCATGTTGGGCCGCGTAGTCAATACCCTCGGTTTCCCAATCGATGGCAAGGGACCAATTGCTGGTACAACATATGAAATGCCTATCGAGCGTAAAGCGCCAGGGGTTATCTACCGTCAACCGGTAACCGAACCACTTCAAACAGGTATCAAGGCGATTGATGCCATGATTCCAATTGGCCGCGGTCAACGGGAATTGGTTATCGGTGACCGTCAGATTGGTAAAACCGCTGTGTGTATCGATACCATCATTAACCAAAAAGAATTTTACGCAGCGGGCAAACCTGTGTATTGTATTTATGTTGCCATCGGTCAAAAGGCTTCTACGGTAGCGAACATTGTTCGTGTGTTAGAAGAAAATGGCGCGATGCAATATACTGTAGTGGTTGCAGCTAACTCATCAGACCCTGCGCCAATGCAGTTCTACGCACCGTTCTCTGGTGCGGCTATCGGTGAGTTCTTCCGTGATACCGGTCGTCCAGCTTTGATCGTATTCGACGATTTATCGAAACAAGCGGTAGCTTACCGCGAAGTGTCGTTGTTGTTGCGCCGTCCTCCGGGACGTGAGGCTTACCCTGGTGACGTGTTCTATCTTCACTCGCGTTTGCTCGAGCGTGCGGCGAAAATCAATGCTTCTGATGATATCGCAAAAAGCATGAACGATTTGCCAGAGTCCATTAAACCACTGGTGAAAGGTGGCGGCTCGTTAACGGCACTTCCAGTAATTGAAACACAAGCAGGTGACGTGTCGGCGTATATTCCAACTAACGTTATTTCGATTACAGACGGACAAATTTTCTTGGAGTCTAACTTGTTTAACGCGGGTATCCGTCCTGCTATCAACGTGGGTATCTCGGTATCCCGTGTAGGTGGTAACGCTCAAATTAAATCCATGAAGAAAGTGGCTGGTACGCTTAAACTCGACCAAGCACAGTACCGTGAATTGGAAGCGTTCTCGAAATTCGGTTCTGACCTCGATGCGGCAACAAAAGCGGTGTTGGATAAGGGTTCACGTAATACTGAAATCCTGAAGCAAGGCCAGTTCTCTCCGTTCCGTGTTGAACAACAAATTGCCATCATTTACCTTGGCACCAAGAACTTGCTCCGAAGTATTCCAGTAAATAAGGTACGTGAATTTGAAAAAGAATACCTCGAGTTCCTCGAGCGCAAACACAAAGCAACGCTTGATGCTTTGAAAGCTGGTCAGTACACCGACGAAATTACAGGTGTGTTGGAAGCAACCGCAAAAGAACTCATTGGTAAGTACGCAGCCTAATTAAAATCTAGCGCATGCCTAGTTTAAAGGAAGTCAGAAATAAAATTGTATCGGTGGGTTCCACCATGCAAATTACCAGCGCCATGAAAATGGTGAGCGCCGCGAAATTAAAGCGTGCTCAGGACGCTATTACTCAAATACGTCCCTATGCAGGCAAACTTCGCGAAATGCTCGAAAACGTGAGCGCTAGCGTAGATGCTTCTGAAAATGTCTACGCCCGCACTACGCCGAAATTGAAAAAAGTTCTGATCGTTGCCCTCTCCTCAAACAGAGGCCTCGCCGGTGCGTTCAATTCCAACGTCATTCGTAAAACCAATAGCCTCATTAAAGGCGACTACGCAGAATGCGAAGTCACCGTGCTGTCTGTTGGTCGTAAAGTGAACGAAGTCTTCCGTAGGACCAAATATGGCATCCTCGGATCCGATCTTCCTCATCACACCAACGAATTGTACGATAAACTCACTTTCGATAACGTAGCACCAGTGGCGCAACAGCTAATGGATGCTTTCACCAGCGGTGAATTTGATAAGGTAGTCGTGGTATACAACCAATTTAAAAATGCTGCCATGCAAACAACGGTTGAAGAGCAGCTCCTACCTATTGTACCGTCTGTAAGCGAAGGCAGCAGCCGTACGGACTATATTTTTGAACCGGGCAAGGAATACATCATTGATGAATTGATTCCGCGTACCATCAAAATTCAGTTCTACAAAGCGCTATTGGATTCTTTTGCCAGCGAACACGGTGCCCGTATGACCGCTATGCACAAAGCAACGGATAATGCTAAAGCGTTACAACGCGATTTGCGTATTACCTATAACAAAGCCCGCCAAGCGGCTATCACCAAGGAAATCCTTGAGATTGTTGCCGGAGCAGAAGCACTCAACGGTTAATATACACTAACAAGTATCTAAAAGGCTATCCCCCCGCGGATAGCCTTTTTTTTTGGAATAATCCGTAAATAGAAGCAGAAGCTCAACACGCCAGCCAAACATTCAAGGAATTAGCATCTTTCCATTCTCAACTCTCCAAAAATGGGGTTAGGGGTTGGAGGGTAGAGGGTGGAGAAACGTCATTAACAATTTACAATTCACCATTTACAATTCACGCGTATAGGAAAGTCAACGCCTCAATTCTCCATTCTCAACTATCAATTGCTATCAATTTTCAATTTGAAATTTTGCGCATGCAGCGTTAATGACAGTAACAATTAACCATTAACAATTTACAATTCACGCGTAAATGAAAGTAAACGCTTCAACTCTCCATTCTCAACTCTCCACTCTCCACTCTCAATTTTCATTGGCATTACGTTTTCTTAAACGCTTCTGTTTTGTTGTCGTAGTTCAAGTAGTAACTGCCCTTCGGTAAATCAGAAATATCAACCGATGCACCATACCCTTGTTTTAAAAGCTGACCGTATTGATCATACAACTCGTAAAGCGTTTCAGCAACCGTTTCCTTGTTGCGAACAAAAAAGCGAATCTCCTCTCTTTCAAGTTTGAAAACTACAACGGGTAAGTGACTGTTGCACTCCGCAGCAGGAGACGCATTGGGCTTGCCCGTATAATCGGTCTGCTGCACTCGGTAAACATTGATGCCACTGTGTGGCTTTGTCTTAAATACATAGTCGTTCGTTGCCGGCGTTCCCTTGCCCTCCACTTCCCCAACTTTTACCCATTTCTTCCAACGCAGTTGCTCCACCTGGTACGTCAACTTTCCCATTTCATTGGTGGTGCTCCACTTCACCGTTCCGTCCTCCGTTGCCGTTATGCTCACTAAGGTATAGGTGCTGCGGGGTTTTAAGACCTCGGGATTCAAGACGTTCGGCTTACAATCGTTCTTGTAATGGATGCGCACCTCCACCTTGTCGCCCAGCCGCAACTGCCATGGCTTGAAATCTATTTCAAAGGCACTGGAATTGGTTTCATCCGTGGTCACGTTGCCATTGA
>CANGWA010000044.1 GCA_947457335.1 Sphingobacteriaceae bacterium
CCACCATTTACCCGGTCATGCTATTCCTAATGCGATAGCCGTGTTAGATCCTAAGCAAACCGATTGCCCCTATCCTTATAAGGAGCTGAGTGGTGCCGGCATAGGTTTCAAACTCATTCAAGCTTTTTCATCCCAGTTTGGCATTCCGAGTGAAAAATGTTATTCCTATTTGGATTTAGTAGCCGCGAGCATTGCCGCCGATATTGTTCCTATTACAGGTGAGAACAGGGTCTTAGCCTATTATGGCTTAGAGAAAATCAATCAAAATCCCCGTCCAGGATTCAAAGCTTTATTACAAATAAATCAGCAGAAAAGTGCTGTCAACATTGGCACCTTAGTCTTCACTCTAGGTCCCCGTATTAACGCTGCAGGAAGAATTGAACATGGGAGCAAAGCGGTTGAATTACTAACCTGTGAAGACGAGCGCGACGCGCAAACGAACGCCATTGCCATTGACGACACCAATAGTCAACGCCGCGATTTAGATCTTGGGACGACGAATGAAGCCTTGGAAATTTTAGAATCCGACCCCTTACAACGTGACAAAAAAACGACGGTACTATTTAACAGTGGTTGGCACAAGGGGGTGATTGGTATCGTAGCTTCTCGGTTGATTGATAAATTTTATAGGCCTACCATTATTCTCACTGAGAGTGATGGTATGGTAACAGGCAGTGCAAGAAGTGTAAAGGACTTTGATGTACACCATGCCATTGAGCAGTGCAGCACATTGCTTGAGCAATTTGGCGGGCATAAATATGCCGCTGGCTTATCTATGAAGAAGCAAAATGTTGGTGCCTTCATTGAACAGTTTGAAACAGTAGTAGCATCTAGCATAACAAAGGAGCAACTAACCCCCAGGATTGACATTGATATTGAAACAGAGTTTCACGAGATAACCTCAAAGTTATTGCGAATTCTGAAGCAATTTGCCCCCCATGGTCCAGAAAACATGGCGCCTGTATTTTGCAGCAGGCAAGTATTTGATACAGGTTGGGGTCAAGTGTTTGGAAACAATCATTTGAAGTTAGAATTGTACCAGAAAAGTAATCCTCACATTCGATTTCAAGCCATAGCATTTGACAAGGGGGACTACATTAGTTTTTTTCAAAGCAAACGTCCAATGGACATTGTTTTTAAGATACAGGAAAACGAATTTAGAGGGGTAACCACCTATCAATTGGTGATTGACGATTTAAAAATTAGTCAGGATTAAAATTGGCAAACTTGCGCATAAGCCAATTGTATCTTAAAAATAGCGCCAATCCTACAAAAATAAGAGAAACCAGTAAGGCAATCCACACCCCTATAGAAGCCAGTTGGAAGTTATACGCTAGTATTGCGGCTAAGGGTAATGCCACTAACCAATAACCTATTAAAGTAACATAGGTGGGATACTTTACATCTTGGATTCCACGAAGTAAACCAATTATGGTGACTTGTAATCCGTCAAAAATTTGAAAAAGAGCAGCAATGATCAGCAAATCTGAAGCAATGTCAATTATTGCTAAATCTTCTGTAAAAAAAGCCGGTAGTATCTTTCTAAAAATCATAAATAAAAGTCCAAACAAACCCATTATTGTTAATGCTAGAGCAATAGCCGTATTTCCAGCCGTTCGCAATCCCTTCCAGTCTTTGGCAGAATAATAAACAGCAGCTCGTATTGTTGCTGCACTGCTAATACCACTGGCAAACATGTATGTAAACGAAGCCAGATTGAGAGCGATTCCATGTCCATCCAGATGCTCTTTACTAAATGTCCCACACATAATTCCAGCAATTGCAAATGCCGCAACTTCAAAGGTGAACTGAAGAGCAGAATTCAAACCAATCTTCCACAGCCGACTCATATCCCATTTGTTTACTCGAGCTGTTTTAAAAAGGGCTTTTATTTCTGGAATCCTATTGGACTTCAATAAAACCAACATGAACACCACTCCCATAAACACTCGGCTAATGAAGGAGGCCCAAGCAGAGCCCAAGTAGCCCATTTCAGGAAATCCGATTTTACCCCAAATTAATACATAATTCAATATTACATTGATTATATTTCCTGATATGCTAATAAGGAGAGCGATTTTCGTATTTGAGACGCCTTCACAAAACTGCTTCCCAGTAAAAAAAAAGGAAACCGGTATCATTGAGAAAATAAGGATTTCAAAGAAGGGGATTGCCTTTTTAACTACTTCTGTCGGTTGTTGCATGTATTGCATCAAAGGAGAAAGCAAGCTCAAGATAATGAAACAACCTATTGCCACAACAAAATTAAGTAGCATTGCATTTTTGAATAATGCGGCCATTCTAGACGCCTTTCCCTCACCCTTTGCCTCCGCAACAAGGGGGGTGACAGCATAACTCATGCCAATGCAAAAAACCAAAACAAGGACATAAAGAGTATTCGAGAGGACTCCTGCGGCCAATTCATCCTTACCCAATCTGCCAAGAAAAATAATATCCACTAAAGAAGTAAGGACATGACCTACCTGCGTTAAAACAACAGGCCATGCCAGAGAAAGTGTTTCACGGACGTGAAACTTATCAGGACGAAGCAATGGCATAAATTTATCGTCCTCGTCTTTGTTTATGATTTCTAGGGGCGTTTATACGCTCGCCTTCAACGAAAACAAACGCGAGTTGTTTCTTCATCAAGTCTGCATCCATGACCTTAATTTTCACCTGATCCCCCAAGGCATATATTTTGCCATTATTTCGACCGACATAACGATAATTATCCTCGTCAAATACATAATAATCATCCTTCATGTCACGGGCACGGACCAAACCCTCACATCTATTTTCCGTGATTTCAACAAAAATACCCCATTCGGTTACGCCACTAACTACGCCCATGAATTCCTGACCAACTTTATCCTTCATGAATTCGACCTGTTTATACTTAACAGACGCTCTTTCGGCCTCTGCTGCAACCCTTTCCATTTCAGAACTCTGTTTGCAAAGAAATTCAAGTTCTTCTTTATTCGAATAATTCTGATTATGCAATCTTGCATCTAGTAGGCGGTGTACAAGGACATCAGGATACCTTCTAATTGGCGAAGTAAAGTGCGTATAAAAATCGAATCCCAATCCGTAGTGGCCAATATTAGTTGTGGAATAGATAGCCTTTGGCATACTGCGAACGGCTAATAATTCAATCAAGCCTTGTTCTTTTTTGTCCCTTACATCCAACAAGAGTTTATTAATAGATTGAGCTGTTTTCTTTTTGTTAGCAAGATTCATCTCATACCCAAATCTCGCCACAAACGAACTGAGGTCAGCCATTTTTTCATCAGAAGGCACATCGTGTATACGGTACACACTGGCAACACCTGTTGTCTTTGTCTTCTTCCCTTTATCGGTACTTTCGGTTTTATCATCACCTTTACTCAATAACTCCGCTACCTTTTTATTGGCCAAAAGCATAAAATCTTCGATTAATTTATGTGCATCCTTTTGGGTTTTGAAAAATACACCTGTAGGGTTTCCTTCTTCATCCAGACTGAACTTCACTTCCGCCTTGTCGAAAAAAATGGACCCATTTCGTGTACGTTCGTTCCTCAGCACTTTAGCCAATCGATCAAGAACCATGATTTCATCTTTAAAATCTCCTTCACCACCCTCGATTATGGCTTGCACCTCTTCGTATGTAAACCGGCGATTTGAATGTATTACTGTCCTTCCGAACCATTGATCATGAATTACCGCTTGATCATCAAGCGTAAATACTGCGGAGTAACAGTATTTATCTTCATTTGGTCGTAATGAGCAAACAAAATTACTGAGCACTTCAGGCAGCATAGGAATTACCCTATCGACCAAATAAACACTTGTAGCACGGTTAACAGCCTCCTTATCTATAGTAGTTCCAGGTTTAAGATAATGAGTTACATCGGCAATGTGCACTCCAATTTCCCAGAACCCACTTTCAAGTTTTTTGATTGATAAAGCGTCATCAAAGTCTTTTGCATCAAATGGATCAATTGTGAAGGTTGTTACTGACCTGAAATCACGTCGTTTAGCGACTTCTTCCTCTGTTATTTCAATCGGCAGCTTACGGGCTTCATATTCCACATCATCAGGAAATTTTTCAGGTAACCCAAACTCCACCATAATGGCATTCATTTCCGTTTTGTGTTCACCTGGATTACCAAGAACGTTTACGACCGAGGCCGAAGGATTGGACTCGCTTTCTTTCCAATCCTTAATTTTTACAACTACTTTTTGACCATCCTTTGCGCCTGCATGATCTCCTTGTCGAATATAAAAATCCACATGAATCTTAGAATTATCAGGCACGAAATACATGAATTTGGGATTGAAATGTATTGTCCCAACAAATTCAGTGCGCGCTCTTTTTAATACTGCTAAGACTTCGCCTTCACGGCGTTTTCCTTTACCACGTCTAGGTGTTAGCACTACTTTTACCATATCACCTTGCAGCGCTGTTGCTGTTTTCCGTGCAGGAATATAGATATCTGGTTGCTCAGGGCTATAGGTCACAAATGCTGTTCCCTGTGACGTAAAATCAATAGTCCCCGTTACATAATCACGTGTTTCCTTTATTTGAAATTTGCCACGTTCTGCCTCCAAAACCATTCCTTCGTTCTTGAGTGCCTCCAGGGCCTCGGTGAGGTTTTGCCGTCCCAGCTCATCATTGATTTCCATAGCGGCCCCGAGTTGTTTATAATTAAACGTTTTGCCTCCATTGTGTTTAAGGAAGTCAAGAATGTCCTCAAATAAGTAACGAATAGGTTTACTTGAACGTGCCATATTGAATAAAGAAAATTAAATCTAAAAAAAATCCCCCGCTGTTTGCGGGGGACTTTTCATTACTTCTTAAGTGCAACTCTTAAATTGTCGTCTAGCGCCTGGAGGAATTCTTCTGTGTAGAGATAATGCTCTCCGTGCTTAACGCTGTTTCCAAATGCACATACTGCTAGATCTTTTGTCATTTTACCACTTTCGACAGTCTCAACGCATACTTTTTCTAGGGTCTGACAAAAATGTATGAGTTCTTGATTATTGTCCAATTTACCGCGGAACTCTAGTCCCCTAGTCCACGCAAAAATAGACGCTATGGGATTAGTTGAAGTTGGCTTACCTGCTTGATGATCACGGAAGTGGCGTGTAACAGTTCCGTGTGCCGCTTCAGCTTCCATAATTTTACCATCTGGAGTAACAAGCACAGACGTCATCAATCCAAGGGAACCGAAGCCTTGGGCTACAGAATCTGACTGCACATCGCCATCATAATTTTTACATGCCCAAACAAAATTGCCATTCCATTTTAATGCAGAAGCAACCATGTCGTCAATTAATCGATGTTCGTAAACGATACCAGCCGCTTTAAACTTATCTTCATAACTTTCTGCATATATCTCAGCAAAGATATCCTTGAACCTTCCATCGTATTTTTTAAGAATGGTGTTTTTTGTGGACAAATACAGCGGCCATTTTTTACTTAATGCCATATTAAAACAAGAGTGTGCAAAACCTCGAATGGATTCTTCGGTATTGTACATGCCCATTGCAACACCCGGGCCTTTGAAATTATAGATTTCGTATTCAATTTCTCTACCATCTTCCCCGACGAACTTCATCATAAGCTTGCCTTTTCCAGGCACAACAAAATCAGTAGCGCGGTACTGGTCACCAAAAGCGTGACGACCTACGATGATTGGAGCCGTCCAATTGCTTACCAAACGTGGTACATTTTTACAAACGATTGGCTCCCTGAAAACAGTCCCATCGAGAATATTGCGAATGGTTCCGTTTGGTGATTTCCACATTTGTTTAAGGTTAAATTCCTTTACCCTAGCCTCATCTGGAGTGATGGTTGCACATTTGATTCCAACCTGATATTTCTTTATTGCCTCAGCAGCATCAACGGTCACTTGATCATTTGTTTGATCGCGGTATTCGATCCCTAAATCATAGTACTTGATGTCCACATCAAGGTATGGGAGAATTAATTTATCCTTAATGAATTTCCAGATAATGCGGGTCATTTCGTCCCCGTCAAGTTCCACGACCGGATTGGCCACTTTAATTTTAGTCATCTTACAAAGGCTGTTGAGGTTTAAAACAGGGCACAAAGCTATAAAAACATAAAGAACTGTCAAGCCTGAAATGGGATGATTTTAATGGTATTGAGTATATTTGACCCAAACTGTTGACTTATGAGATTTCACAAGGAAGGCTGGCCAAGTCTTTTTGCCGTATTAGCGTTTAGTGCTCTTTTAATAGTATTAGTAAGGTGGGCAGCACCTGAATTCGTGTTACTGCATTGGTTAGCCTACCTCGTTTCGGGCTTTTTAACCCTTGTTATTGTTCAGTTTTTCAGACACCCCGTTCGCACCCTAACTGCTGGAGAAGGCCTAATTATTGCCCCTGCTGATGGAAAGGTGGTGGTTATTGAGGAAACAACTGAGCCTGAGTACTTTAAGGACAAGAGGGTGCAAGTAAGCATTTTTATGAGTCCAATCAATGTTCACGTTAACCGCTATCCAATTGGCGGACAGGTTACGTATTTTAAGTATCATCCTGGTAAATTCCTTGCTGCATGGGAGCCTAAGAGCAGTACTGACAATGAACGCACGACAGTTGTCATTAAAGGCAAGAATGGTGTAGAAGTTCTTTTTAGACAGGTTGCTGGCGCTTTGGCCCGACGACTTGTTTGGTATTGTAAGGAAGGCGATACGGCCAATCAATCGGGTGAAATGGGCTTTATCAAATTTGGTTCTCGGGTTGACCTTTATTTCCCCCTTGGCACGCAGTTGGATGTAAAAATTGGTCAAACCGTAAAAGGTGGGGTAACCGTCATCGGCAAGATTTAAATTAGAAATAGGCTCTCACCTGAGCGCCACCAAGGTGAACAAACTTTACCTCCCCTGTTTTTCTCCCGTTGTAGTTAAGGCTTATTTGGATATTCGAACCCAAATTTCTTTGGTAACTGAATTCAATTGTATAATTATTTCCCTTTTTTAAGCCATTTAGCATTTCGTATGCTACAGCCGAGTTCGCATCACCGTTGAAGCGGATGCCAATATAATCTACCCTCCCATTAAAACTCCCCTTATTGGCTTGACTAAGACGAAACTCAATACTATAATTATTGAGATTAGCACGTTCTCCCGAAAGATTGAGTATATTGGATTTATCGCTGTAGCGGTAGCTAGCAGAAATGCGAAAGGTGGTGTTAGGTTGAAAAATGATTTTATTTTCAATTTCTCGAGCCGCAATCAAGTAATTCCTTGACGTTAAAAATTGAGACGCATTCCCTTTTTCCGATGCGATGGCCGAGATGTTTAGTGACCAATTTTTAAATACATTTAATCGTGTTCTAAGTTCATTAGACCTCAGTGTACGTGTTTCAATACCATTTAAGAGCAGTTGTCGGTTTCTATTATCAATCCTTGTGAAATCTGCCCCAAAAACAGGTGAAGTCTGATTAAAAAACAAGGAATGCCTTGTGTTGTTATTGGATGAAATAAGTGCTGAGTCGGCCACTAAAGCAAAAGGATCAAGGACTTTGTATTTATCAGTATTATTCGTTTTATTATCGAGTTTAATAGCCGATTGCACGTTAAATCTTGACAAAGATTTTGCCACATAACCCTTTTTTGATTTTAATGCCAACGCTGGCCTAAGATTAAAAGAGGCGCTAAATTGATTTTGCAGCACTTTGATGTATTGATTGGTGGGGGTGTATATACGAATGTACTTCGCTTGATCAACAAAAACAGCTACTTCAAACTCATTTAACTCTTTAATTCCATTATCATTATAGTCCTGCCACGCATATTGTCCTTGTCCAGGTGCCACCTCTAAATAATAAAACTCCTTCTTGTTTTCTAAACCATAGCCAGTTTCATAGAACACCGTTGCACTTACAAGATTTTTGAACCAGCGGGGACTGTACTCAACGCGGCTCAACAGTGTATTATCTGGCTTCAAAGCAGATCCAACCTGATTAATAATGTCTAATTGACGGTAGGTAGTAAGAACGGTGATGGGGTTATTTTTTAAAGAATAAATTCCTGCTTGAAGCCCAATATTTCTTGCCTTAGTACTATCGCGTAAGTAATTTCTGAAGGCTAGTTTGTCAGAACGCTCCTTGTAGAATACCCTCACATTGGTTTTTCCACTGTCTGTATTTTGAACCGAAGCTTCCCATTCATGGAACTGGTAGGCGCGGTTCTTCATCGTATCACCCTTATTGTTCTTAAACAAATTTTGCTCGAATTCATCGTAAATTACCATTTTAACCTTTTTATATTTCAACCCAGAATTGATCTTATGGCGATAAAATTCGGAAGCCTCATTAGTCGTCTTATTACTAGAATTTAGAAGCGATCCCGAGTAGCTTGCATCGAAAGGCTTTGAATGGTAATTTGCCAGGGCGCCGTGTTTAAGGCCATTGTATGAGTCACCTTCTTTAAAAGAGGCAACGTTGTAACCTAACTTGTATTTTTTCGAGAAATAACCAGTTTCAATATTGTATAGTTGCTGGTCGTTATTAATTACCCCTGAAAGCAGGCGGTTCCAATCCCTATCAAATTCAACACTTCTGAATCGTTCTACTTGTTTGAATTGCTTTTGAACAAATTCATAATCCGCATTAGTATAAATTCCTTTGTCCTTACTGTTTTCATTAATCAGGAACGTGTTTGTTGAAATCACTTTTACACCTGAACCTTCATCATTTTTCTTATCCCTTCCACTCAGCCGATTGATATCATTTTTAGTATAAACCCCCTCTACGCGTAGAGTATTGGATGGTGTAAAGCTGTGTGAGAATCCAGTTGTCAACATCTGTTGCTGTTTTGGCGTTACCAATGGGACAACAGGCTCGTAATTCCCCTGGGGAACACCGTTCAAGGGGACTACCCACATATACACCTTACCATTTGCAGTAGATTGTATTTGAATATAGTTACCATTTCTCTCCCCGACATAACTAAATTTTAATCGGTAGTGCGCCGTATCAGGATCTATACTATAAACATAAATAGGTGTAAATAATAAGTCATTGACCAATGAATCTGTCCTTCTGTAAAAAACTTCAGAAGTATTGAACATGGCTTTTTCAACGCCACTTGCGAAGGCCTTTGATAAAGTATCACCAATATTTATTAGTACATTTTTCTGCTCTTGAGTGAGTGTTTGTTGCAATGGGCGAGCGGGATTGTCTTGTTCGCTAAAGTAATTTACAAAATAGTTAGTATTTTTAATCTCAACTTCCTCTGAGGCGAAGAAAAGGGACCTTCCATAATTTCTTTCAGCGTATTGAAATTCAGCAACAATTCGTTTATCCTTTGTGATTAACTGTTTAGCGGTAAAGGTAATTTCACCTGTATTGTAATCAATTATATAATCATTCTCTTGTCCTCTTTGCAATAGTCTTCCATCTATGTAAATTTTCTCTGTTCCACTTAATACGATAATGAAGGGTTCGTTATCAGTCCCTCTTAACCGATAAGGCCCTTGATTGCTTTCAATTCCAAAAAAAACTTGTCTAGCAAATTTGCCTCTTGAGACAGCACCACTGATTTGTGTTTTGAATCTCAGGGGTATTTTACCCGAAGAATCTGTGAAGTTGTTCTCAAAATACATACCTTGAGACCTTTTGTAGAAATTCATAAAGTAACCTGTTCTTGGTTTTGAAAGTTGGTAATCACCAACGACAAGTTTATTTCCAGGATTATTTAGTTGTATATATACCTTATCAAATTCTTGCAATTGGGCAGTAGTACCATCGGCTTGAAATGGGATATTGTTATCCGTTGCTGCCATAAGAATATCTATTTCTGGGGATAATTTACCGCTAACTTGTAGGTTCAAGTTAGAGTTAACCACCACATCTTGATTATTGCCAAAGGAAATTCCTCTGCTGATATTACCATTTTTAATTAAACCATCATTGGCAATTAAATTAGTAGTAGCAGATTTGTTAAACTGAATAGCATATGGATTTACAGGTCGTGTTCGATCGGGATACAATTCTCGTGAAGACCGATGATATATTAATTTTGAAGCATTAAATGGAAATACTTTGAACGATACATATAGACTATCAGGCCGTCCATCAGGGAAGTAAATAGATTGTGTTGAATAAACAATGGTAGCAACTCTCAGAGGATAGCAAGTATAGGAGACTGTAGCGGGTATAAGCGATAAGGTATCGAGAAGAATTGTGTCTGATTGGGGCACATAGCGTTTCTCCCTCTTGGCATTGAACAAATTGTTTTGGCCGAGAAGGTTAATGCCATAAAACACTATTAACCAGAAGATTAAATACCTCACTTGAATAAAACGCAACTAAAGGTACTAAATTGCACCGAGCGCTTTGATTGCAAGCCAAGCCATTGTGGCAACCCCAATAGGAAGTGCATCTTCATCAATATCAAAATTGGATGTGTGCACGCCAGCATTGGTTCCTTTGCGGGAGTTCCCAGTACCCAGTCTAAAAAAACAGCTAGGGACCTTCTGTGTTATGAATGCAAAGTCTTCTGCCGTCATCCTTAATGGTAGTTCCTCCACCTTATCATTACCGATTAACTCGCTTGCTGCCTTGCTGCATATCTCGGTGAAATCGGCATCATTAACGACGCATGGATAACCCTTTTTTACCTCCAATTTAGCCGCTACGCCATATTTTAACGCAATCTCGCTAGCAATTTCTTGAAGTTGAAGCTGTATCTCTTTGCGCCATGCCTCGTTCATTGTTCTCATGGTCCCTTCAGCTTTAGCCAGCTCTGGAATAACATTTGTAGCCCCAAGTGCCTGTAGTTTTCCAAAAGCAACAACAGTGGGGATGTCTTCGCCTCTAGTTCCTTTTAAAGCCCCAGGCCTCATGAACTTATTTTGATAAGCGAGAAGAATCTCAGATAAAGCAAGAATAGGGTTTGAATACTCGTCTGGCATAGCAGCATGCCCTCCCTTCCCTTTGACGGAAAGATATAATTCATCGGTACTTGCCATATAAATGCCCTTTCTGAAACCCACCTTACCGGTTTCCATAGAAGGGAATACATGTAAAGCAATAGCTCTCTCTACTTTGGGATTTTCCAATACACCTTCTGCAATCATGAGGGAGGCACCACCAGGCAAGACTTCCTCTCCCGGCTGAAACATCAATTTAATTGTACCCTGCCAAAGTGACTTCGTTTGATTGAGCAAGGATGCTGAGAATAACAAGCAAGTCGTGTGTACATCGTGCCCACACGCATGCATAACACCTTGATTAACAGATCTATAATCTACTTCATTGGTTTCAATAATTGGTAAAGCATCCATGTCAGCGCGCAATAAAACAACGGGGCCCTCACCTACCCCCTTTATTAATGCTACAATTCCTGTTCCAGCAAATCCATCGGTATACGGAATTCCTTCGTTATCAAGAAATGTTTTTATATAAGCAGCCGTTTGATACTCTTTAAAAGACAATTCAGGATGTTGGTGCAAGAATCTTCGTGTAGCAATTATCCTATCGCATTCATTTTTTGCGTAGGACAAAAATTCAGACGCAGAGAGATTTACTTGCCCCATAACATTTTAATTCCAATCAAAATAATAGCAGTTCCAAAAATCTGTTTCACCAGTTTTGTATCAATGGTCAATGCCGTTTTGGCCCCAAGGAAACTACCAAGAATGAAAGTTGAAGATATGATTAACGCAGACCTGTAATCTACATTTCCTGCTTTATAATAAGTATACACACCGAGGACTCCGATAGGTAGCATGAACATGAACAAGGTAGTACCTTGCGCTGTTTTTTGATCCATTGCCAGAAAATAGACCAAAACTGGAACAATAACAATTCCTCCACCAATTCCTATAAGTCCACTCAGAAATCCGGCAACAATTCCTAGAACTAACAAAACAACAACTGCATTCATTTTACTGCTTAAAAATCTGTACATACTGAAAGTGCAACCACTTTTTGCGCCACGTTCATATTATCAATCCCCCAACCAAAATCCAACCTCACAAAGTAACCGAGTAATTTTGACCTTACCCCAAAACCAACACCACCCACCAGAGGATTTTTCCTATCGATCACAGTTACGATAATGCCTGTACTTCCTTTTCCTAATTGCGGATCTGAATCGATGTAAGCCTTAACATTTTCTGTATTTTCTCCGCTTAACGGATTGAGTCCGTACCAAGCCATACCGAGGTCTGCAAAACCGATAACCTGAAAGTTATTAAAGAATTCAGAGCGCACAGGATGGTCCATGAAGTAGCGAACCACTGGCACCCTTAGTTCTGAATTATAAACTAAGAAATTATTGCCATTTCTAATATTTTGATTGAATCCCCGCATGTTTGTTGCAAGTGTTTGAAAGCCATAATCATTCGCATGAACAATGTTCACATTGTTATTGAATGTTGGCGCCAACCAATTATCCACACCACCTAGATAAAAAATCAATTTCTTGCTACCTTGTGAAGTGCCGCCAGCAAAGCGATTACACCAAGTGATTTGACGGTGCACTTTCAGGTAATGCCTTGCATCAAAACCAGTAGTAAATAAATTCTGCGCTCCAGCTGATGTGTAAGTCCATGCTTCCGTCCACACCTTGAATCGGAAGCCGTTCATAACATTCAACATTACCTTTCTAGTATTATCATAAACGTATTCAGCCCTTAGACCTAGAAGATTATCAAACATGACTCCTCTTCTCAGAGTAAAGTCCCCCTCTGAAAGCGTGACTTTCCTGTCATTTCGATACAATGCTGACAAGCGTATAGAAGAAACAACACTAAATGGCTTTTTTATTGTATAGCGTACCGAATGTGTCGTTAACTTGGTGAGAAGGTCACCATTACCTACAACACCTGTAGTTTTTGAAAAGGTTTGTCGATCAAAAACAACCGAATGATCCCACATGCGTTTGCGCTGTTCCCATGATAACATAAATTCATTGTCTAGTCCCGGATTGAATCTAAACCCACCGACAATTCGCTGATCTTCGAACAAATCACTCACCGCCACTCGTGTCAATAGATTGAAACCGGGATTCAAATAAATAGGAGTTCCACCTCCTGCAAACACTTGATAATTATTCGCTAAAAAGGAATTATCGAATTGGGTAACAACATAATCTGTATAGAAACTAGTGAAGTAATTTCTTGGTATAGGGAAGCCAAATGGATTTTTACCCTTTGTTACCTTAGTAGAATCTCCTCTTTTTACTGCACTCTCAGGTGCCTTTTCTCCCTCGAGTAAATAATTCTCAAAATCAATTCCTTTTGAAGGACCGTCTTGTTTTTTCGGTGTCACCTGCTCAGAATTTTGAAGATCGCGATAATCATCAGGATTTATGATGGCAGGACTGACAAAGCCCCTATACCAGGAGTTCATGGGCTCAGGGCATGGTAGTGTATTCAACTTTCCAAAAAGTAACAGATCACGCCCGTTTGCATTTATATGATCTGTGTAAAAATCGCCACTCTCGCTAATGTTTTGAGTTAATATAGTTCGATCAGTATTACTGATGGGTTGTGATTTGAAAAAATACCGATAATGTTCTGTTGTATCCACAAACGCGATAGTACTATCGAATTCTGCAAGCACGCGGTTATAAATACCATTTTTATCCGTTAAAAAACAAATCTTATCCTTGCCTACTGGTTGGGGACATTTTTCGTCCACGTCGGGCGTCCTAATCACTCTCACTAGTGCCTTAGAGGTAAGGGGATAATTCATCATTAACAAATCCATGTTACGGTTAAACCGATTGAAGAATCCACCATCGTCGGTCTTCAATGTGTCTGTTAAACGATTGCTCTCAAATACAATTTGTTTAGCATTCTTGACAAATACTGGACTTAGATCGTCCCAACAATCATTCGTCAATTGTTCTAATGCGCCTGATGCCACGCCAAAGACGAAAATATCCGACTGTCCTTTACCCCTTTTTACGGCGCTCATTAAGAGTTTTTTTCCATCTGGACTTAAGCTCACACTATTGATTCGAGTGAAACCAGGAATCGGTCGAATAATTTTCTCATTCGTTTCGATATCATAGGTGTGTAAATAAATTTGATCGGCCTTTTCGTAAATAATCAATAGATGTTTTCCATCCGGATGCCAATTCAGTAGCGGATAATTATAATCTGGAA
>CANGWA010000045.1 GCA_947457335.1 Sphingobacteriaceae bacterium
TTGAGAATGGAGAGTTGAGAGTTGAGAATGGAGAGTTGAGAGTTGAGAATGGAGAGTTGAGAGTTGAGAATGGAGAGTTGAGAGTTGAGAATGGAGAGTTGAGAGTTGGGAGTTGAGAGTTGAGAATGGAGAGTTGAGAGTGGAGAGTTGAGAGTTGAAAATTGAGAGTTGGGAGTTAACGATTACGTTTCGACGTATTAATGATGGCGACCAATATTTTTTTAATCTCAGTACAATCTTCAAGAAGTTCATCCGCCACTTCAATTTTCATGACTTCGCTGTCTTTCATCAAACGTATCCAATAATGTGTTTCAAAGGTTTCTTTCAGTGCGATGGAGAGTTTATGTATGAAATCCGCCTTGCTTTGCGCTTGTGATGACTCTTCAACATTTGAGCCGATTGAAGTTGCCGACCGAATGAGCTGTGTTGTGAGAATAAACTCTTTCTCTGACTTTTGAAGAGATCGCCCTAACCTTACAGTCTTTAATGCAAACGCGTAACTCTTTACCTTAATGATGCTTTCTTTTTCCACAGATACAAATGTCTTTTTCTAAAAATAACATTTGTATCTTCTGTTAACATACTACTAAATTTTTAGAAACCTAATTGAAAAATTCAACTCCTAATTTTTAAGCCAAAAAAGGCATTATTCTCAGTAAAGCCTCCATTTTCAATTCTCAACTCTCAATTTGACTTCTCTTGCTTTGCTTTTCTCACATCTTCAATTAGCCGCGCGACTTGTGCTTTATCTGTGCCGTCGTACATGCCGCGGATGCGGCCCTTGGTGTCGATGAGGAGCATGAGTTCGCTGTGTAGGAAGCCTTCTTCAGAGCCATCGTCCTCTATGGCATTTACGAGGTAATCGTTTTTTGCTAGGGCATAAATTTCTTTTTTGGAACCGGTGAGCAAGTGCCACTTGCCCTTGATGGCGCCGTAGCTTTCGCCATAAGCGCGCAACACTTCTACGGTGTCGTGCATGGGATTAACGGTGTGTGAGAGCATTAATACCGAATCGTCGGCTGCGAATGCCGCTTGCACATCCTTCATGTGGCGGCTCATAACCGGACAAATACTTTGACACGTAGCAAAGAAAAAGTCGGCGATATAAATTTTTCCGCGCACCGTTTCACGGTTCACTTTTTCACCAAACTGGTTGGTAAATTCAAACTTGCCGATAGTGTGGTAAACGGTATCGGTACCGGTGCTGGTTTTTTCGCCATACACCGGTAATACTAATTTTTCGGTCGGTTGATTTTTGCAAGCGCCTAACAAAAACAATAGCGCTATGGCGGCTTTAATGCTTATTGGTAATTTCATTGTCTTTAACCATTTGATTTTTTTCTTCACGCAAGCGCAAATGTTTGTATTCTTCTGTAAGGCGTTTCACTTCTGCTACATAGCGCGCATCGTAATACCCGCGCACGTGGTTGTTGCCATCAATTAAAACAAGGCAACTCGGAAACGTGTAATAGGGCTTGTGTTTGAACAAGGCGTCTGAAACTTGTTTTAAGGTGTCGGTTGATTGTGCCAAAACATTCACCCCTTCTACTCGGCCCAAGGCCTTCATGTTGGTATCGGTTTCAAACAGGGCACGTTCGCCAAGAATATAAACGGGAATATCTTTGAGTTTGTTCTTTTCATATTGAATGTACTCCCACAAGCCGGCAATGCGGTAGGAATCGTCGCGGTATTCTTTGAGCATTACCATGGCAATTCTTGAAAATCCTTTTTTATCATTACCGCCTGATAAATCGATGACATTTTGTGGCAAGGTGTAAAACAGCGTGTCACCTGCCGACACGACCTGCTTCGGTCCGTAAAATGGCAAACGGCGTGAGTTAATTGTACTGGTTTCGAGTATCAGCCAAAATGTAGAAGGAAAGGCAATGATTAATAGGAATATCCACCGTTTGTTCTTTTTCACAACCTAAATTTTATGCAAAGATAGGTAAGGAAGCGGTGGGATACAAACAATCAATTCCCCACCACCACAAACACGTGCGCATTGAGCAGCGGGTCGGCGTGTTCAACAATGGTGTTGAGCCATTTGGGTCCGTACTCTCTCACAAACACAGAGAAATTAAGCTGCCGCTCCTGCGGAGTTTCACCAGGAAGGTAACAGGCGTGCATTTGCTGCAACCAGTTTTGCTCGGTTTCCATCTTACGGCGAATGGCCTTGTTGAGCTTGTTTTCAATGCTCTTCAAGGTTTTATTAAAATGAACGGCACGCGCTTCAATGTGCGGCACCAACGTGGCGTCGGTACGAGTGGCTATTTCTTTTAACCGTTCAAAAAGTCGAGCACTATCGGTTTCGTCTTCAGCTAACGAAATTTGAGTGCCGGCTGCTTTTTGTAAACGCACTAATAGGTCCGACGGTTTTTTAAACCCATCGGCTAATTGCAATTGCATTTTGTTCATGCGGGCTTCCACCCGTTCAGGTACCACCGTCATAAAGGCTCGTGGCACCAATACAGGAAGATGAACGCGCAACTGTTCAAACATGTTTTTAAATTCTAACCAATAGGCTAGTTCTCCGGGACCACCAACATACGCTATGTTGGGCAATACGAGCTGCTGGTAAATTGGGCGCAATACCACATTCGGACTCAATTGTTCTGGATGGTCATGAATTAAGTCGCGCATTTGTTCGGTACTAAAATGTTCCGATCCGTCTTGCAACACAAACCCATCTGCTACTTTATCAATCCGTACACGTTGATTGGTCCGCAATAAAAAGAAATTAGATGGGCGCGGTTTTACTTGTGCAGGGTAGCCTGCTTTTTCAAGTTCAGCAACCGTGGCTTCAACTGATTGGAAAGGCACTTGCTCAAACAAATCTTTTTCCATTACCGTTACCAACAACTGCTTTAGCGTAGCATCGTCACCATCAAACACCACAACGCCTTCTTTTCCGAACAAGGCATTTACCAAGTAACGGGTGGCATCAGCTAATTGCGCATGTTGCTCGTAGGCGGCTTTAAACAAAGCTTTGAGCCACTCGTCGTAGCTGGTCGCTTGCCAGTCGTTGCTCAACTCATCGGCTAGTTCAGAAAGGCCTTCGGTTGACATACGTCCCAAGGCGCCGGTTTGCTGCGTGTTCCACCGGTACCTTTTTTCATTGGTGAAAAAATGATTGGCTTCTGGTAAATCATGGTCTTCAGACGCCATCCAAAAAACCGGAATAAATTTTTTGTCCGGATGCAACACTTGCAATTGCTTGCAAGCATGAATAACCGATGCAATTTTATAGATAAAAAATACAGGTCCTGAAAACACACACAACTGATGTCCCGTTGTAATGGTATACGTGCTTGGTTCTGCAAGTGCGGCGATGTTTTCGAGTGTAAGTTCAGACGTGTTGTTGGTGCGTGCCGCTTGAGCCTGCATGGCTGAAGTCAACGTTCGTCTTAGCTCCAGCGGCCATTGCATTTCGGTAATGGCCTGGTTCAATCCTTTTAAATCGGGGGTGTATTTATAAAACGCCGACAACGCCGCATGTCCCGAAAGGTAATCGCGCATCAATTGACTCAATTGTTGCGTTTCTTCGTGCGGTATTGGTTTAAAGGTGTACTTCATAATTTCGGACCATAAGCCAGGTCGCCAGCATCACCGAGTCCTGGTACTATATACGATTGAGCAGTTAACTCATCGTCCACCGCTGCGCACCATACGGTGTAATTTAACATTGGCAAATGCGATTTAACATAGGCCAGTCCTTCAACACTTGCAATAGCGGTAACCAGATGCACGTGAGTTGGCGTTCCTTTTTCGAGTAATGCTTTTACAGCGAGTACAAGTGAGGAACCAGTGGCCAACATGGGGTCACAAAGGATGAGCGTTTTATCGGTGAGTGGTGGGCAAGCTGCGTATTCTAAAACAATTTCAAACGTATTGTTTTTATGGTGTTTGCGAAAAGCGCTGATGAAGGCATTTTCAGCCCGGTCGAACACGCGCAGCAAGCCTTGGTGCATGGGCACACCGGCACGTAAGATGGTACCAATAACAGGTTGCGCACTCAGTGTTTGCGTGGTTGCAATACCCAACGGTGTTTGTGTTTCAGTAGCTGTGTAGGCAAGTGTTTTGCTAATTTCATACCCCATGATTTCACCCATTCGTTCAAGATTGGTTCTGAAGCGCAACGGATCTTTCTGTATCACGGTGTCGCGCAGTTCCGCCACATAGTGGTTGAGGATGGAGTCGTGTTGTGAAAGATTTTTAATCATGGTGGTAATTTTAAGTTAACAACGTTCTATAACCACTGCGTAACCTTGTCCTACGCCAATACACATGGTCACCAAGGCATATTGTTTATTGTGTTTATGCAAATCCAATGCTGCCGAATTCAAGATACGTGCCCCGCTCATCCCTAAGGGATGTCCGAGAGCGATAGCACCACCGTTTACATTGATACGTGGGTCGTTATCGGCTAGTCCCCATGCACGAATGCACGCCAAGCTTTGCGCTGCAAAGGCTTCGTTGAGTTCAATCAAACCGATGTCGTTGAGGGTGAGGCCTGCTTTTTTAAGTGCTTTTTCAGAGGCTGGAACGGGACCAATACCCATGATGCGCGGCTCTACACCAGCGGCGGCGCCAGACACAATGCGGGCGAGGGGTTTCAGGCCGAACTGTTTTACAGCTTCATCACCTGCGAGTAATAACGCCGCAGCACCGTCGTTTAATCCACTGGCATTACCAGCAGTCACGGTGCCCTCTTTACGAAACGAAGGACGAAGTTTTGCCAAGCCTTCTAGTGTCGTATCTGGTTTTGCGAATTCATCGTGCGCGAATAATTTTGGATCGCCCTTTCTTTGAGGAATGCTAATGGCGGTTATCTCTTGCGCTAATCGTCCCGATGCCACAGCCGCTGCCGCTTTGCGCTGACTGTTGAGAGAAAATTGATCTTGGTCTTCGCGTGAAATTTTATAAAGGTCCGCCAAGTTTTCAGCGGTCTCGCCCATCGCATCTACACCAAATTTATCCTTCATAATGGGGTTGATAAAGCGCCAACCGAAGCTACTATCGAAGAGTTGTTGATCGCGTCCAAACGGAGCTGAGGCCTTGCTCATAACGAGAGGACCGCGGGTCATGTTTTCTACTCCACCAGCAATCATGAGTGATTCGTCGCCCATCATGATGTGGCGTGCTGCATCCATAGCCGCAGAGAGGCCACTGGCACAAAGTCGGTTAACCGTTTGACCCGGCACACTGATGGGTAATCCCGCCATCAACGCAGCCATGCGGGCCACGTTGCGGTTATCTTCACCTGCTTGATTGGCGCAGCCAAGAATGACATCACCTACTTGTGTAAAATCAACCGTTGGATGCCGTTGCATTAATTGTGCCAGCACAAAGGTGGCTAAATCGTCGGTGCGCACGGTTGAGAGTGTGCCACCAAAATTTCCGATGGCGGTACGAACCCCATCAATGATGTACGCATTTTTCATACGACATAAAGGTACGATTGCCGTTTATTAATTGCAGAAATATTCTTAAGAATTTTGCTGTAAAACGTTAATCGGCAGACGGACTTCACCTGTAAACAACAGGTTTCTTTCTAAAGGTATTTGGGCGTGTCCCCCGCAGCAAATGGGTCTTTTACTAAAAATGTGTTCGCCCATTTGTGCGGGGGTCGGGCCACTTCAGGCTCCGCTTCGCTCCGGTTTTCTCGTCCCACGCTGCAAAAGGGCCATTGCCAAAAAATACCTTTACCCTTTTGCGCGGGGAACGAGAAGAACCAAGCCTTGCGTGTCCCTCACGCACATTACGGCCTAGTCATCCACTGCTCGCGTTGCGTTTTCTCACACGATACAGAAAAAATGCCATGAATCAGTAGCTGACATTTTTCAATTTTATGAAATTCTGAAAACACGCTGGCCTAACCTCCTATAAAACCTAGAAAATCATTGCATGGATATGGAGTGTACACTTCCAATGCATAGCCAAATTGGTCTTCAGAAGCACAAAAGAAAAATCACCTTCCTTAATTTTCTATTTTTGCAATTAAGAATTTGACTGCATGAAATTAAACCTTACTCGTTTCACATTTTTCATCGCCTTGTTGTTAGTGAACTGGCGTTCAATCGCGCAAGTAGCATTAGCGTTTAACGGCGTTAACAATTATGTTTCCACCAACGGCGCTCCGGTGTTGAACAACCAAGCACGCACTGTAGATGCGTGGATTAAAACAACCAGCACGGTTACCACACAAATGGTTATTTGCGATTGGGGAACGACCTCGGTTAACGGTTCACGTTTTACACTCAATACCATTGGCGGCAAATTACGAATAGAAGTGGGCGGTGTTGGCATTATTGGCACTACCAGTGTGAATACAGGAATGTGGACCCATGTAAGTGCTGTTTATGACCCTGCCATTAGCTCAGGTCCCAATGTCTTTCTCTATATCAATGGTCAACTTGAACTCTCAGGTAATTTCACTGGGTATTCTACACTCACCACCACCAGTACAGTTGGTTTTAGAATTGGCGTAAGAGTAGATGGCATCAATTATTTCAATGGCGCCATTGATGAAGTTAAGGTGTACAATTATGCCCGCACGCAATCGCAAATTGCTGCGGACACCATGGAGGTGTGTGTGCCACAATCAGGATTAGTGGCTTACTACCGCCTTAACGAAGGCATACCTAACGCTGTTAACACCAACAGCACCGCTACCGACTATTCGGGTAATACTAATACCGGCACTTTAAATTCATTTACACTTTCAGGCACCACCTCCAATTGGGTAACCGGCAGGGTGCGTTCTAGTTCACCAAGTATTAACGCGTCACCTAGCACCTTTCTTTGCAGTGGAAATAGCCTAACCCTTTCTACCAATGCTACGAGCAATTACACGTGGAGCAACGGCAATAGCACGTCCACCCTTATTACGTTAGCGCCAACTATTTCTACGACCTACTCATTAACTGCAACCAACTCTTTAAATTGTGTATCCGTTTCAACCATAGCAATCACCGTAAATTCAACGGTGCCAAACCCAAGCGTCGCTGTGGCGCAAAGCACTATTTGTCCAGGCATGAGCACCAGCTTCACCGCAAGCGGTGCCCCCAACTTTACTTGGAGTGGTGGCATTACCAACGGACAACCATTCACTCCCACCACCACCACGGCATATACCTTGCAAGCCAGCAATGGTTGTGGCACTAGTAATTCGGTGTATACAATTACTGTAGCCCCTTTACAAGTAAGCACCTCTGTGAACAACACCTTTGTTTGTTCAGGCAGCACTTGTGCCTTAACCGCCAGTGCCCCTGTTACTGGTTTCACCTGGATGCCCGGCTCACAAACAGGCACTACCATTCTTGTTGCACCTATTTCTACAACGGTTTACACCGTTACAGCCAGTAATGGAACTTGTGTAGCTAATTCAACCATTCAAATTGCCCCGCAACCACGCCCAACCATTGTGCTCAGCAATTCGGTTGCTACGATTTGTAATGGCGCCAACGCAAATGTTATTGCTAGTGGTGCTGGCACCAATGGCACCTACACTTGGTTACCAAGTGGCGTTACAACAGCTTCCACCTCCGTTAGTCCTACAGCCAACACCCTCTACACCGTCATTGCAACCAATTCCATTGGCTGCAGTTCTACAGCCAACTTTCCGGTGATTGTACTGGCCTCACCAACCCTAGTAGTAGTCGCTTCAAAAACGGTGATGTGTATTGGTGATAGTATATTGGTCAATGCGAGTGGTGCCGACACCTATCTGTGGAACACTGGAGCTACACTGAACACTTTATACTTAAAGCCAACAACCAATAACACCACTTATTCAGTAATTGGCACCAACACACTCAATGGCTGTGCGGCAGGCACTACGGTGGGTCTAGCCGTTATTATTCCAACCATCGTTTACACTTCAACGGCCAGTATTTGTAATGGCAAAAGCTTTACATTAACCGCCAGTGGAGCGAGCACTTATTCGTGGAACAGTTTTCCTGTGGGCAGCTCAGGTCAATTTTCAGTGAGTCCACTCAATACCACTACCTACACCTTAATCGCTCTCACCTCTACATTAAGCACCAATTGTTTAAGCACCCGCGTTGCTACGGTATTCGTGAGTCCATTACCAACTATTACTGTGGTAGCTAACATGCCAACCATTTGTGCGGGTGAAGCCGTAACGCTGCAAGCCAACGGCGCATCCACCTACAGCTGGAACAATGGTGCTGCAACAAATTCAATCGTTGTTACGCCTAGTTCCACCACAATTTACACCGTTATTGGAACTGACAGCAATAATTGTTCAGCTACACGCAGCTACACCCAACAAGTACGTATCTGTGGTCAGATTTCAGAAGCCATGGCTGCAAATCCACTCGTAACTGTATTCCCGAATCCAAGCAGTGGTTATCTGCATTTCGCTTTTTCAACCGGAGGCATCAAGCAAGTCTATATATACAACCTTCTTGGTGAAATGGTCATGGCATCAACCTTTGAGAACGAAGAGCAGGACATTGACCTCCGTCATTTACCAAAAGGTGTTTATAGCCTAACTGTAAAAAGCGAAAAGGGCACACAACAGTTGCGCTTGGTATTGCAATAACAGGTGGACTAAATGTCTATTGGTTGTAATAAAGCAAGAGTCACTTTGAAGTTCGCGCTAACACAGTTGTAATTCGGTGAAGACGAAGCTAGTGTAATAGCGCATTTGGCTGCGTTCGATCCATTCTTCGACCGCGAATAATCCCTGTTATGCAGAAGTAAATTATCGCCTTATGCCGATAAAAAAAGCCGCCTTACTTAGGGCGGCTTTCTTAGTGATTCATTCTTATTGTTGTTTCTTCTGCTCTTTCTCAATGGTTTCGAGGGTTTTGAGCATTTCCGCCACTTGTTCAGCGCTAAGGCGTTTGGCTTTGATGCGCTTGTCTTTATCTAAAATATAGATGACTGGAGTAGAATAGATGTCGAAGTTTTCTTTCAAATTATTCAAGTGAATTGGATCGTAGTAGTGCAGGAAGTCGGTGAGTTTTTTCTCCACAATGAATTTCCTCCAATTGTCGTACAAGTCGTCCTTTGTTTGTACAGCCACCACTTTGAAATCGATTTTACCTTTCAATTTATCGAGTTCTTCTTTCAGCTTCGGTATCTCTGTTTGACAGTGACCACAATCGACTGCCCAAAACACCAGCACCGTGTATTTTGCATTCACACCATAGAGGGTTTTAAACATAGGCGTTAAAGCGTTGATGTTTTTGTAATACAAATCGGTAATGCTCTTGCTGGTGGTAGCTGTATCGAAGCCCATTTTGCGCACCTTGCGGCCATCTGCGGTATCAATCACATACAGTTCTTTCACCTTGGCATCGAGTAGCAAATTGCGCATGATGTCGGCACGGTCCTTAATTTTCTTAATTGTTTCGGCATCGTAAACACCACAAGCACCACCACTGGTGATGTAGCGATCACACAAATGCACAAAAACTTTATCAAAGCCCATTATTTTGCTTTGTTCGTACTTGTAGGTAAAATGTCCAAGTAATAACTTATAAATCAAATTGCAGTCACCTGTCTTGGCCATGACTTTGTCAATCTCAGCAATCACGGTATCAGGGTGCATGAGGATAACGCTTTCAAAATACTTTTTCACGCGGTCGTCAAAGAACGGTGTGCGTGCAATGCGATCGTCTTTAAAATCGATACCGTCGAAAAAGTGGTTTTTATAATAATAATATTGCTCAATGGTGTCGGCTTTGTTTTTTGGCACTTTGCCCCACTCTTTCTCTGTTTTGAGGTTGAGCACATCGTACAAGTAGCTGCCCTTCACTTTCGCCATGAAATCTACTTCGTACTTCTTCACTTCATCGTTCAGTTGTTTGATTTTTTCGTTCATGAACTTGGTTGAATCTTCCTTGCTCATGCCCTTGGTTTTCTCACGGGTTTTATTGAAATCCTGATTCTTTCCGGTGATATATCGGATATACGAGAAGAACTGCTCGTTTTCCTTGCAATTAGGTGCCTTAATTTGTCCCATTACATCGCCTACTTCCGACGACATGGTCATGTTTTGGCATTCGTTGATAAAGAAATCGAAATACACTGTTTTTTCTTGACTCACCACGGTGTACACGCCTTTGTCCAGGTCTTTCTTGCCTTTGAAAACGATTTGTCCGTTTTTCACATTCTTAGCCGTATCGGAAATGTACTGTTGATCGAAGGTGTACTTGACTAAAAACACCATCGTATCCTTACATCCTTTAAGGTTGATACGGATGTCGTAGCCCTGTGCGCGCAGAGAGGTACCGGCCAGGAGCAGGGTAGCGAATAAGAGGGTTAACTTTCTCATAGAATTGTTATTGTTTTTTTCTGTTTTTATCTATTTCTTCTAATCGTTGAATGATATCAGCAACGGCTGTTTCTTCAATTTTCTTTGCCAGTATTCGGTAATCCTGGTCTAACAGGTAAATGACTGGCGTGGCGGTAATATCAAACTTTTCTTTCAGATTATTGATATGAATGGGGTCAAAAAGATGGTAGAAATTATCGAGTTGGTTCTCCACAATGAATTTCTTCCAGTCGTTGTATAATTCCTCCTTAGTTTGAACAGCAACCACTTTCACATCCACAGAAGTTTGAAGCTTCCTAATTTCCTTGCTCAGCAGCGGTACAGCCGTTTTGCAATGCCCGCAGTCGGCGGCCCAAAACACCACTACCACGTACTTGGCGCGGGTCATGGTCAGCGGTCGCAGCATTTGCACAATGGTTGACTGGTGCCTGCGGTAAAGTTCAGTAGCGGCCTCGCTGGTGCGCGCTGTATCAAAACCCATCTTTAGCACTTTGGCACCGTTGGCCGTGTCAATACCATAAAACTCGGGCAGACGTGAGCCCGGTAATAAATTCTTTGTAATAGCAATGCGTTCCTTAATCTTAACAATGGTCTCCGCATCGTAATAACCACCTGTTTTTCCATTGACAATGTAGTTTTCGCAGAGGTGCACAAACACTTTTTCAAAAGATTGCGATTTACCATTTTGGTCGAAAATCATCTCCTTATTGGTCTCGAACTGATAGGTAAAATGGCCGATTAATGTATTGAATAAGGTGGATCCAGGGGTGCAACGGCGCATCATGTTGTCAAAATCCTTGATCACGCTGTCAGGTTGTTGCGGCACGATGCCATCAAAATACGCCTTGATTTTCTCAGCAAAAAAGGGGGTATTGAGCAGGCGATCGTCCTTGAAATTGATTTCATCGAAATAATGATCACGGTAATAGAAATACTGATAAACGCTGTCGGGGCGACCGTTGGAGGCCTTCGGCACAGCGGTGGGATAATGCTCGCGCTTGATCTTCAGCATCCCTGAAACAAAACTGCTGCTGTTTTTGTCAATGTAGTTTTTCTCGTAGGCTTTTATTTCGTTATCCAATCGCGTGTGCTCCTTTAACACCATTTGCGCACTATCCTTCCTTCCTTTGAATTTTTCGCGCACAGAGTACAATTCAGCGTTCTTGGCATTGAGGTAACGGATGTAACTGTAATAACCATTGTTGACGGCGTCGTCCGATTTCAAGGTCTTGGACATGTCCTTGACATCAGCCGTGACCGTGAACTTTTGATTGCCATCGATAATAAATTGCAGATAAAACGAATTGCGTTGTTGATTGGCCACTATGTACACCCCTGATTCCAGAGCCGTTGAGCCTTTGAACCGTATAGCCCCATGCTTGATGTGCACACTGCTATCCACAATGGGCACTTGATCAAAAAAATAACGCGCCAGGTAAACCGTACTATCCGTTAATCCGTTGAGCTGGAATTTCAAATCGTACCCTTGGGACTGCAAGCGGAAAGCCCCTACCAAAAAGGAAAGCAGCACTAGCCAGCGGGCCGGTTGAAAGGTATGTGGATTTGAGGCAGGCATTTTTAGGGCTTACAAAGCTATCAAAATTAGTAAATGCGTTATCTACGACTCAAATCCTGTACCATTTTTTTAAGGTTACCCTGATAAATATTGTTAAATGCAAAATCGAGGCTATCGTGCAAATTGTGGTATTGGGCAAATGCCGTCAACCATGCATTCTGCGCGGAAAGCAGCGATTTTACCAACTGTGCTTTTCTTCGCTCACTGAAAGCTGTGTTCTGCCGTATGCGATAGGCGGTTTCACTCAATAATTTTCGTTTTGCAGCGTAATACCGGTTGGGTGCAACGGTATCGTACAACTGCTTAAAACGATTAAAAACGGTTCGCATGAAGCGCCGCACCTGCGCCTCCTCCCGCAATGCCCTTAAATATGGATTTAGGACTATTGTATCTCCCCTAAAAAAGCGGCAAGTGGCTTTTTCGGCAACAAAAGCGGCTAGGTTTTCACTTAAATCGGTTGATCCTTTCACAAAACAGGTGCCATGAAACAATTCGTGAAACAACACATCGGCCAGTTCGCCCTTCGGTTTTTTGAGCATGTTCAACAAAAGAGGATCGTTGAAATAGCCCAAGGTACTCCAAGCGGTTACGGTTCCCAGCTGCACATCGTAGCCTTGTTGCCTTAACTTTTGAGCCATCTGAATAGCCCGGTACTGCTCAAAATAACCTCTGTATCCCGCTCGTCCAATAACAGGGTACCACCACGTAACGGGCTGTAAGCGATCGGGTTCACTGGCTGTGACTACCCATTGTACAGGACCAGGCACAGTATCAAGGGTGGTATAACTGCCTGAGGGATGAAACCCCAGCGAATCTTCTGCAAACCGCTTTACCGCCACTACCAGCTGCAACTGGCGCTGTAAGGTGGAATCGCTGGGCCGGTAACGTTCTACAGGAATGGTGCGGCACCACAAATCCACCTGACCCACGCACTGCCGCATCAGGTAAATCCATAATCCCGGGTTAAAAGAACCTAAAACCAAGGTTATCCACAACACAATGCTCATCCACCACGTTAAAGGGAGACCAAGGGGCTTGATTCTGTATCGTATCTTTGTCAACACGGTTAGCAAATTTAGTGCGCAAATTCATCACATACCTGTTTTCTTTTTTATGTCTAACGGTTGCTGCTCAAGAGCAACAAGATTCCCTCGGACAACTTTTTGGTGAAACGTATCAGCAACTCAGGGACCTGCAAAAAAAAGTCTTTTATAGCCGTACTGAAAAAGAACGCCTAGAAGCCAATAGGGCCTTTTTAGAACAATGGGAAAAGATTGTGGACCTACCGGAAGCGTTGACTTACCGGTTTGATGGACTCACGGATGTGGCCATACTCACCTCTCCGCAGAGTCGCCTGCGGGTGATTACGTGGAACATTCCTAAGGACGATGGTACACAATTGTATTTCGGATTCATTCTCGTTACCAACAAAATTCTGGTGAAGAAAGGACTATTTAGAAACAAGTACCAGGACGAGTACAGTGTTTACCGGTTGTTGGATAAATCGCCCATTATCAAAAATCCGGAGACACACGTTGGCACCGCCGATAAATGGTTTGGCATGTTGTATGTGCAAATGGTTGTGTGCGATGGTTACATCACCTTGATTGGCTGGGATGGCAACGACAAACTCACTCAACGCAAATTTATTGATGTGCTCTACTTTAAGGAAGATGGTAGTCCCGTTTTCGGTAAGGATGTTTTTGACATTCCTAAAAAAGCAGTCAAGCGCATGATGTTTGAATACAGCTCAGACATTACCATGAGTGTTAAGTACATTGAGCGCACCGGGCAAATTGTGTTTTCACATTTAGCCCCGCGTGAACGCGGCGATGTGTTAGAAGGGCAATATCAGTTTTATGGGCCAGATGCAGAATTCGATGGACTCGAACAAAAAAGCGATCGGTGGGTGTTTGTAGCCAATATCGATATACGGAGTGATAAGGCCGACATGCCCGAGTCGAAAAAACCCAATCCAAAAAAACAAACTCCGGTTTATCGGCCGCGCTAACAACGGCGTAATTGCCTGTTCACTTGAGGCTTGTACTACGTGAGTTTATAAGGCGCGACTACGCCAATTTTCTATTTTAAATCGAAGCAGCCAAGTTATTGCACAACCGGTTGAGTTAGCTGCTATATCCAGCACATCCGCACTACGGTGGCTGAACCAATTGGCTTGCATCCATTCTAAAGAAGCGCCATATACTATGGCTAGCGCTACAA
>CANGWA010000046.1 GCA_947457335.1 Sphingobacteriaceae bacterium
CCCGCTCAGAACATAAGCTTTATGGTCAATACACTACTTCCCGCAGAAAATGCGGGAGGCGGCTCCTTCAGGCGCCGAACCAAATTACCCAATGCGCCTTCAGGATGACTTTCAGCGGGGGCGTTTGGCGCATGCAGCGTTTGCGTCATTCACCATTTACAATTTACCATTAACCATTCATACGTAAATGAACGTCAACGCCTCAATTCTCAACTTTCAACTCTCAACTCTCAACTCTCAATTTTTAATTTTCAATTTGAAGTTTGATACGGTCAAGAAAGGCAATGGGCCCGTTTGCTCCCCTTCAGCAGAAAGGGTCGTTGACCTCTATTTTACAATACCCTTTTGCTTCAGGGTGACAAACGCGCGCGCCGGATTGCAACGGAAATTTTACGAAGCGACCGGCGTACAATTTGTTAGCCGAGGACGCAATTGGAATGAGCGCCCGAAGGCTTACAAATTGTGCTGGTCGCGAGTAGAATTGCAGTGGAAAGCCGGAATTGGCGCCCAAATCATAGTACTTACACGAATGTTTCAAAAAGGGTAGAAGCCTTTAAACACATCTTTGTTTTTCAGTGTTTCATCGGCAGTGTAAGCTGAAAAATAAGGGGAGATGTTTGTCCCCCCTTACCATGCTATTCGTTTTTAGAAATCAAACGTAATTTGTCCGTCGCCATCTTTAAAGCTTTGGGCGTTATCGCGGCTCAATTTTTCCATGGCCCTGCGGTGTAGTTCCATGGGAGAGAGGCCTGTTTTTTCGTCCTCAGACTTCTGCAGGAATTTGCGCGCTTGTTTAATTTCTTCAGGTTCGCGTAAATTGATTTCTTTCACTTTAAAGGTGGTGAGGCGTTTGCCCTTGGCCTTCATGTTGGCTGATGGTACAAACTCGGTCATTTTAATCACCTCCATCGGAAGGTCCTTTCCTTTTTCCTTTGCAAACGACACTTCAATAACCGGGTTGATTTGCGAAGTAATCAGTTCAATGCGCGATTCGGGGTGTTCGGTTACCAACAAGGTTTTGGTCATCGTGTTCTCTGGCTGGAAACGTTTGGTGAAGTAGGTTTTGCCAGCACCGTCGTAATACACGCAGGTGAGTGTTTGTTCGGGATAATATTTCTCAATCATGATGATGTCGTCATCAAAGTGATTGAGTAAATCGTAGGTGTACAAACGGTACTGCCCACTGGCGGTGATGGTCATGATTTTATCATCGCCCCCAAACTTACCAAGGTAACTGCCTTTTTCTTCCTTGTTGAGGCGGTGCGTGGCTTCATCGAACCAGTAGTCCTCAGCATCGAGGGTAGAGGCACCTTTTTCCTTGAGTGTTACTTTGTTAACAGTGTACTTGGTAACAATATTGCCCACGGCACTGCGGGCCTTCACTTCCATATCAGCAAAGTCTACATCAATATTAAGTTTGCGTAAGCCAGCTACAGCGCGTAGGTTCACGATTACCTTTTCGCTTTCGCCATTGGGGTTGGCCGTAAACCAATATACTTGAGAGCCAGGGGTGCCCTTGGTGAGGTGGTATTCTTTATCGCGGGTCACGCCGGTGACGTTGAACCGTTTCATGAACGTGATGCCTTTTGGACCGTCGCGGTAAATCATGTTGTAAGTGGTGCGTTCGTCGTTTTTGCGGAACACGGCCACGTGAATAATGTCCTTGCCCACAAATACTTTATCGGAGGCCTTGAACACTTTCATGATACCTTCTTTTGTAAAAGCGATGATGTCGTCGATATCGGAGCAATCGCACACGAATTCGTCCTTTTTCAATCCACTGCCCACAAAGCCTTCGGCGCGGTTGACGAAGAGTTTCGTGTTGGCCATGACCACTTGGGTGGCCACAATGGTTTCGAGTTGTTTGGTTTCAGTTTTGCGTTCGCGTCCCGCTCCGTATTTCTTTTTAAGGTTTTTGAAATACTCGATAGCGTATTCTACCAGATTAGCGAGGTGGTGTTTGGCCACTTCAATTTTTTCATCCAATTCCTTCATGTGCGCTTCGGCCTTGGCGGTATCGAAGCGGGTGATGCGGATCATTGGAATTTGGGTGAGGCGTTGTAGGTCATCGTCTACAATATCGCGCAATAATTTTTTACGGTGCGGTTTAAAGCGGTCGTAGAGGTATTCGTACAATGTTTCGCGGGTGGAGTACTTTTTAAAGTCAATGTACATTTCCTCGCGGATGAATATTTTTTCGAGGGAAGCGAAGTGCCATTTTTCTTGGAGTTCGCTGAGTTCGATTTCAAGTTCTTTCTTTAATAATTCGAGTGTGCGGTTCGCCGAGCGGCGGAGAATTTCGCTCACCCCCAAAAACAATGGTCGTTCGTTTTCGATGACGCAAGCATTCGGCGATATGCTCATTTCACAATTGGTGAAGGCATAGAGCGCATCGATGGTTTTATCAGCAGAGATACCGGGTTGCAGGTGCACCAGAATTTCTACCTGTTCAGCGGTATTGTCTTCTACCTTTTTGACCTTGATTTTCCCTTTGTCGTTAGCCGCCAAAATGGAATCGATGAGAGAGCCGGTGGTGGTGCCAAAGGGAATTTCCGAAATAACAAGTGTTTTGTTATTTAGTTCCTTGATACGTGCGCGTACTTTTATGCGGCCGCCGCGTAATCCGTCTTTGTAGTCGCTAAAGTCGGCAATGCCACCCGTTGGAAAATCGGGGTAGATGGCCACCTTCTTCCCTTTTAGGATTTGAATAGAGGCGTCGATGAGTTCGTTGAAGTTGTGGGGGAGGATTTTAGAAGCCAGTCCCACAGCAATTCCTTCTACCCCTTGAGCGAGTAGTAGGGGGAATTTCACTGGTAATTTTAGCGGTTCGCGGTTGCGTCCGTCGTAGCTAATCCCCCATTCGGTGGTTTTGGGGTTAAAGACCACTTCTTGGGCAAATTTCGAGAGGCGTGCTTCGATGTAACGAGCAGCCGCAGCGGAGTCGCCAGTAAGAATATTACCCCAGTTCCCTTGCGTATCGATGAGTAGATCTTTTTGTCCCATCGCTACCAATGCGTCGGTAATTGACGCATCGCCATGTGGGTGGTATTTCATGGTATTACCGATGAGGTTAGCCACTTTGTTATAGCGACCATCTTCCAGTTCCCACATGCTATGTAGGATGCGGCGTTGAACCGGTTTCAAGCCATCGTCGATAGCGGGCACAGCCCTTTCAAGGATTACGTAGGAAGCGTAATCGATGAACCAGTTTTTAAACATGCCACTCACGTGGGTGATGTTATCAACTTCGTTGTGATTGTTTTCTCCGTTATGCTCTGAAGTATCCTCTGCCATGTAAAAATCGAACGGTTTAAGAGTGCAAATATAATTAATGCGGTGGGCTGAGGTGTGAATAAAGGGGACGGGTTATTAACGAGAGGGGGGCGCAGTGTCAAAAAAGGCGGCTTGCTCCTGCTTTCTTTTTGGGCGCTTGGGCCCGTGTTTCGGCCGTAGGGTGCTTGTTAGCCGTTGGCGCACGTTGACGTGAAGCAGACTATCAAAAAAGTACGTTGTGGTTAACGATGGGGTTACTCCAAGTTTTCTGGATCATTGGTGTGCTTTTTCCTCAACACAAGCTTAAGGTTGCTGTTCCCCTTAACCGCCAGGTGAGTTCATGGCAAGAGCACCCGATGGCTTCGGCGGTACGGCCAACTTTAAAAAAGCAGTTGTGTTGAGGGCAACTACCACGCTACGCATAGAGCCGCATGGAGAGGCACTTGCATCACTCCGCACGCGCTTAGTAAACCACGATTTTACGTTTAAGAAAGAAAACGGCTTCGCTGAGTTTGGCTTTGAATTTGGGACTGCTGTAGGCGTTGATACCCGCCGACTCGAGTGTGCCGCCATAGCCATAAATTTCATTCACTGCATTGGCGTAAAGGGGGTCGCCTGACTTGTTTTTGAGATTGAGATTGATGCGCAGTTCAGCCAATGTCAGGTCGAAATTTCGTTTCAAGGCGTTACTGCTCAAATCTTCAACAACATCGGCGTTGCAATCGATTAAGTAGTCGGCGTCTTGCGGATTGGATACGAATTGAAATTCTTGAGACGCCAGTTTTTCGCGGATGAACCGTTCAATGGTATTGCCACCTGTTGGTTTCCCCAGATTGTTTTCTTTGGCATTCAAGTAAAGTGTGATGGCCGAAACATAGACCTGTACCTTTAGGGAGGGCGTTTGAATGAAGCGGTTCAGTATTTTGATACCGGCCATACCAATGGAATCGTTGCCCATGAGTTGTCGGATATCGGGATTGAGGTCAAAAGAAAACAATTGGTTCACGGCTTCGGCCTTGTTGAGTTTCACAGAGAGGAGTCCATTGGCATCGGTGCGGGCCATTTCACCGACCACCATTTTATCATCTTCGCTTGACACGGCGAATGGAAAACCATAGAGTTTTTGTTTTCCATCAAAAGTAAGGTAGTAGGAAATGGGTGCATAGGTGGCTTGAAACGCTTTAACGGTGGGTGTTTGAGCAGTTGTGACCACTTGAATAGCTTGCAATTGTTTTTGAATGAGTGCTGTTAGTTCAAACACGGTAGCCACACCGCCGGTGAGTTTAGGGTCGAATACCACTTCGTCGTTGAGGTAGGGCGAAAGGGTACCGAAGGCCTGAATGCGTTTGCGCAGGGCGGAGGTAAAGTCGTTTGCTTTTTCATCTGCAAAGGCCGATAATATCAATGCAGAGGCCGCATTGATGGTTTGCAGTTTCTTTTTTTCTTTTTGTTGGGCGTATTCCGCTTTGTCCAATTGATAATACACCCAATACTGTTTTTCGTTTTCGTACGAGTCAATCATTTGGTACCCTTCAATATTATCGGTATTTGATAATTGAATGAGGGAGGTGAAGTTCTCGTTAAACGTGTTATTGTTTTGTACCGTGTAGAGGAGGGAGTTTGAATTGATGTCCACTTTAATCTCGGATACCAAATCAAACAGCGCATTTTTCTTTGCTTCGAGTTGGTAATTGGAGCCAGGTTTTTTCTCAGCAAAACCGATGCCCACAAATTTAAATCCCCCATTCGGGCGACTGCTGACCCATAGCGGGGCAGGCTTTTCAGGCGCAGTTGGAGCGTTGGTCACGTTTTTACTGCTATTACAAGCCGCAAAAAGCACCACAACGAGTATGTAAATCCAATTTCTCATTTTAAGAAACTAACTGTGCCCTGCATGATTTTTATATTGCTTTGGTAGACATTGTTGAGTAAGGTCTCCATAGAGGACAATGTTTTTTTATTGTTGAATTTGTTGCGCCATTGATTGAGGTCCACATTGCGTTTACCATCTTCTGCTGGGTTATAAGGAAAGGTGGTGGCGACATTGGGATTGAGGCGACCAGAAAAGGCGTTGTAGTCGATGGCGTCGGACGATTGAAGGGCTTGCGATTTGGAAGTGACGACTTGATTGGTTTTTGCATTGATGATTTTGTACATGAACGTATAGCCATAAAAGCGATCAGCAAAGACATTCACATAATCCACCGGCTTGTACTCTGTAATAGTGGTCACAGAGTCCTTTTTAATTTTCACTTCGTAATACGCCCTTCCGCTGTTACGTGATTCGCCAGAATTTTGCTCGCTGATGCCGTACACGTCAAAAATATAAAACAGGTCGGCCCCTGTGGCTTTTTTGATAGCAGCTAGCAATTCATAGTCGCCATTGATGACGTTGGTATTGGCGTTTTGAAAGGGACTGTTATTAATCACTTTTAGTTTTGTTTTGCTAATAATATAGTCGTTGAAGGTGTTGTACAAATTACCTTCGATGTTGCGCTCGCGGGCGTCGCCCGACTGTGGATTAAAAAGCAGAACGGAGCGTTCCAGTTGAGCATTGACCATTTCAGCCAAATCGCGGGTATCTTTATACGATTCGTTTTGTTTAACGATGCCACTGATGTGTTGTTGAGCAAGGGAGTAGTTCTTCATTTCAATGGCATTGATGGCCGATTGGTACAACGGTTCACAAATGGCCACATCTTGCAGGAGTTTAATGTTGAGGTACTCGCTGTTGTAGCGGGTTACATTGCGCACATAAGGCAGCGCTTCTTGGTATTTGCGTTGGGTGATCAGCAGTTTAGCCTTGTTGTAGTTTGACGAAACATAGGCTGCCATGGCTTCCTTGTAATCATCGTCGTAGGCCTTGGGGTATTCAAAGTTGACATTCAATAAACGGGACGTCTCGTGAAACTGTTTTAGTTTTTCATAAGTCGACAACGCCGTTTCATAATCCTGAGTATTGAAGCGTCTGAAAAAATCGGTGGCAAGGGAGGACACGTATTTTTGTCCCGTTTCACGCAAGCGAATGCGTGCATCCACATTCGACGGTTTGCGTTGCAGTGCTTCGAGGTAGAAGGCTGCGGCTTCGTTGACCAATCCCTTTTTTTCGAGGCGTTCGCCGGCCTTGAAATACTTGCGTGAGCCGCTACATTGCGCCAGGAGGAGCAATGCGGCGAGGGCGCAGGAGAGGATGAATGTGGACGATTTCATGGTAAAAAAAAGAGCATCTTTATACAAGATGCTCTTTCTGAAGGTGGTTAATATTAGTTGCCTTGTTCAGCAGCGAGCTTCTTCATTTCTTCGTCGAAGATTTGTTGAAACTTCATTTTATCGTAGTCAAGTTTCAATTTCGCATCCGCTGAAATCTTAGCATCCATTTTTTCGAATACTTCTTTCTTGCTGGCTTCGATAGCAATCCAGTAAGTGTAGCTGTTATCTGGTTCGCGGAAGATTTTCTCTCCGATTTCCTTTACATTGCTCAATTGCATGTTCACTACCTCGCGGGCTAACTCTTCGAATTTATTTTCGAATTCTTGAGCGTTGCCAACAGTACGTTGGTTGGTATACTGATCGGTTACACGTTTGATGGTTGCTTGGATGTTAGCCGCCATTTCAGCACGCGCGTTTTGGAAAGCAATTTTCTTAGCTGTAGCAAGGTCTGGGGATTTACCACTTTGTTTAGCACGGAAGGTGTTTTCGTCGCTACGGTATTCCTTTGAGCTAAAAGGTACGGTGATTTCTTGCGCGCCAGTTTGTTGTGCAACAGTGGGCGTCTTTTTCGACTTACAACTAGTAACCATCAACAGAGCGGCTACTGGCAGGATAAATAAACGAGTTGTTTTCATAATAATGTGTTCTGTGTGTGTTAATTCACGAAGTATGCCAAAGATAGGAATTCCCCGATTATTAACTTGCTTTAACACCTTGGAGGCAAAAGGAGCCTGTGTTATTTTTTTCATTAATCTGAAAATCAATAAGATGGGTATTGTTGGGTTTTTGAAGGGTGGCCATTAAAAGTGGTTGAGTCAACCCTTTCGCATGAATTTTGGGCAAAGGGAGTTACAGAAGGAGGGGTGTGTTCGTCATTGGAGGTGGGGTTGAAGTGGTCGGTTAGGGTGCATTTCACGACACAAAGGATGTCACTAACCGATGGTTGTCAATATCAATTGTTGATGTTGGAGGAGGGGTGTGCGCAATTATTGTATCATTGTTTTACCGTTACCCAAAAGTGCTAGCCGGCGCAATGCAGTCGGTCAACAAACAATTGTCTTTAAACAGGAACATATTTTTCACGTTTTTCACGCAGGGTCCCACCATGATCATGGGGCTCTTCATCAATTACTTTATTACCAAGGCCATAAAAGCCGAGGGGCGGGGGGCGTATGCCATCTTTACGGCGGATACGGAATTGTTATCGCAGTTCCTTGGCTTCATGATAACCTCTGCCATTGTTTATTATGTGGCTAACCGGAAGATAGCCCTTGAAAAATTATTAGGCATTGGCATCCTCACCACCGCCTTTAGCATGTTGGCTTTGTTGGCGATTTTCGGCCTTTTAAAACTATTTGCGTTTAACGGACTGTTGTTTCCTGGTCCCCACGACCACCTTTTCCACTATGCCTTTTTGTTTTTGGCCTTGTTGTTTATCATGACCAACCAGGTGCTTAGTTCCATTTTTCAGGGGAAATCGATGTTCCGCATCATCAATACGGTGGCGATTATCAACTCCTCGGTGAACCTGTTGGTGTATGGCGCTTGTTTTTTCATAGCACTTCAAAATCCTGCAGCCATTGACATCAATACCATTTTAGCCATAACGTTGGTGGTTTACCTGCTCAACGTCGTGGTGTGGCTTTATCTCTACCGCAAGCACATACGGGTGAGGCCGGTGTTTCGGTTTGATTTTAAGACGGACATTCGGCCGCTTTTCATTTTTATCTCCATTGGTCATTTATCGCAGATTTTAAGTTTTCTAACCTACCGGATGGATTACTGGATTTTGGAGCACTACAAGGGGTCGCAGGAGTTGGGTTATTATGCGCAGGCGGTGGGTTTTGGACAGATGTTTTGGAGAATTACCAATCCCATTTTAACCGTATTGATTCCCTTTTTAGCGGCGGAAGACAATCCCACCAACATGTCGCATTTTAAGTTTTATTCGCGGCTTAATTTTACGGTGATTTTAATAGGGGTGACTGTGTTTTTTGTTTTTGCAGGTTATATTTTTCCGATTTATGGTGCTGATTTCTCCCGTTCGGTAGTGCCTTTTCGCATCATGGCATTTGGCATTGTGATGTCGTGTATTACGAAGGTGTTTGCGACGTATATCTATGTGAAGAATAAATTGCATTATAATCTGATTGTTACAATTGTGAGTTTTGTATTTACTATTACGTTGGATTTGCTCTTGATTCCAAAACACGGCATGATTGGCGCCAGCATTGCTACCACCATTTCCTATACGATGGCCACCATTATGATTGTTTGGTTTGTCACTGTACGTTTTAAATTGAACATAAGGGATACCTTCTTCCTAAAAGGCAATGACGTACGTGCTGTTATCCATAAATTTAGTGGCAAGTACCTTTCATAGTAATGGCTTGTCTTCATGGAAGATAATCTCTAATTAAGTACTTTTGTTGTTTATAGCAATCCACTCCATCAATTATGTCAGAAGTAAGTGAATTTTATGACCAGTATACCACTCAACAAAAGGAGATTGGCGTTAATAAACGCCACCACACCATTTTGGGATGGCTCAAAAAATTTGGTTTGCAAAGCCATTGGTCCGTACTAGAAATTGGCTGTGGTATTGGTACTTTTACTTCCCTATTGGCACCAGAGCTTAAGGATGGAAAATTGACCATTAATGACATTAGTCCAAAAAGTATTGAGCTTGCCAAGGGTAATTTGCGTGCACATAACAACATCAATTACTTGGTGGGGGATATCCTTCCTCTATCCATTCATGAAAAATTTGATTTGATCGTTTTGCCGGATGTATTGGAGCACATTCCGATGGAGCAACATAACCGTTTATTTGAAAAGTTAGCCAGTCTATTGAAGGCAGATGGTTATATATTTATTCATATCCCTAATCCGCTTTACATGGAATGGGCTCATAAAAACACTCCGGAACTTTTGCAGATTATTGATCAATCCTTGCACACCGATCATATTTGCCAAGTTACCTATCCTCATGGTTTGTATATTCACTTTTTAACCACTTATACCATTTGGTTAGAGAATGGTGATCATCAGGCCATTGTGTTGAGGAAGCGGATTGAAAAAAATTACCCGGAAGTCATTCCGCCGATTCCGCCGCTTCACAAAAGAATTGTAAATCGTTTGAAAGGCTTATTTAATTGAAGCATGTTCTTTTTATAGCTGGTTGGTGTGATCCGTTTGGTGACTTTATCAAGGAACATGCCTATGCTATTTCAACACTACACCAAGTATCATACATATATGTAGAGTTCATTAAAAGCAACAACCACCTTCCATTCAAAATTGAAATAAAACAAGAACACCGTCATTCTACGCAATTATACTTCGTAAAAATCTATTCTCCAGTGAGGCGCTTCGGGCTGTTTAATCTTCTTTGCAGGTCGGCCTATCGAAAGCTTATAAAGGAAGTTAGCGCACAACATCCCGTTCATGTTTGCCATGTAAACGTCCGCACCCCCATCACCGAAGTAATTACCACTCTTAGAGAACTAAGCTCCATTCCAATCGTTTTGACTGAGCACAGTTCTTTTTATCACTATGGGCTTCAACAAACTTACTCCGGTGACGCATTGCTGCAGGAAAAAATGCGAGTAACCCGTTGGCTTAATCAGTCGGCAATAAAAATGATTATGCCTGTTTCTGCACAACTATCAGCCGTATTGAACAGTTCGTGGGGTGTTCCGAATGAGCGTTTGACCGTTGTACCCAATGTAGCAGCGCCAGAATTTGCATATAAAGAAAAAACTGAACACGTTTTGTTACAGGTGGCCATGTTGGCTATTTGGAAAGCACCTAAAAATCCGATGCTAATGGCAAGGGCACTTGCCTTACTCACTTCGGAAGAGCGTAAAAAAATAGCGGTTAATTGGATGGGGGAAGGTCCCTTATTGGATGAGGTTAAGCGCTTTTTACAGCAACATGCTCCAGAAGTGAATGTAAATTATCCTGGAATTGTATACGACAGAAAGCAAGTAGCTGCTGCGTTGCAAGCAGCCGATGTATTTGTGCACCCATCTGATGCCGAAAATTTGCCCTGTGTCCTCATTGAGAGTTTATGCTGTGGCACTCCTGTTGTGAGTTATGAATTGAATGGCATTCCAGAAATGGTAGACACTTCAAATGGGATTTTATTACCTCCAGGTAATTTCACCGATCTTGCCGGTGCACTTCGTCAATTAATAAAAAATAAAAACACCTTCAACAGTCAAGCAATAGCAATGAAAGCTGGTCGTCGCTATTCCCACGCTGCTATTGCCGCCGCTTATGATGCAGTGTATACTCAAGTCACCCAATGAAATTAACTGAATATAAAATTTGCACAACCTGTATAATGGACAATCAAGGTGATCCCGATATCACTTTTGATGCCAATGGGGTATGCAATTACTGTCAAAAATACCCGCAATTTGCAGCGCGCCAATTCAAGGGCCATGCTAAGGGGGATGGGGCTTTGATGCAATTGGCACAGTCCATTAAAGCTTCTGCCACCAATAAACACTACGATTGCTTACTTGGCGTAAGTGGAGGTGTAGATAGTACGTATACGGCCGTATTATTGAAAGATTTGGGACTTACCCCGCTACTGGTGCACCTCGATAATGGGTGGAATTCAGAATTGGCGGTGCGCAACATTACTAATTTAGCAGAAAAGCTTGGATTTGATTTGTACACCCACGTGATTAATTGGGAGGAATTTCGAGACATACAACTCTCGTTCTTGCGGGCTTCGGTAGTGGATATTGAATTGGTAACCGATTATGCCATTGTTGCTTGCTTGTACACTACGGCGTATGAAAAGGGAATCAAGCACATTATCAGTGGGCACAATTTTGCTACGGAGGCCATTATGGCGCCGTCGTGGACACACGCCAAGAGCGATCTTAAAAACATTGTCGGTATTCACCGCCAGTTTGGCAATGGTCAATTCAAAACCTTTCCAATGATGAGTTACTGGCAAAAAGCATGGTATGTTCAACGCAAGAAAATAAAAATCACACCCATACTCAATTATACCAACTACCACAAAGAAGAAGCGAAAGTGGTCATGAAGGAACGTGTCGATTGGCGCGACTATGGCACCAAGCACGGTGAATCCATCTTTACCCGCTTTTATCAGAACCACCTGTTACCAGTAAAGTTTGGCATCGATAAACGCAAGGCCCATTTGTCAACCTTGATTAATTCGGGACAAATGACGCGAGAGGAAGCGCTCTTAGAAATGCAAAAGCCACTTTATGAGGCAGACAAATTGGAAGAGGATGTGGAGTATGTGGTGAAGAAGTTTGGCATCACTCGAAAAGAATTTGAAGCCATTATGCAATTGCCAGTTCGCCAGCACACCGACTATCCTTCTTATGTTACCAGTCATTACAAGTGGGAGGTAGAGTGGTCGCAGCGGCTAAAACCCATTACACGCCCCATTAAAAAAATATTTGGCCTACACGTCGAAAACAATTATGTATAATGGCTGTGCGAAAGGTCATAATGCTCTTGGATAATCCACTCGTGTCGGATATCCGCGTGGAAAAGGAAGCCACCTCCTTAACCACTGCTGGCCATTCAGTGACCATTCATGCCGTTGCAGCACCCCACCTTCCAGAAAAGGAAATGAGGAATGGTTACACCATTGTTCGGGACATTTCTCCTTCCATTGATCATCCCTTTTCAGCGACCTATACAACCTTCGTTAAAAAATTTGTATCACAATTAGCGGGTGAACAAATGGATGTGCTGCATTGCCACGATTATAAAATGATTGTTCTAGGGGCTCAAATCATCACTCTGCAACCCCGTGTGAAGTTGATTTATGATGCTCATGAATTTTTGCCAGGTTGGCCGATGTATCAAGAATTGAGGGGACTTTCGAATAAGCTAAAAGGATACGTTGTTTGGAAAATGGCTGTGCTGCAAGAAGCAAAAGCGATACAAAAAGCCAATCAGGTCATCACTGTTGGTCCTGCTCTTGCCATTGAAATGCAAAAAGAATATGGTTTAACGTCAACTCCATTGGTGGTGCGCAATGTTCCCGAGCCATGCCACTTTACAACTGAACCCAATTATTACCGAACGAAGTACCATTTGCCAGAAGAGGCGCTCGTCTTTATCCATTCCGGTAACATTTACCACACCCCTGAGCGCATTCAGATGATGATTGCAGCAGTAGGGTCCATCAAAAATGCCTACTTGGTTTTTATAGGCGATTCCGCTCGCCTAAAAGCCCTTGAAAAAAGCAACCCCCATGGGCACGTGCTATTTCATCCGTACGCGCAGAGGGAAGAATTGTTCAAGTTGATGCAGGCGGCGGATTTTGGTATTGTGCATACCTGGCAACCCGATTGGCGCTCGCATTGGTTTTCGCTGCCCAACCGTATTTTAGAATACACGATGGCTGGATTGCCCGTTATTGCTACCGCGCAGCCCGAATTTATGAATCTCGGAAAGACGTTTGGTAACATGGTTTTTTATAAGGGCGATGTGTTTTCAGAATTGGTGAATGCCATGGAGCAAGCCATTGTTCAACGAGCCGACCTGCGTGTGAAGGCCATGACTGCTGCGAAAGACCTTTCATGGGAAACCGAAGTACAACCCATGCTCAACCTGTATCAAGCCCTATGAACGAGGCAGCCCTTATCTCCATCATCATGCCGGCCTATAATGCGGCTGCTTTTATTGCTGACGCCATTGATTCTGTATTGGCTCAAGATTATCCCCATTGGGAATTGCTGATCATTAACGATGGGAGCACGGACCATACGGCTGCGGTCGTTGAAACGTATAGCGATTCCCGTATCCGCATTTTTCATACCGAGAACCGTGGAGTGAGTAAGGCAAGAAATATCGGCTTAACAGCAATGCATGGCCAGTATTTTACTTTTTTAGATGCGGATGATTTGTTTCCCAAAAACAGTTTGTCGCTGCGCCTAAACCTATTTCAATTGCATCCTGAAGTTAATTTTGTGGAGGGTGGTATTGCAATTGTTGATGCTGAAAGTGGGCGAGTAGTAAGCCAGCACTTTCCTAACTACAAAGGCTCCCCACGCAGTGAATTAATAGCCTTGAGTGGGCACTGTTTTGTAAGTGTTGGGTGGATGATTAAGCGCGAAATCAACAAGGTGTATCAATTTCCTGAGGACATGTCGCACGGAGAGGATTTGGTTTTCTTCATTAGTATTTCAGAGAAGGGTGTTTACATGAGTTGTGCTGAGGTGGTGATGC
>CANGWA010000047.1 GCA_947457335.1 Sphingobacteriaceae bacterium
AAAGCGGCTGTCCGGTAAAAATTGTACTTTTGCCCATGGTTATGAGTTTTGTCGTAAAAACAAAAATAACCAAAATGTGAGGGGCGAAAGCCCCTCTATTTTTTTGCCCATTTGTTATTTTTCCCCGGACAACAATGATGGTAAATTGTAAATGGTTAATGCGTTGACAAAATATACGCGCTAAATGGAGAATTGAGAGTTGAGAATTGAAGCGTTGACATTCATTTACGCGCGAACTGTTAATGGTAAATTGTAAATAGTTAATGGCGTGAACTTCACTTCGCGGCCCTTAACCTCTCCCTTGTGCGCCTTGGTCTCTATGCGAACTTTGCTCCTCTGCGTTCTTTGCGTTCCTATACTCCTCTAACTTTGTGCGCCTCTTCTTTGCGGTCTTTGCCCCTTTGTGTTCTTTGCGTCCTAATAGTATTGAAAGTTGAGAGTTGAAAGTTGAGAATTGAAAGTTGAGGCGTTTACACCACCCTCCCGCAGAGAAAGTCGCGAACTGTTTCTTTAAACCATCTCTTTCGGTTGCGGGACCCCCGAACCTCCACCCCATTTTGATAGTTGAGAATTGATAGTTGAAAGTTGAAGCGTTGATGTTCATTTACATGTGAATGGTTAATTGTAAATGGTTAATGACGTTGACACATCTCTACCCCCCACCCTCTAACCTCTAACCTCCACCCCTTATTGAGAGTTGAGAGTGTCTATGCCTGAATAACGTTGACCAGCGTTGGTTCACTTTTGGCTTTTGCGGTAAATCGCCCAACCTGCAGTTTTCTGGGCCGAATGGGGTAATAGCTGATTGAAAATGGACTTTGGCTTAGTAAACGGTCAGCTATCAGCGAAAAATCATTCCTAAATTAGAGGGATGCACTCCGGGCGTACTCTTCTATACCCGACAATTCTTGTATTGATGTTATTGAGTAACATCAGTATGGCGCAGCAATTTGGCCCTGGTAGCAATTGGTATTTCGGACAAAACGCTGGCATTACTTTCACCACCAACCCACCCACCGCTACCATTGGCTCATTGGTAACGCAAGAAGGGTGTTCAACCATTTCTGACGCCAATGGGAACTTATTGTTCTCTACCGACGGCGGCACAGTATACACCAAGACCCATACCGTGATGGCCAATGGTACCGGACTTGGTGGCAATTTCTCCACAGCGCAATCAGGGGTTATTGTGCAAAGTCCCGCCAACACCAACATCTACTACATCTTTTCTCTTGGCGCAGGCAACGTTGGCAATTTATATTGGTCCCGCGTAGACATGACCTTGGCGGGTGGTTTTGGTTCCGTTACCGTATTGGCCTCCCAATTACAGGCTGGGTGCCTTGAAAAATTAACCGCCGTGAAACACGCCAATGGTACCGATTATTGGATTGTTGTTCACGATGGTACTGCCAGCTCTACCAACACCCTCTTCCGTGCCTATTTGCTTACAGCATCCGGTGTTAGCACCACGCCCGTAACAAGCACCGTGGGTACAGGTGCCAGCACGCAAAGCATAGGATATTTAAAGTTTTCGCCCGACGGCTTAAAGTTAGCCTCTGCCTTTTATGGAGGCGCTGGGGTAGAATTGTATGATTTTAATCGGAGCACCGGTCAAATCTCAAATGCCATCACCCTGACCACGCCTACGTCGAATAATTATGCAGTGGAGTTTTCGCCCGACGGCACTAAATTGTATTCAAGCAGCTCCTCGGGTAACATTTGCCAATGGTCCATTTGCGCCGGTACCGCCTCCGCTATTGCTGCCTCGCTCTACACCATGGCGGCCACCAATAACTGGGCCTTGCAATTGGCACCAAACGGAAAAATATACGTCACACGCTACCAACAAGCCGTATTGGGCGTTATTCATAATCCCAACCTTGCAGGGGCCTCTTGTAATTATGTCGATCAAAGTTTTACACTGGCGAGTGGGTCGCTTGGACGATTGGGCTTGCCCAACTATGTGACCACGTGGTTCTTGCCACCTGCTCCGCAATTCACCACGATTATTGGCACTCAAACCAATGGCATTGGTTGTATGTCGGCTTCGGTTACTGCTCCTCCTACCTCTTCTTTGGGACTGCCGGGCTGTTCAGCCTTGTCTGTTTCTTTGGCGAGCATGCACTGGAACTTCGGTGATCCTAATTCCGGTAGCGCAAATACCAGCACGCTCACTTCCCTCATCCATCAATTTTCGAATCTTGGCACCTATACCATCTCACTGGTTCTGAATTACACCAACAACCAAGTCGATACGTTAAAGCAAGTCGTAAACATCACGCAACCGTGTATCTCCGTTTCAAGCACCTCCATCACCTGCGCTACACTGGGCTCCGCAACGGTTTCAGCCATTGGCGGCCTTGGTCCCTTCAGCTACACCTGGATGCCCTCTGCACAAACGTCTTCGGTGGCAACAGGATTGAGTCCGGGCGTGTACACCATTACCGTGCACGACCAAGGCAATAACTACACCTACACCGCCACTACGCTATTTACTTCACTCGTGCCATTAACGGGCGTGTTCGCCTCACAACTCAACCTGCCTTGTTTTGGCGCAGCTACAGGCACCGCACAATACACCAACATTCAAGGTGGCTCCACGTCACAATATTTTACTTGGAGCAATGGCAATACCTCTTTCTCTACCACCTCGGCGTATGTGAACACACTAACTGCTGGGTTGTGGACCGCCACCGTTATCGATGCTTTAACAGGCTGTTCGCAACAAGACTTGTTCATGGTGATTCAACCTTTTAATCAAGTGGTGAGCATTGCTGTTTCTTCACCCACCGCTTGTGTGGGGGCGCCCATTTCTTTTACGGCTTCCTCCAGTGGTGGAACAGGGTCGTCGTATAGCTTTTCATGGACACCCGGTCCTGCCGGTGCGACCCGCAGCGTAACACAAAACGTGGCTGGCACTTTCGTGTACACCGTGCTCTCTACCGATGCCAATACCTGTACCGTTCCAGGCACAGTCAGTGTGCAATTTATTCCTTTGCCAACCATCACCGTGGCGTCTGCCTCTATTTGTCCCCTCGAAACAGGCACCATCACTGCTTCCGGAGCTTCTACTTATACATGGAGTAGCAACAGCACGGGTGCTACCTTCGCCGATTCACCAACCGTTGCTTCATCGTATTCAGTCATTGGGACGGCACTGGCCTGCACGGCTGCCGCTACTGGTTCCATTTATATTAAACCGTTGCCAACGCCTGTGTTGACTAGTAACGCACCCATTTGTAACGGACAAGCATTGGTCTTGAGTGGTAGTGGTGGCACCGCCTATGCTTGGAGTGGTGTGGGCTCTTACAGTGCCTCAGGTGCGACCGTTACCATTGCCGCTGCCACACCCACGCGTTCGGGGGTGTATACTGTTACCGTTACCGCTGCCAATAGTTGCACCGCCAGCACACAGCAATCCCTCACCGTTTATCCTACACCAACTGTCACTGCTGCGGGCACTACTGTGTGTAGTAATGGCACCTTGCTGCTCTCAGCCAACTCCGTTTCCAATGCGGTGTACCAATGGAATGGTCCGAGTGGCTTTTCGTCCCTCCAACAAAATCCTTCCATTACCGTTCCTTCAGCCTCTATCACCGGTAATTACACCGTGACTGTTTTCGGAACCAATAACTGCTCCAATACTGCCGTGGCACAAGCCTCGGTAACACCCTTCATCACCCCAACCATTACTTCCAATGCCCCGTTGTGTCAGCTCAACACTCTTAACCTCTCTGTCACTGGTGGTGCTACTTTCCAATGGCTCGGTCCGGGTGGCTACTTCAACTCTGGCACACTCATCTCCATTCCCTCTATCGCTTTATCCAGTGCAGGTGTTTACTCGGTTACAGCAACCAATGGACCGTGCACAGCGACACAAACGCACACTGTCGTGGTGCATCCATTGCCAACCCCCACCGCTGCCGTGAATGCCCCTGTGTGTGAAACAAAAAGTTTGGTACTCTCCGGTGCTTCAACGAATACCATTGTGACGTGGGCATGGTTTTATCCTTCGGGTGGAGCGAAGAGCGGACAATACATTGGCCGCGACTCTAGTACCAACTCCTTCTCCGGAACATACACCTTACAGGTAACCGATAATCACCAATGTGCAAACACCACTACTGTTGCGGTCACCATCTTACAAAACCCGGTTGTGAAAACAACAAATGCAACCGTGTGTTTGAATGAACCCGCTATCCTTACTGCTTCAGGAGCGGCGACTTATTTTTGGAAAGGACCGGGATTAGCTACTGCCAACCAACCTGCTGCTTTTATTGCCAACGCAACTTCTTCGGCACCCGTTGTTTATACCGTAACAGGCACCGCAGCGAATAGCTGCACACTCATCACTACCGCTACGCTTTCTACTTGGCCATTACCAACTCCTTTTATTATCACCTCTCCAACCAACTCGCTTTGTCTCAACAGTAGCGTTGCATTGCAAGCCGGTGGTGCAGTGGGGTACGAGTGGGTCGGACCAAATGCTTTTAAAGAAAAAGGACCAGCGCTCACCATCCACCTCAATCACTTGGGATACAACGGTGTGTACACCGTCACGGGTAGTGATGCCAATGGTTGCAGAGGTTACGCCACTTCCACCATCACCGTTTGGCCCTTGCCGTATGGCGCATTAGTGACCCCAAAACGCGAGGCATGTTTGCCGTTCTGTCCCGTAGTCACCTTCACACCCTTTACCACCTCTTCCATTACGACCATGCAGTGGAACTTTGCGGGCACTTCGTTCTCTACCACTTCTTTCTCCAAGTGTTTACCCGATGAAGGCACGTATACGGTGTCGGGAACAATACATGACATCAACGGTTGCAGCACTTCCGCTTCATTATCACTCACTGCTTATAGAAAACCGGTGGCCAACTTCTCCATGTCACCAACAACACCCGTTGAAAGTGCTGACGAAGTAACGCTCACTGCCATTGGCTCAGAAAAACTCAACTACGCATGGATCATTAACGATCAAAAAACCGTTCGCACCCAACAAACAGCCTATCTGTTCGATCAAGCAGGCACCTACCCCATCACCCTGCTGGTGAGCAATGCCATCGGTTGTGCCGATACCATCACCAAGACCATCTACGTGAATCAAGAGTTCAACGTCTTTATCCCCAATGCCTTTACGCCCAACGGTGATCACATCAACGATACCTTCCTGCCTGTTACCAGAGGCGTTATGCTCTATGACCTCATGATCTTTGATCGGTACGGTCACCTCGTTTTTAAAACGGACAATCCGTTACAAGGCTGGGATGGCCTTTACAACGGACAATCTGCTAAACAAGACACCTATACCTACAAACTCCTTATCACCTCCAATTCCCAAATCCAAAAACAATTTATTGGCGAGGTGCTGTTGTACCGGTAAGAACGGTGCAAAACGCTGATGAAATTCGTTTTTTCAGCCTGATTATCAATAACTTTGATGAATATTTAGGAGGAGCTGTAACTTTCAGCACCCTCCACCGTCTTACACCCGGGTGGAACTAAAGGACTATAATGCATGTGTGAAGCTGTATGCCGACAACGTGTACCGCTTTATCGTGAAACAGCTGCGCGACAAAGACGCCGCGCGGGATGTGGTGCAGGATAGTTTCGAAAAATTATGGAGAAGCATTGATGTGGTGCCCGCTGAAAAAGCGAAAACCTGGTTGTTCACCACAGCCTACAGAGGCATGATTGATTATACCCGTAAGCAATCGCGCCAAACCAGAATGGAGCCGCAGCACGAAGACCTGCACACCCATACATCGGGATACAGCGATTTAAAGGAAGTGCTGAACGAAGGGTTATCGCAATTACCCGAAATACAAAAGACGGTGATTTTGTTGAGGGATTATGAAGGATACGATTACGAAGAGATTGGCAACATCACAGGGCTGAGCGAAAGCCAAGTGAAGGTCTATATTTTTCGCGCCCGTACATTTTTGAAAAATTATATTGGAAGGATGGAGGTCGTGATTTGATGAGCCAGATTGATAAGCATAATTACGAAGCGTGGTTGCTCGATGCAGCAGAGGGGCGGCTATCCGCAGCAGCTATGGCCGAGCTCGAAACATTTCTGGCGAAACATCCTGAAATCGACATCCAAAGCCTTGATGCCCTGCCAGTGCTTGAACCCGAAACATTTGCGTTCGACAACAATTTATTGAAGGATGAACACGTGTGTATCGAGTACGTGGAAGGGTTACTCACGGCTTCACAACAAACAGCAGTGGAAAATGAACCAACGCTTGCCACTGCGCTTGCGCTATACAAAGCAACTAGGCTCACACCAGAAGCATCGGAACTATTTCCTGACAAAAAATTCCTCCTTAAAGAACCAAAGGTTGTTTTGTTTTTCCAACCAAGGTTGTTGCGGGCTGCAGCGGCAGTGCTGGTTATCGGTTTTTTAATTTGGATGCTGCCCAATAAAAAAGTGCTAGTGAACACCAACTCCAACCTTGCAAACAATTCACCTGCGGCTACTGCCAACCCTACCAACGCAACACCACTTGTATCAGCGCCCGCCCCTGAACAGCCACGTCAAGTAGCAACAACCACGCCTCGTAACGAACAAAAGGAAGTAACGGCTGGCAACCGCGCCAAAACTGTAAAAAAAGGTGTCACTCCGCCTGCACTTTACAACCCCATTGCTAAAACCGTGGCGCTTGTAAGTCCCTCAGCAATGACGCAAGTTGCACCCACTGCCAACACACCAACGATCAATGCACCCAGTGCACCAACAAATACAGCAGCAAGCGCACCAACTGCACAAGCGCCCGTATTAGCAAACAATTCAAGACCTGTCACTGAACAAAAATTGCGTTACACCTCATTAGATGACATTGCTATCGACACCAATGATGACGAAACCGCCGAACCCACTAACTGGAACCAGTACATGACCAAGGCGGATAAAGTGCGCAAGAAAAATGTGTATGGTCGCTTGCTCACGTTTGCTGACAATGCCATTGCTGCCGGAAAAAAATTATTGCACTTCGATGACCGCAATAACGGATACGCTTTTGCAGTGAGGGACTTCAAAGTGGAAAAACACTAGCTGATGAATTTTTTGAAATAAATTTTCAAGCCACTGTAACTTTTAAAAAAGTCATTCGTCTTACTCTCAAGAAACCAATTTTATGAAAAAAATAATCTACTTATTACTCAGCTTAACTGCGCTCCAAGTGGCCGCACAAACCACTCAAAAGCGCAGTGTTTCTAATTTCAATAGTCTGCACATTACTGGCGCAGCAAAAGTAATTTTCAAACAAGCGGACTCCATTTCTGTAAGAGTGAAAACAGAAAAAGAAAACGAGCAAGACCGCGTTTTAATTTCCGTCAACAACGAGGCGCTTGAAATCAACATGAAGGGCGATTTTGATGGTTCTCCAAAAATTTATGTCACTGCTCCTACACTTAAAAGCATAGTGAGCTCTGGCGCAAGCGCTGTAGAAGCAAGCGACACCTTGCGTGTTGAAGAAATCAGCCTCGATGCCACCGGCGCCTCTAAAATCGATTTAACCTTGCGTGCCACAAAAATCAAAACCACCAGCAGTGGCGCAGCGACGATTAAACTCTGCGGATATGCCAATGCACTCGAGGCTTCCTCCATTGGTGCTTCGCTCACCAAGGCTACCGACTTACAGGCATTTGATGTGAACGTCAATGCCCATGGCGCCAGCTCCGCCAAGGTATATGCTACCAATAAACTGGTTGCCAATGCCAACGACGCCAGCACCATCAAAATAAAAGGCAACCCTGCTCAAGTGGAAATCGAATGCACCGCTGCGGCTTCTGTTAAGCGCATTCCCGCCGAAAACGGTACACCCGCCGACACCCTCTCGGTCAACTGGAAAGGCAAGAACTATGTGATTGATATCGATAATGGCGAAAAGAAAAAGAAAGATCCTGCTAAAAAACACTTCTACAACTGGGTAGGCATGACCTTCGGCGTAAATGGATTGTTAACACCAGCACTTTCTACTACTCCCGAAAACCGCTACAACTATATGGAATTGGATTTAAGTCGCAGTTACAACTTTCAACTCAATCCGTTTCAATACAATTTTCACCTCTACCGAAACCGTCTGAATTTAGTTACCGGGGCCGGTTTAGAATTCCGCTCCTACCGCTTTGCGAACAACATTATCCTGAATCCCGATTCTTCCTTTACCTACGGCACCCTCGACAATACCGCTGGCATTACCTACCGCCGCAACAACCTCAACTCCGCCTTGCTACAAGTGCCGTTGTTGCTAGAATACAATTCGGGCGACAAACGCAAAAAATCGTTCCACGTCGCTGGCGGAGTTGTCGGACAATTTATGTTCAGCAGCAACACCATGCAACGCTACGTGCTCAATGGTTATGATTACACCCGCAAACGTAACGACAACTACAACATGAACCCCTTCCAAGCAAAAGCCCATTTCTCGGTTGGTTATGGACATTTTACTGCCTTTGCAGAATACAATGTCAATGGACTTTTTGCTAAAAACAAGGGACCAGTGATGAACCCGTTCACGGTTGGCGTTCGGATTATTCCCTTCGTTGACTAAAGGTGTCTACCCCGGCACACACGCTCCACCCGTGTATGCAAAACCCGCGCTGATGGCGCGGGTTTTTTATTTTAAACTATCCATGTAGCGGGTGGCAAACCGGTGACACCACTCGCGTATCTGATCACGCACCTTCCTAAATTGATACAAACGCTCTTCCTCAGAACCAGATATCTTGCTGGGATCAGTAAATGAAGTGTGAACACGCTTCACCTCCATAGGGTACCACGGACAGTTTTCTCGGGCACTATCGCTCACCGTAATCACCGTGTCAAATTGTAAATGCAGGTAATCCGCAGCATCATTCGCTGTATGCATGCTGATGTCCATACCCAACTCCTTCATCACCTTGATCGCAAAAGGGTGCACTTCTTCCGGATTAATACCGGCACTAAATACTTCCACATGCTTTCCCAAATAATGGCGCAACCATGCTTCCGTCAATTGACTGAGAGCGTCGTTGGCGTTACAGAGGACGAGGAGGTTCGGTTTCATAGAGGGACTGCTTTAAATATACTGCTTAGTTGTAATCTGCGCAATTTTCAAAATTTTCTTCAATCCAAAACACTAATGTGTTTAGCGAAAATAATAACAATCTAAACGGTTTAGGCCATTTAGCTCAACATACAGTAATTACACCCTTTATTTTGGCCGCATGAGATGCATGGTGTGGATATTTTTTCCCGTTTTATCGGTCTCGGCGCAGGACCTCGTCAACCAGGCCCAGGCACTGCAACACGACCTCCAAAAAAGTGAACTGAAGGTCTCCGGCGCAATACAGTCACAATTCAACCTTTACAGCCCCAATAGCGCTTCTGGAGCAGGTTTTCGCTCCATTCAACAGGGGCAATTGGTGCTCAACTACGCCAACCGCCTCAACATCCCTTTTCAGTTTTACTTCGCTAACGCACAATTCAGCTCCCACTACCAATTGCCAGTCCTTCGCCCTCAGCAACAAATGGGCACCACTTTTACTTATAAAGCTTTTACCTTCCTCGCTGGCTACCGCAGCCTCCTCTTCTCCAGTTACTCCCTCCAAGGGGTGCCCTTCCAAGGCGGTGGCTGCAGCTTCCAATCGCCAAAACAAAAAATGAAATTTACACTCGCCGGTGGTAATTTTTTAGTGGCCACCGCGCCACAAACGCCTCTTCCTTTTAAACGCTACGGCCTACTGCTCCAAAGCCGCTTTGGCGATGAAAAAAACCACCTCGCATTGGTGCTCTGTAAATGGAAAGACTTCCTCTCTGCTCCCACCAATACGTTTAACTTACTGCCAGGCGAAAACCTGGTGCTCGGCTCCAGCGCAGCTTTTTGCTATAAAAAATGGTGCCTGAAAGGGGACTATAACCAAAGCATCTACACGCACAATTTGCTGCAAGGCATTCAACGCCGCAATGGGTTCACTTACTTTAATGAATACGTCGACCCGCGTCCTTCTACACGCATCTACAACCACGTGCTTTTGCAAGCCAACCAACAAGACAGACAATCCTCCCATCACCTCGAAGTGCAACGCACCGACGATGGCTACACCAGTATGGGCGCCCCTTGGGTGCTCAACGATGTGTTGCGCGCAAACTACCAATGGCAATACACCCCTGTCAATAAAGAGCAATCCCTGCAAACGGAATGCACCTATTTGAAAAACAATCTGCGCCACTTGCAATCCGCTACACTGCACCAAGCCAGTAGTCTGCAAACCATCCACCTCCGCTTCCTGCAAAAATGGTCGGTGGAAGTGCAACAACACACCTTCTTCAACGTCCTGCAAAAAACACACCATTGGCAAAGCACCACTCGTGCGCAACTGAGCTATGCGCGCGCTACGGCGAAGGCTATCCTTCACCTCCATTGGCAAGAACACGTGCAAACCGGCAACGGCCAACTGCTGCTGCAACACCAGTGTTCTTTTTCTTCGCACTACAAAAAGCGGCAATGGCAATGGCATGGCAATTACCAACTGATACAAATCGTCTTGCTGCAACAACATCGCTTCAGCCATCAAGCGGCATTCTCTTTCGCCCACAGCTCGCGCCATCAAAAATTAAAGTGGCAATCCTCCCTCGCCACACGCCTGCAATCGCGCCAACCGTTCTTTACCGAAACACTCCACCTACAGTACCAAGTCACTGAAAAACAAATGGCAGCTCTGCAAACAGTGCTGCAAAAACAATGGCAAACAAACGCACTAACTTACCAACTCACACTGTCCTACCGCTGGCAATTCACCTTCAAAACCGCAAACCCATGAATCACGTGTGCCTACTCTGTTGCTTGCCATACCTGCTTTGCTGCCAAATTTTTTATAAACGTAACGACACCGCCCTGCTCGTAAAATGGTACAATCAACCACTCATCGCCGCAAAAGGGTGCACCGTAATTACACCGCAACATCAAGTCACCGTGCTGCCTTTTCAAAACACCATCACCGGTTCGTTGCAACCCCTGGCGGTAATGTGTCGTCAAGCGGAGGGACTCGAGGGGGTTGCTGCTTTAACCGTTTTGCTGCACACCTTTCATCACCCAGAGCTAGCACAGTATGCGGGTATCTCCCTCACGCTGCCCGTTACCTCTTCACCACCATTACAAGTGAGGTGTGGTAACGGTACGCTTAAGGCACCAATCGCCCTGCACCCATTACCTCCACCGCCCGTGTTGCAGCGCTCACCCACCCATAAACAAACCTTTATGCTCCAATGGCAAAGAATAATAGGTGTTTATGGCTTCTTGGTGCATGCCATCACCGATAGCACCACCATTTGCCTCACACCACGCCCCTTACTCGACACGTCGGTTCAAGTGACAAAACAAAAAGCCATAGGGTACTTCATACAAGCTATCGATGTGTTTGGCGACACCTCCCTGCCAAGCAACATTGTTGCCCTACCAGCAGAATGCCCACCACTGGCAGGTTTAAAGGGAAACACCGTCAACAACGGGTTGTGCCTCACCTGGCAACACTGTGGTTACAGGGTTTTTGAAGTACAGCGGCGCGCCGACAACGACAGTGTGTTCACCTCCTGCGCAACGCTCACCGCCTCCTCGTTTACCGATACCCCCAAGCGTTATGGGTTGTACCATTACCGCGTAAGAGGGGTGCTCAACGACTCCCTCATGGGACCCTTCGCAGAAATAAAACTGCTGCACGAAGACCACGATGCGCCGCCCCCGCCACAGGTGGTGAACTGCGGTAACGATGAACGTAGCCCCCTTGTGTACTGGCAACCTGTGGTGGCAGACGACCGCTGCGGTTACGTGTTGTTCCGCGTGCTGCACGATTCTGTGCCGCTTTATATCAAACAATTCACCGAACCGATTCGCGAAACGTCGGTTCGTGTTGCACCCACCCCCACCAGCCATTGGTGTGTCGCTACGGTCGATTGGAAAGGCAACCGCTCTCCTTGCAGCGCTGTAGCCACCTGCCATTGGCAATCACACACCGCACCGCCTGCTCCCTTTGTGTATGCCGCACAAACGATAGAGCAACGTATAGTGGTCAAATGGCTGCCACTCACCAATGCCAGTCACGTGCGCATCTGGTTGCTGCCCATCTCGAGCGAACGTTCCGAAGCGGTTTGCGTGCGCACTCTCCCGGGCAACCTCTGTGAGTGGAGTCTATTTATCACCCAAGAAAATGGTTTGTACCGCCTATGGCTCGAAGCGGTGAGCACTGAGGGAAAATCATCGTCCCCCTCCAACACCGTGAGTCTAAGGTTAAAAGGGACCAAAAAAAAGGCGTGAATCGCTTCACGCCTTTTGATTATTTTTTGTTGTTAACCGACATCAGGTATTCCTTTATCAGTTCGTCCAGGTTGCCGTCCAATACGCCTTCCGCATCGGTAACTTTTAATTCGGTGCGGTGGTCGTTCACCATTTTGTATGGGTGTAACACGTAGGAACGTATCTGCGACCCCCATTCTATTTTCATCTTGCCGTCTTCTACCGCCTGACGCGTTTCGTTGCGCTTGCGCATCTCCAACTCGTACAATTGCGAACGCAACATTTGCAAGGCCCGTTCACGGTTGCCGTGTTGCGACCGTTCTATCTGACACACGACCACAATGCCCGAAGGCTTGTGCACCATTTGCACCTTCGTCTCTACCTTGTTCACGTTTTGCCCGCCGGCTCCTCCCGAACGCGAAGTGGTTACCTCTAAATCCGCTGGCTTAATATCAATCTCAATGGTATCGTCTACTATCGGGTAAACATACACCGAAGCAAAACTGGTGTGGCGCTTGGCGTTGGAGTCGAACGGACTAATCCGTACCAACCGGTGCACCCCGTTTTCTCCTTTTAAATAGCCATATGCAAAATCGCCTTCAATTTGTAACGACACCGATTTAATGCCGGCCACGTCCCCAGGGTTGTGATCCAATTCACTCACCTTGAACCCGTGTTTCTCTGCCCACATGATGTACATGCGCATGAGCATACCGGCCCAATCACAGCTCTCAGTACCGCCCGCGCCTGAATTGATTTGGAGCACACATGGCAAACGGTCTTCCTCGCTGCGCAACATGTTTTTAAACTCCACCTCTTCCAGCTGGTGCAGCGCTTTATCAAACTCCGCCTGCGTCTCCTCCTCCGTAGCATCGCCACTCTTGAAGAATTCATACAACGTGTTCAAGTCGTCGCCCAAACGCAATAAATCATCGTACGAAATCGTCCAGCTCTTTAACTGCTTGACTTCGTGCAATACCTTTTCAGCGTGCTTCGAATCGTTCCAGAAATTGGGATCCAGCGTCTTCTCCTCGAGAAGTTCTAAATCGTGTTTCTTGCTATCGTAGTCAAAGAAACCCCCTCAACGCCGCAATGCGGTCATTCAAGTCTTTTAGTTGATCTTGTGTAAACATAGGCCGCGAAGATAATCAATTTCTAGC
>CANGWA010000048.1 GCA_947457335.1 Sphingobacteriaceae bacterium
CAAGAAGAGGATCAACTTGATCGAATGGTGCAGCAAATTAAACGGGTGTTAAAACCCGGAGGACGATTGGTAATGAACGAAACCATTTGGTTGACCACTACTGATAAGGAGGTGATCCGTTCTATCAATGAACAATGCAAGCGGGCCTTTGGAATGATTCAAGCCAATGAAAAACATCCGTATGTGCACGACTGGGTGGCGTTGATGCAACAACATGGACTTGGAGCACAATTGATTTTGAAAGTAGACGCGTTGCCTCAACAAGCAACGGCGAATCGGTGGCATCCTGTTTTGCTGAAATCCAAACTGTTTACCTGGATTGGAAAGTTCAAACAACGCTACGTGCACTCCTACATGCGCCAACAAGTTGCATTTCAAAGCGCGATACAACAACTCAAAACCCCAACAGGCAAAACGATGGAAGGGGTGTTGTTGGTTTTTGCTGCCAAGGCTTGAACTGTTAATTCAGCTTCTCGAAACGTACATCGTCGGCATAAAGGGTGCAAGGCCCATCGCTACTGTTAGCGGTAATGCCAATTTCACAGCTACTGTATTGCCCCTTCGTGCCCTGCTGAAAGTAGAGGAAATCGGTTGGCAGCGTTTTAATGCCCGCTGCATCGAGTAGAAGTGCATTGTCTTGATACAATTTTACAGCACCTTTCTTTTTTTGTGAGAGGGTGACTTCCCAAACCAGATGCACCCATTGGTTGCGCGGAAAAGTGACCGTTGGCACAGCCGATTGTAAAACATCTTTTTCATTGAATTTGTATTCCACCCGCAGCGCATTGTTTACGAGGGCTAAGCGCATCCCTGGTCCTGCTCCCACAGCGGTTTGTTCTTCTAAATCCATCAAAAACAACCATTCATGAGCGAGTGTATCTGCCAGGTAATACCAAGCTGAAAGCCTTACGGTTTCTCCTTCCCAGAAGGCCATGTTTTGTTTCGCAAGACTGGCTTTCGAAGCACCGTTATCGTCGGTTTTTTGTGCGTAGAATTTCAAGCATTGATGGCCGTTGTGACCAAAAGAACTTTCTATACTAACTTGATTGCCACTTCGTGTGATTTGGGTAAACGACCAATGTTTGTCGGTAGGTTGCAACAAACTATCGGTTACGAGGTAGGATTCAAAATCATCGGCGTAAAAATCAGGACCATCGAACCATTTGTGTTTATCACAGCCGGACATAAGGAGGAGAAGGAGTATAGAGGTGATTCCCTTCATTTTTTCAGATTATAACCAATGCTAATACCGGCCCAATGTTGCCATTGAAAGTCGGTGAGGTAGGATACAAGCGGTGTGTATGCCACGCGTAAGTACCATTTTTCGTTTTTGAACGTGTGCCGCCAACCTACCACTAAATTGGTGAGAGCAAAAAAGCTACCTTTTGTTGTAAGGGTTATACCTTGGCCAAAACCAAGATCCAATTGGTTTTTTGCGGGACCAATGAGAGCGATAAAGTGAATTGGAAGAACAATGCCAGCGCCATTATTGCGGTCGATAGGTGCCAGACTGAATCCCACGCGCCAACCAGTTTGAATTACTGGTCGAGAGAAGAAGATTTTTTCATAGTTGAAGGAGCCTACACCCCCTGAGCCGCCCAGTTCAAAATAAGCAGAAGAAGTAGGTTTTTGCGCTTGCAAGGAAAAGACACAGCAGAGTGAAAGCAACAGTACAAAATAACATCTTGCGTTCACTGGAATCACGTTTTAATCTTTAAAGCACACGATGACATCTTCGATTGGATCGAGTGCTTGGCGTTTTAGGGATTTTTCATCCATCCACTTGTTGGTGAACGGATTGTCAGGCACTACACGGAATCCCGCCTTGGTCAATTTTTCAAAATAATCCAATCCATACAAGCGCACGTGATCCACTTGGCCAAACATGCGTTTGCGTTCCTTATCCGTTTTAAGCGTGCGGTCTTCAATCGTTTTTTCGAGGTTGAGTGCTAAAGGCACTTGCAACACAGCGAAGCCACCTTTGCGCAACACGCGGTGTATTTCGCGCATGGCTTTTTCATCATCGTCAACGTGTTCAATCACGTGACAACAAATGACCACGTCAAACGATTGGTCAGGGTACTTGATTTCCTGAATATCCATGTAAACAGGTTGGTATTCACTGTACATTTCCGGTTCAATGGTGCCTACCGTTTGGTGAATGGTTGGTGCAATTAATCCATTCGCAATCTCCTTATTTGGCGAAATGTGTAACAGGTCTGTTTTCTGTTTAAAAACGTTGGTGCGCAGTTGAAAGAAGAGGTAGAGCAACCGGGAGCGGTCAACCGAACCACAATTAACGCATTGAACATTGAGTTTGTAACCCCCTCCAGCCACTTTGTACTTTTTGAAGGCTGGCGATTTCACCCCTTCATGAAGAAACTTGCGGTAAGTTTTCCCACAATAGACACATTCAACGGCATTACCAGCAAAAATTAAACCGAATAATTTATTTCTAACGACTTTATCAAATCTCATAAAACGATGCACGAGGAGTGCGTTTCAAAGATAAACAAAAATGGTTTGCGTTAAGCCGTTGATGGTCTTCGCATTGCAGTGAGAACTTTGTAAATTCGTGTCATGAGAAAAAGTCAGTTCAGAAAGGAAGATGTTGAGGCATTCATAGTGCGCATTGAAAAATTAACCCCACAAACACAACCCTTGTGGGGGAAAATGAATGTGGCGCAAATGTTAACCCATTGTCAAAAGCCTTATGAACAAGCTACTGGAGAGTTGGTAACAAAGCCCAATCCATTAGTAAAATTTTTATTTGGAAAGAGTGCGCGCCGTCAATTGATGATGGAACCTGTTTATAAAAGAAATTTACCAACCTTCAAGGAAGCACTGATTGCGGATGAACGCAATTTTCAAGAAGAAAAGACAAAGCTGCTGCAACGGATTCAAAACTGTTACGAGCGAGGAGAAGCTGGCATCAAGGTGGAGCTACATCCTTTCTTTGGTCCACTTTCTCCCCGCGAGTGGGATTTGCTCATGGTAAAACATTTGGACCATCACTTAACTCAGTTTGGCGTATGATGCGCTTCCGAATAGAAATAGTTTTTTTACTCTTGGTTGGGTCCTTTTTCATGGTGCAATGCTCTTCTGATGCGCCTGTTAATGATCCCAATGCACAACTAACGACTCAAGACACCGTTGTTGCACCAGTCCAACTCAACGCTGCGGATGTGAAATGGTTCAAGCAATTCAATGGAACGATTAATGGGACCATTGCCATTTCTATGCAATTGAATAGAAAGGGGACTGCCATTACCGGCAGTTATTATTACGACCGTGTTTCAAAGCCGTTACGTCTCCACGGCTACATGCATGGCGATTCAGTGGTGGTAGAAGAAACATCAGCGAAGGGCGCATTAACGGGACGCTTTGTCGGTTTGCTGTTGGCTGACAGAGAATTCATAGGTGTGTGGCAGGATGGACAAGGGAAGAAACAGTTTCCTTTTGAGGTAAAAGCAAGCAAGGATTCCGCTGTCGTGGTGTCATCCATCACCTATTATAAAACCGATTGTTCTTACCGGGATTCCCTGCTGCGTTATGCGCCTTCCGAAATAACGAGTGAATATGATACGGTGTGTCCCGTGTTTGAAGCCGTTCAATTAGTGATTGGTGGTTTAGCTCCAACAGCGAACAAGCGCATCAATGCAGCGATTGTGGCGGAAACGTTGGGTATGGCCGATTATGAAGCGCATAGCACCTTTCAATCGTTTGTGAATGGCGTGGTTGGTTCATCTTTTCAGCAGCTAAGTATTGGAGCGTATGTGCATTTCATGAACAGCCGTTTTATCAGTATTTGTTACACGAACGATTTTTATGGCGGTGGGGCGCATCCTTTGCATGCTAGTAAAATCAAGAATTATAATTTGAGCAACGGAGAAGAGATTGCGCTCGAACACATTTTCACAACTGAGTTTTTAGGACAATTAGATGCCATTGGTGAAAAGGAATTTATTGATCAAAACGGTTCAGAAGGTTGGGATTTTGTGCCAGGTCAATTCAAACTACCGTCTAATTTTTCTATTTCGCAAGAGGGAGTGGAATTTGTTTTTAATCAATACGAAATCGGACCGTATGCGGCCGGAATGCCTTCTGTTTTTATTGCATTTAATAAGTACAGCAGGGGCGTACAACCGCAATGGTTGCGAAAAAACATCTAATGACGGGTAAGCAGCCCTGTTAGTGTTCGGCAATAATCATGACTTCTATATCCAAAGCATATTGTTCGCCAGCCTTGGTATAATAAAGGTCTTTTATGATTAAACGCATGCCAGGGCGTTTGATTTTAGCGCCCTTAGTCAGTTGGTCATCGGGATTCCAATATTCCAATAAACGTCCGTTTTCGGCATTGTGCACATATAGTGTTGATTTGACACCCTCTACTAATTCATCTACCGAACAGTTGTTGAAATAAATCAATTCCTTGCCCGATTTTAAAACGATGGCCGTATTTTGTACCTCACGGTAGGGTAACCTGATCACGATGGTAGCGGGTGAAAGGGCATAACGGGTGACCATGGGCTTTTCGGTTGTACTATCGATAAACACTTGTTCGCTGACGAGCATCGTGCCATTGTGGAATTGAATGTCCACCACCGTATCGTTTACCTGTTGCACTTCGAATGCCGGCGGAGGGTTCAGGAGTTTCATTTTGGCGATGGCAAACTTTTGCTTGCCAACGAACAAGGTGTCTTTTTGGGAATAACTGGCTGATGTCAGAACAACCAATAGGGTTAACACGCCAACTTTAATCGTCATTGTGTGGAATTTTTGAAGAATGGTTTAAAAACCAAGCAAGAGCAAAGGCAATGGGCGAGTAATAGAGGACCAAGGCCAGTACAAAACACAGGTGCTCTGGTTGATAAAGGGCGATGTTCTCAAGTGAAAAACTGCGGTACAAAAAAAGTTGATAGGCCATGACTAGCAATAGGCAAAGAAATAAAAGCAAGAGTCCCCTCACCACCACCACCTGCTCGCTTATCCACTGCCACCAACGGCTGGCGAACGCGGTAAATAGGAGCGCACAAAGCAAGGAGCGAAACCACACCCGTGGCCATAAGAGCGAGTGGCCAATCCACTCAAAAACGGAGGGCAGGTGCGCGTGTGGATTTATCAATAGTGCTTCACGGTAAAGGGCCGAGAACAACCATTTTGAAATACCTTCAAATAAAAGCAAGTAAAGGAAGGTGCTCAAAAAAAGCACGCCTGTTTTTTTATTTTTTAGTCGCGAGGAAATAGTCTGCACCTGCTAAATATACAGGAAATAATGGCGACTCGTTGCGCTAAATCGTTTTGGCACGGCGTGGGTAGGGTTGAAAACAAAAAGAGCTGTCTCAAGGGGACAGCTCTTTTTTTAGCAGCAGCGTTTAAGCAATTTCAATCATGCGCGAACTTTGTGCTTTCAAAGGCGCCTGCTTGGGCACTTCAATGTGCAAGACACCATCGGTGTAGTGTGCATTGATTTTATCCACTTGTGTTTCTTCAGGGAGTGCGAAACTTCTGCGGAAGGAATTGAAGTTGAATTCACGGCGCGTGTAACCGTCGTGTTTGTCTTCCTTCACCTGTTCTGATTTTTTCTCTGAAGCAATGGTGAGTACGTGGTTGTCAAGACTAATGGTAAAGTCTTCTTTTTTCATGCCAGGAGCGGCGACTTCAATGGTGTATCCAGATTCGGTCTTACGAATGTTCACAGCCGGCACGTTGAGCGCTTGTCGCGCCGAAACCGGCATGCCAAAGAATTCGTTTTCGAAAAAATCGTTCCACAAACGGGGGAACAAGACATCGGTGTTTTTTGTTAGAAGGTTCATGTTATTTGATTTTAGGTTTTTGATGATTGGTTGGTTCATTCTGCCTTAATTGTATCAAACCCAGTACCAATTCAAAAAACAGTAAGCTTGTCACAGAGAAGTGTTAAGGAAGTTTAAAAGAAGGACAATTTGTCCCTAAAACCCTCGCTATTACTGAAAAAATGACCGAATGCTTCTTTTTCTAACAACGACCAAGCGGAGTTTAGTGTTGCTTTACCGCAAAAAAAAGAGCGAAGAAGACTTCGCTCTTATATTGGAAAAGGGGTGTGTTTTTATTTGAACACAATGGCAGTACTGATCATGGAAAAAACACGTGCGAATTCATCAGAATGTTGGCCATTGTTAAATAAATCCTGAATGCAGATAAAGCGGGTCTTGCCATTTCCAGCTTCAATGATGTAGTAATCCATCATCAACAACTGTTCTGCAATTTTTACCTGAAGACTTTTTACTTTGAAACGTTTTCCTCCCATTTCGCCATTGGATTCTGAAAGCTTGCAGTTTTTATTTCCAAATTTTTTGCGTGTTTCGTTAATTATATCGTCCACACTCACATCTCCATCAAATTCAAAAATCATGACCACTACGTCGTTGCCATTGAGGGTCCAGTTATCCAAATTCTCACTTTGCTCATAGGCAAAGTTCATTTCAGCAGGGTATTGGATTTTCATGCCTGCAGTCTCAACGAGACGGTAGGGGAGACTGGTGACTTTGATAGTGGGGTTTTTTAGGTCGCCTTCAATAGCGAGCGGTTGGCCTTCAATGGCCTTGTATACTTTTCCATTGATGTTGACTTCGAAAGCAGATTCTGGTTTTGTGGTTTTGGTTTGTGCGGTTACACTTCCAATGAGGGCACTGAGTGCCAAGACGATTAAGCGTTTAGTTTTCATGCGTAAAAGCCACAATATCGGATAATAATTTGTCTTTTTTTCAAAGATTATTGAGAACCGGGACAAGTAACGTTGTTCTGCGGTAAGTGTAGAAGGGTCTTAAGTTGTGGAATTTGAGTAGCGTGTTCCCCAAATCGGGTATTTTATTATTTATTTAATTTTTTTTGCATTTAATCCCGCGAAACAACGAAGATTTTTGAGAAGGAATGCTGAACTTTGTCGCTGCAATACCAATGTCCTTGTTCTCCAAAACCAAAATAGCCTCTGCAAAGCGCTTGTTCAAGCAAGTGGTGCCATTGGTTTTGTTGTTGCTGTTTTCTGTAACGGTTTCGGGCTTGGTCGCGGGTCCGTCCCTTCTTTCGCCGCAACAATTCCCAATTGGTGGCAGTTCACAACAATGGAAAGGTGAATCACCAGCGTTGTTTCATTTAAAAGCACTTCCTGGCAATGGCGCCGAAACTTCTTTTTTAGCAGAATTAGAAGAGCAGAGCGAGCAGAACGAAGACGAGGTCACCCCTCATTTTGCCTCCATCGTTTTTCTTTACAATTGTTTTTTTAACGCCTATGCCACAGCTTCCTTTGGCACGCATCTCCCTTATGGGAAAATGGCGGTTCCCGCTATCAGTATTTATTTACTGCATGGAGTAATGCGACTCTGATCCATTCTCTTCTGAGTCGGGAAGGCATAGCCTTCAAAAGTTCCTTTTCTAAAATTTTCTAAAAAACAAGTATGAGACCATTCCTCATTACCATTGGCTTAGTGGCCATGATGATGCAAGTTGGATGCAAGCAGCATCACGAAGAAGAAAAAGAGCACGTTCGCTTTTTAGCAACGTCTCCTTTAAAACACGACACCCTGCTTACCAGAAATTATGTGTGTCAAATTCGCTCCGTTCAACACATTGAATTGCGGGCTTTAGAAAAAGGCTACCTCGAGAATATTTTTGTAGACGAGGGGCAGTTTGTGAAAAAAGGACAATTGATGTTTAAAATCATGCCCTTGATTTACAGCGCTGAATTGCAAAAGGCGCAGGCAGAGGCCAATTTCGCAGAAATCGAATACCAGAACACCTTGTCGCTCTCTGAAAAAAACGTGGTGTCTAAAAATGAACTCGCACTCGCCAAGGCCAAATTTGATAAAGCAAAAGCGGAATTAGCCTTAGCCCAAACCCATCTTCAGTTTACTGAAATAAAAGCACCTTTCGATGGCATCATGGATCGTTTCCAAGTCCGCCTAGGCAGCTTGGTAGATGAAGGTGATTTGCTAACGACCTTGTCCGATAACAGTAAAATGTGGGTCTACTTCAATGTGCCTGAAGCAGAGTATTTGAATTATAAGACGCACAGTAGAAACGATAGTTTAACAAAGGTGAAATTGTTGATGGCCAACAACCAGGTCTTTAACCATACCGGTGTGGTAGAAACGATTGAGGCGGATTTTAATAACGAAACGGGCAATATTGATTTTAGAGCCACCTTCCCCAATCCCGAGCGCCTCCTGCGCCATGGCGAGACAGGAAACATACAAATGTCCGTTCCCTTAAAACAAGCCATCATTATTCCTCAGAAGGCCACTTTCGAGGTACTGGAGAAAAAATACGTGTTTGTTATTGATAAAAACAATCAAGTGCATCAGCGTGAAATTGCTATTGCTGCTGAGATGCCCGATTTATATGTTGTTGCCAGCGGCCTCAATGAAAACGAGCGTATTTTATTGGAGGGTATTCGCAAGGTCAGTGACAACGATAAAATTGAATACGAGTACGCCGATCCTGTAAAGGTCATTTCAAATCTTCGTGTTTACGTCGAATAAACAGTCCAACCATGTTTAGTAATTTCATCAAAAGACCGGTACTCGCTATTGTGTTATCAATAGTGATTATTTTCACCGGCGTGTTGGCTATCAAAACATTACCAACATCACAGTTTCCGAACATTGCCCCACCCATGGTAATGATTTCTGCTTCTTATCCAGGAGCCTCTGCTAAATCGCTTGCCGAATCGGTGATCATTCCACTCGAGCAATCCATTAACGGTGCATGGGGTATGCGTTACATGACCTCCGACGCTACTTCTGCGGGTGAAGCCAATATTCAAGTTGTTTTTAATCTCGGAACAGATCCCGATCAAGCGCTCGTACAAGTCTCGAACCGGGTACAACAGGTCCTGAATCGCCTGCCAACACTGGTGCAGAGGGAAGGGGTCATCATCACCCCCATCATGCCAAGCATGCTCATGTATGTGAATTTGTATAGTAAGGACAAGAATGCGGATATGAAGTTCTTGTTCAACTATGCGGGCGTGAACATGATACCCGAATTGCAGCGCATCAACGGTATTGGTCAAGCGCGTATTCTTGGAAGTCGCCAGTATGCCATGCGCGTTTGGCTCAACCCCGATCGCATGCGGGCGTATAAAGTATCGCCCGATGAAGTGATGGAAGCATTGAATGATCAAAGCATTATTGGTAAAGCAGGCCGTATTGGCCGGGGAGATAGTAAACAAGCAGAAGCATTGGAATACGTGCTGGCATACAACGACCGCTTTAGCAAACCTGAAGAATATGAAAATGTAATCCTCCGCGCCAATGCCAATGGGGAAAACCTGCGGTTGAAGGACGTTGCTACAGTGTCGCTGGGGAGCGAGTATTACGACATTTATTCCAATTTAAATGGACATCCTTCTGCGGCTATTGTATTAAAGCAAACCTACGGTAGCAATGCCAGTGAGGTAATCGCTAATGTGAAGCAAAAGCTGGATGAAATGAAAAAATCCTTTCCCCCGGGAATGGATTATGAAATCAGTTACGACGTGTCTAAATTTTTGGACGCTTCTACGGAGAACGTTTTACACACCTTGCGCGATGCATTCATTTTGGTAGCATTGGTAGTGTTTATTTTCTTGGGCGATTGGCGTTCAACGCTCATTCCAACGCTCGCCGTGCCTATCTCTTTAATTGGGGCGTTCGTGTTTATGCAGCTTTTCGGACTCACCATTAACATGATCACCTTGTTTGCCTTGGTATTGGCGATCGGTATCGTCGTCGATGATGCCATTGTCGTCGTAGAGGCGGTGCACGCCAAAATGCATGAGGAAAATTTATCACCCTTTAGCGCGGTAAAGAAAGTGTTGGGCGAAATCTCCGGTGCGGTGATTGCCATCACCTTGTTGATGACAGCGGTGTTTGTTCCGGTGGCGTTTATGTCGGGACCAGTTGGTGTGTTCTACCGGCAATTTTCCATTACCATGGCGAGTTCAATTGTGCTTTCAGGTCTAGTAGCACTCACGCTCACACCCGTGCTGTGTGCCATGATTTTAAAAAACACCCATGGTCAACCAGTCAAAAAAACGCTAATCAACCGCTTCATTGCTTGGTTCAATCGGTGCTTCGAAAAATTGACTGGCAAATACACGGCCATTTTAAAACGCATTGCTCATAAACGGTGGGTGACCGTTAGCTTGTGGTTAGCCTTTGCCGGTGGCATTGTTTTTATTGCGAATGATTTGCCGTCTGGATTTATACCCAGTGAAGACCAAGGGATGATTTATGCGATTATTCAAACACCTCCTGGCGCTACACTCGAAAGGACCAATGATATTTCTCGGCAATTGCAAGAAATCATTATGAAAGTGGATGGCATACAATCTGTTTCATCTATTGCCGGTTATGAAGTGTTGACTGAAGGCCGAGGCTCCAATGCAGGCACGTGCTTGATTAATCTCAAACCATGGGATGAACGCAAGCACACGGTTAATGAAATCATTTACGAACTCGAAGAAAAAGCAAAGGAAATTCCAGGTGCAACGATTGAGTTCTTCGATCCACCCGCAGTGCCAGGTTATGGTGCCGCAGGGGGCTTTGCCTTGCAATTACTTGATAAAACAAATACGGGGGATTACAATCAGTTGGAAAAAGTGAAGAACGATTTCATGAAAGAGTTGGCAAAACGAAAAGAAATAACTGGGCTGTTTACCTTCTTTAGCGCTAATTATCCCCAATACGAAATTGAAATCGATAACCAAGTGGCGATGCAAAAGGGCGTTACCATTGGTAATGCAATGAACACCCTTTCTATTTTCGTAGGCAGTACCTACGAGTTGGGCTTCATCAAATTCCAACGCTTTTTCAAAGTGTTTGTGCAGGCTTCTCCTGAATTCAGAAAAGTACCGTCCGACCTCATGAACCTGTATGTGAAGAACGATAAAGGCGAAATGGTGCCTTTCTCTGCCTTCATGAAAATTAAAAAGAAACAAGGGGCCAATGAAATTAACCGCTACAACATGTACAATACAGCGGCAATAAGGGGCGCACCAGCTAAGGGGTTTAGCTCTGGCGAGGCCATAAAAGCGGTGCAAGAAGTAGCCAAGCTCACGCTGCCAAAAGGTTACGCTATCGATTGGGCGGCTTTGTCGTATGATGAAGTCCGCCGTGGTAATGAAGCTGTCTACATCTTTTTAATTGTATTAGCTTTCGTATACCTTGTACTCGCTGCCCAATACGAGAGCTTTATCCTTCCGCTGGCTGTGGTGTTCTCGCTGCCGGCTGGTGTGTTTGGTTCTTTTTTCTTAATCAAAATGATGGGATTAGCGAACGATATCTACGCACAGGTGGGATTGGTGATGCTGGTAGGACTGCTGGGTAAAAATGCCGTCTTGATTGTGGAGTTTGCCGTTCAAAAACAACGGCAAGGGGCAACGGTGCTCGAGGCAGCCATCGAGGGCGCTAAAGTACGTTTCCGTCCCATTTTGATGACGTCGTTTGCGTTTATTGCGGGACTCATCCCATTGGTGATGTCGCACGGTGCAGGCGCTATTGGTAACCGTACCATTGGCTCCTCCGCCTTGGGTGGTATGTTGTTTGGTACCATCTTCGGTGTAGTGATTGTACCCGGACTCTATTACATTTTTGGTACATGGGCGAAAGGCAAGAAACTGATCCGCGATGAACAGGAAAGTTCCCTCACAGAAGACTTCGCTCATTTAATTGACAATTTCCCACAACCCGATCAAAAAGACCTTCATGAATAATAAATTGTTAAGCCGTTTAGCTAGTGTTGTCTTCTGTCTCTACGTTGCTGCGTGCAGCGTGCCAGCCAACATGCAAAAGGATGTCACCATAAAAGTTCCCGACTCTTTTGGTGATAGCAAAGATTCTTCAACTGCTGCTGTAATCAAGTGGCGCGATTTTTTCAAAGATGAAAATTTAGCTGTACTCATCGATTCGGCTTTAAAGAACAACCAAGAACTCAACATCACGTTACAGGAAATCAATATTGCCAAAAACGATATTCGTTTTCGCAAGGCAGCCTACTTGCCCTTTATCGGTATCGGTGGAGCGGCAGGTATCGATAAGTCGGGTTTGTACACCAGTAAAGGCGCCAGCGATGCGTCGAACCAAGTCATGCCCGGCAAGTCCTTCCCCGATCCTTTACCCGATTACTTAGTTGGTGTGAACCTCTCGTGGGAAGTGGATATCTGGAAAAAACTCAGGAATTCTAAGAATGCTGCAGTGAACAGATACCTCGCATCGGTTGAAGGAAAAAACTTCATGGTCACGCATTTGATTGCCGAGATAGCTGCTTCCTATTACGAATTGCTGGCGCTCGATAATCAATTGGACATTCTCCGGAAAAACATTGCGATTCAACAGAATGCCCTGGAGATCGTCAAACTAGAGAAAAACTCCGCTCGCGTGACAGAACTGGCAGTGAAAAAATTTGAAGCGGAGGTTTTAAAAAACCAAAGCCGTCAGTACGAGATTCTGCAAATGATTACGGTTACTGAAAACCGGATTAATTTCTTGGTAGGACGTTTTCCACAGCCAGTGAAGCGCACAACAGGCGATTTTCTCAACATGCGTCCCGATTCGCTTGCTGCTGGTGTGCCCGCTCAGTTATTGAAAAACCGTCCCGATATCCGACAAACAGAACAACGCCTGATTGCTTCGCGTTTAGAGGTGAAAGCAGTTCGCGCTGAATTTTATCCTTCACTCACCATTCGCTCAGGCGCCGGCTACAACGCGTTCAATCCAAAGTACCTCATTAATACGCCCCAATCGTTAATCTACATGCTGGCAGGTGATTTAATGGCACCACTTATAAATAGAAATGCGATTAAAGCAGAATATTATTCTGCAAATGCCCGCCAGGTGCAAGCGGTGTATGATTACGAGCGCACCTTGTTATCGGCTTGTATCGAAGTAAGTAATCAGTTGTTGGGAATTACTAATCTCAAAAAAAATTACGAACTCAAGGAGAAACAAGTAGAGGCACTCAACGCTTCAATTGACATTTCAACGATTTTGTTTCGTTCGGCACGTGCCGATTACATGGAAGTACTCATGACCCAACGCGACGCGCTGGATGCCCGTTTTGAATTAATCGACACCAGAAAACAACAGTTTATGGCCATGATTAATTTATACCGCGCACTGGGGGGTGGTTGGCGATAACGGTTGAACGCGTGCAAAGGAAGGGAATGGCCGATGCATTGCACTCCACCTTAAGCTGATCACTTCTCCAGTCACAAATTCCCTCGGGAATAAAAAAAGAGGCACTAGTTCGCCTCTTTTTTTGTTACTCTCTTGCCATCGCCGATCGTTTTAAATTAAAA
>CANGWA010000049.1 GCA_947457335.1 Sphingobacteriaceae bacterium
ATTTCAAGAAATTGGTCTTAACCAAGACCTACTCCGTGCTGTTTCTGATCTCGGATTCGAAACGCCTACACCCATTCAACAACAAACTGTTCCCGCTTTAAGTCAGCAAAAAACAGACTTAGTCGCGCTAGCACAAACAGGAACAGGCAAAACGGCTGCATTTGGGTTGCCTGCATTATCAAAAATAGACCTCAGTAACCGCCAAGTGCAAGTCCTTGTGCTAGCCCCTACTCGCGAATTGTGTGTGCAAATCACTAACGATCTACGCAACTTCGGCAAATACATGCCAGGCTTCTCCATCTGTGCTATCTATGGTGGTGCCTCTCTCGAAAATCAAGCGCGCGATATTCGTAAAGGTGTGCACGTCATTGCCGCTACACCGGGACGATTGATCGATATGATTGAACGCGGTGTCGTGAAATTACAAACGATCAAAATTGTAGTACTTGATGAGGCGGATGAAATGCTCAATATGGGTTTTAAAGACGATTTGGATACTATTCTTTCTGAAACACCTGATGAGAAAAATGTGTGGTTGTTCAGCGCAACGATGCCTAAGGAAGTGGAACGTATCGCCAGAAATTACATGCATGCGCCAATGGAACTGACCGCAGGTAGAAAAAATGAAGGTGCAGAGAATCTCGAACATATCTATTACCTCGTGCACTCCCGCGACCGTTATGCGGCGCTAAAAAGGGTTGCGGATTACTACCCCGATATTTTTGGTATTGTTTTTTGTCGCACTAAGGCCGAAACACAAGAGGTGGCCGATTTGCTTATTAAAGATGGCTACAACGCTGATGCGTTGCACGGGGATCTTTCTCAAAGTCAGAGGGACTTCGTTATGCGTCGTTTTCGCAGCCGTACACTTCAAATGCTCGTAGCTACTGATGTTGCTGCGCGAGGAATTGATGTGAACGATGTGACTCATGTTATCAATTATAATCTACCTGAAGATGTTGAAATATACACACACCGTACAGGAAGAACAGCGCGTGCTGGCAAATCAGGAATCGCTATAACCATCGTTACACCTAAAGATAAATCCAAAATTAAGGACATCGAGCGCATCATCAAAAAGAACTTTGAAAAACGGGATGTGCCAAATGGACTTGAAGTGTGTGAAAAACAATTGTTCAATCTGGTTCATAAAATCAATCAGGTGGAAGTACGTGATGAGGAAATCGAATCCTTCCTCCCAGCCATCTATGATGAGTTGAAAGACCTTTCAAAGGAGGAGTTGATTAAAAAGGTGGTGAGTGAAGAATTTAACCGCTTCCATGATTATTATCTCAATGCACCTGATCTCAATATCAACAATGGCGTGGACGGTGCATTTGGTAAGCACAGAACGAGCCGTTTCTTCTTGAACATGGGCCGATTAGATGGATTCAACCTGCATTCTATGCGCGATTTCTTATGTGATCTCACCAAGTTGCATTCCCGCATGGTTTTCAATATCGACATCAAGAACAGTTTCTCGTTTTTTGAAACCGAAACCCGGTACACGGATAATTTCCTGAACTTGACCAAAGAAAATATTGAATTCAATGGTCGCAAACTCGAATTGGAATTGAGTCAGAAAAAAATGCGCGAATCGTCAGGTGGTGGTAAAAAAGGAGGAAGAGAACGTAAGGAATTCTCTGGTGATGGTGAACGCCGTGGCCGTCGCGATGGGGACTTCAAAAGAAATAAATCCCAAAGTGGTGGCGGCTTCCGCGAAGGTAAACCACAGGGTGGTGGTGGATTTCGTGATAGAGAACGCTCCGGCCGTAAAAAGTCTTTCGGAAAAAGTAGTTTTTAATTAGGTACAGTTAAATCACCTACATAGTATATTTGTTGCACAATTTCTAGTAGTGTATGCCACATCTTTCAGAAAAAGCATCGGCTATGCCAGCTTCCCCTATCAGGAAACTGGTGCCGTTTGCTGAGACAGCTAAGAAAAAGGGTCGGAAAATTTACCACCTCAATATTGGTCAACCCGATATCGAAACACCTACATCCTTCAGAAGCGCCATTCAAAAGGCTGATATGAAGATTGTGGAATATAGCCATAGTGCTGGCAATGAGTCTTATCGCCGTAAGCTATGCGGCTACTACGCCTCCTATGGCATAAACATCGATTATTCGGATATAATTATTACCTGCGGAGGGAGCGAGGCAATAGAAATGGCTATGCTCACTTGCTTCAATCCCGGAGATGAAATCATCATACCAGAACCGTTTTACGCAAACTATAATGGCTTTAGTCGCGCTGCAGATGTTACAGTAGTGCCGGTTAGAAGCTATATCGAAAACGGATTTGCGCTACCTGCTATTGAAGATTTTGAAAAAGTAATTACTCCCAAAACCAAGGGCATCATGATCTGTAATCCAGGTAACCCAACGGGCTATCTCTACACTAAAGAAGAGATTCTTGCTCTGCGTGACCTTGTAAAAAAGCACGATCTGTTTTTGCTGAGCGATGAGGTCTACCGTGAATTTTGCTACGACGGAAAGTCCTATGTTAGTGTGATGCACCTAGATGGAATTGATGAGAATGTAATTCTTCTCGACTCAATCAGCAAACGCTACAGTGCATGTGGAGCGCGCATTGGCGCTATGATTTCACGCAACAAAGAACTCATGGCAGCGGCGATGAAATTTGCACAAGCACGCCTTAGTCCTCCTAGTTATGGACAACTAGGTGCTGAGGCGGCTCTCGATACACCTGCCGAATACTTCATTGAAGTAAAAGCGGAATATGTGTCACGTCGCAATTTCTTAGTGGATTCCCTTAATAAAATGGAGGGGGTTTTCTGCCCTTTGCCAAGTGGCGCTTTCTATTGCATCGCCAAACTGCCAATAGATGACGCTGATAAATTCTGCCAGTGGTTATTGGAATCTTTTGAACACAACAACCAAACAGTCATGTTAGCACCTGCTACTGGTTTCTATTCAACTCCAGGTGCTGGTAAAAATGAGGTGCGTTTGGCTTATGTGCTTAACAAATCAGACTTGAAAAATGCTATGGAATGCCTGGAAATGGCATTGCAAAGCTACCCTGGTCGAACACTTTAATCTTTGCCAATGTACTCGCGGCCTGAAGACACCGCTCCACGCCATGTCATCTGGGATTTGCTAGAAAATACCTGGTTGCCTGCAGGGTTTGTAGCAGTGCTTTGGGCCGTTTTTTTATGGTCCAACGCCAAAGACATACGTTTGGTGGAATGGGGCGTCTTACCTAGAACGAGGGAGGGACTTGCAGGAATAATCACCTCCGTTTTTATACATGGCGACTTCTCGCACATTTCTTCAAACAGTGCTCCCATCCTAATTTTAGGCACACTCCTGTATTATTTCTACAGAAAACTAGCGGTCCCCGTTTTTTTATGGATATGGTTGATTAGTGGCACTTGGTTATGGATTGGTGGAGGTAATAGCACGCTTCACCCAACCTGGCACATTGGTGCTAGTACACTCATCTATGGTCTTGCAACCTTCCTTTTTTTTAGCGGTGTGTTTAGAAAACACCGCCCGCTTATGGTCATTTCTGCACTAGTAGTGTTTTTATATGGTAGTATGATGTGGGGTGTTTTTCCGCTGATGCCTGGAATGAGTTGGGAGGGACATCTTTTTGGTGCCATCGCTGGACTTTTGGTAGCGTATAATTATCGTAACGAGGGTCCCCAGAAACCTGAATTTGAATGGAATGATGAGGAAGAGGAAGAGCTGCCATGGATGGGTGATAATGAGAATCCTCCAACTTCAACATTCAACATCACCTATCATTTTAAGCCTTCTTCAAAAGCTAACGATTCTAAAGATTTAAAGGCGTAAGGGATTTTTTCGGCGACATCAGTCGCCAGTATACTTTCAATGCTTAATTCTTTAATTAACAAATCTGCTGCATAGCCATGTAAGTATACCCCAAGCAAAGCGGCTTGGGGAGCATTGTAGCCACGCGCTATTAAACCAGTTAGAATGCCTGTTAGTGCATCACCCGAGCCGCCTTTTGCTAATCCTGAATTGCCACTACTGTTAAAATGAATTGTTCCGTCTGGCATGGCAATGGCTGTATGTGTTCCTTTTAAGATTATAATCACAGCATATTTACTGGCAAAATCGCTCGCTGCTTTCAGGCGTTCATAGGGGTCATCAATCACTCTGGTTAAACGACTAAATTCTTTGACATGGGGCGTAAGAATGGTGTGGGGTGGAAGGTAATTCAACCAAGTGGGGTTTTCTGCCAGTATGGTTATTGCGTCTGCATCCACTACCATTCGTCCTTGATAATAATTAAGTAACTGCCGCATCAATTGCGTGGTGGCAGCGCTTACGCCAATTCCAGGACCCACCCCGATAACCGAAAAACGGTCCGTCTTTTCAATAGCCATAACTGCATCATCCGCAACAACTTCTGTCATAGCCTCCGGTATGGCAACATTGAGTGCACTCGCAGTATCAGCAGTAGTTCTTACTGTGAGCAATCCTGCTCCACTTCTTAGACAGGCGCGTGCAGCAATGACCGCCGCTCCACTTTTTCCCTTGCTGCCAGCAATAATTTGAGCATGACCAAATTGACCTTTGTGCGCTGCCGTCTCTCTCGGTTGCATAAAATGAATGAGATCCTTAGGCGTTGTGTAATAAAATCGGGTACTGATCCCATTCATTACATTGGTACTCAAACCAATATCAAGTAGTTCAAGCCGGTTTACATAAGAAGCTCCTGATGGCAATAGACAGGATAATTTAGGAAACTGAAATGTATAAGTCGCAGTAGCTCTTATGGCGGGATAGCTACTATTAAAAAAGTCGGCTGGCATGCCACTTGGAAGATCAATACTTATAACGCAACTGTTCAATTGGTTGATGGCGTTAATCACTTCAGCCATTATTCCTTCCGTGGGACGAGAGGTGCCAGTACCCAACAAGGCATCGATGATAACGACTCCATCAGTATTTAATTGAAGGATCTGTTGAGCGCTAAAGAGAGTTGCTGGTGTTATTGAACAGGTATGTTTCAATTGATCATACATGAATGAGTTGGCCGTTGAAACGCCATCAATTCTATCCAACGAAAACACTGAAACCGATTTTCCTGCTAGATGAAGCTGACGGGATATGGCCAAACCATCTCCGCCATTGTTCCCATTACCACAGAAAATAAAAAACGAACTAATAGTTCCATATTCTTTAAGCAATCGGTCAGTACAGGCTTGCGCCGCACGCTCCATCAGATCTGTAGAAGAAATACCCAACTCAGAAATAGTTGCGGCATCAATATCACGAATTTGAGAGGCTGAAAATAACTTCATCTGTCAACACTTATCGCAGTGCTTTTCGTTTTTCTTTTTAAAAAACTTAAGTAATAAATAGGCAACTGCACCTGTAACGATTAGATATAGAATTACATCCTGCATTATTTGAGTACTGGTAAGTAAATACAAGACGCGGCATTGCGTTGGTGGAGAATATTTATTTCACAGGGAACAAAATCTTCTGGCGCACAAGTGTAAATGTTTACAAACTTTTGTGGGTTTCTGTCAAATAGGGGAAACCACGAGGATTGTATCTGAATCATTAAGCGATGTCCTTTTTGAAACGTGTGGGCCACATCTGGTAGTTTAAATCGTACTTTCTCGACCGCTCCCGGCACAAACGCTGCTGGTTGGTCAAATCCTTTACGGTAACGTCCACGCATAATTTCTCCACGTACTAACATTTGATATCCGCCCATTATTGGCTCTTTTTTTACACAGGAACAACAGGTAGTGTCGTACTCAAAATTATCAGGGAACACATCAATGATTTTTACTACAAAGTCAGCATCGGTTGAACTTAATTGTACCATTAATTCTGCCTCTACCTCGCCACCAATGGTTAAATTTTCAGAAAGGAGTTCTGTTTGAAAAACCAATACATCGGTCCGCTTTGATGCAAACCGTTGGTCGTCGCTCATGTATTCACGGGTTCGCTCTGAAATAATGCCATCTTGAAATGGAACAGGTTTTAAGGGGTCACTGGTGTACTTGGTGGAACTTTTTTCCGTCATTGGGATATTGAAGTTCAGGCTTTGGTTGGCACCTAGATAAAGGGGGGTGTTTTGAACTTGCTTGGATGGCCAGCTGTCAAATTTGCGCCATTGATTTTCGCCACTAAAAAAAACTGTTGCTTCCGGTAGGGTGTTTTTTCCCTCTCCATTTAAATGGAATTGAAAAAAATTATATTCTAATTCTTGATAATACAAGGAAGTTTTTGACCCGAAACGAACCGCTCCAAGACAAGCCCCATCCCCTCTTGACCATCCTCCGTGAAACCAAGGCCCCATGATTAGATTGTTGTGAATATTCGGATTTTTTGACTCAATGGCTTTGTAAAGATTCCATGCACCATAACAATCTTCTGCATCAAATGTACCCCCTGTTACCAGCATCGCCGCCTTTATCCTCGAACATCCTTGACGGGCGTCCCGGCTTTTCCACCATGCATCGTAATCCGGGTGAGCATAAACATCTTTCCAAAATTTCACGTCCTGCATAAATGGAATGTAATTACGAAGGCCCCCCATTTTTAAATGGAAACTATATAGGTCTTTTTCAGGGTAAATAAATCCTGGCGCTGAACTGGTAGTTGGCACAGGGCGGGGCCTGCCAAAGGAAGAATAAAAACTGAAACCATCACATAATGCAAAGGCACCATTGTGGTGAAAGTCATCGCCAATGAACCAGTCGGTAACAGGCGCTTGGGGACTAACGGCTTTTAAGGCTGGGTGAAAACTTAAGGCCGCCATGGTAGCGTAGAAACCGGGATAGGAGATACCAAAAGCGCCAACATTGCCATTGTGTCCTTTAATGTTTTTTAATAACCATTCAATTAGATCGTATGTGTCCGATGCTTCATCAATGTCCTGCTTAGTTTTTTTTTCTGCGTTAAACGGCCGCACATCTTCAAACACGCCTTCACTCATGTAGCGACCACGAACGTCCTGAATGACGAGTATGTAACCTGCTTGTAGATAATGTATCCAATAACTCTTCCACAACCGGGGCGAGATTTTATCTGCTCCATAGGGGGCACAGGAGTAGGGGGTGCGGACCATTAAAATGGGGTGTTTCTTGGATTGATCCCGCGGTGTATAAATCGCCGTGAAGAGCTTGATTCCGTCCCGCATGGGCACCATTTGCTCCTGTTTCATGTAATTCTGAGCAACCCAAGCGGAGTCGTTGATAGCTTGAATGGTCGTGGTCAAAACAAGCAAGGCAGTAAACAGCGTCTTGCGGCCTAAAAAAGATAGAAAAGGTGTTCCCATGGTCCAATAAATGTAAGAATTTTCATTAACAAGAACCCGTGCAAAACCATTCCGTTGGGTGAATGTGTCAAATCGTGTTATGGGTTATTTTTATTCATTGGGCTCGTGGCTTTTTCCGCGGGTGAAATTGTTTAGAATGTCCGCAGAAAAGAAAAATAAATTCAGAACGCCTTCTGTCGAAATGCCTCCTCTCGAACCAGAGCAGGAAGTGCATCCAATAGAAGAACCGCCTGTAAAGAAGACAACTGAAAGAAGGAATAAAAGCAAGGCAATCAAAGAGGAAAAAAAAGTAGAAAACGTTTCGTCAGAAAAAAAAGACCTACGCACGCGGGTGAATCACATCACTGCTGTTTTCAAGGATGAGCGTTTTGTTAAGATCAGCGGATTGGTGCTCATGGTGTCCGGCGCATACTTATTTGTAGCTCTTGTCTCTTATTTTTTTACTTACCAAATCGATCAAGATAAGGTGCTTAGCGGCACAACTCAGCTCTTTGCTCCCGAAACAAAAGTGGCCAATTGGCTCGGTAAATTTGGCTCACTCATTGCTCATTGGTTTATGTACAGAGCTTTCGGGGCTTCTTCCTTTCTGCTGGTCCCAGCTCTTTTGATGTATGGTCTGCAACGTTTGACAGGTCGAAATTTCATTAATACTGCAATATTCAATGCGCGCTTGATTTTTCTTATGGTATGGTCCTCCATGCTCTTGGCCTTGTTTTTCTCGGATACTGTTTGGTTCATGGGCGGTGGCTTTGGCTACCACATCAATGCCTTGCTAGGAAATTATGTTGGCACGGTAGGCCTTGTGGTTTTATTAGCGTTTACCATGCTTTCTGCACTAGTCATTTCATTCAATATAAATTTCAAATGGCCGGAGAAAAAGAAAGAGGAAATTAATCCGAACGAGGACGACTGGGAGGAATCACTGCCTCAGACTGAACCGCTTGAAAATAGTGCTACACCACTACATGCTTATAGCGAACCAGTAGAGCCAGTCCTCTCCCCTGAAGAAGAGGCAGCACTGTTAAACTTTGAATTCAAAACTGTTCCAATTGATCCCTTGAAAGAAGAAGTAGTGGAATTAGCATTGCCCAACTTTGAGGACACGACTGTTGTAAAGGATACAGTGTCTGATCCTGATTTTGAAGTGATTCAACGCATTGAGGAAGAAATCAATGCTGAACAAAAGGTCGAGTTAAGCACAGATTTGGTTTCTGAAGAAAAGAAAACAAGTGATCCTGAGTTCCAAATCAATACTGCACGTGTCGAGCCAGAGGTGCTTCATGAGGAAAATAAGGCAGCTGCATTGGTAGAGCAGTTTGGAGAGTACGACCCAACTTTGGACCTAGGTTCCTACCAATTCCCAGCCTTTGATTTATTACAAGATTATGGAAATAGTCAAGGCAAGGTTAGCCAAGATGAACTCATTGCCAATAAAAATAGAATATTATCTACTCTTAAGAATTACGGTATTGAAATCGATAAGATCTCGGCTACTGTAGGTCCCACCGTTACCCTATACGAAATTGTTCCAGCGGCTGGGGTAAGAATTAGTAAGATTAAGAATCTTGAAGATGATATTGCCCTTAGCCTTGCGGCACTTGGTATACGCATCATTGCCCCCATTCCAGGAAAAGGGACTATTGGCATAGAAGTGCCCAACCAAACACCTGAAATGGTGCCCATGCGCAACATTCTTTCATCTGAGAAATTCAATAATTCGCAGTTTGAATTACCTATTGCACTCGGAAAGACCATTAGCAATGAAATATTTATTGCCGATTTGGCTAAAATGCCCCACCTGCTAATGGCAGGCGCAACTGGTCAAGGGAAATCAGTGGGACTAAATGCTATTTTGGTTTCCTTACTCTATAAGAAGCACCCTTCCCAAGTGAAATTTGTATTGGTAGATCCAAAGAAAGTGGAACTAACACTCTTTAATAAAATAGAACGTCACTTCCTTGCGAAACTACCCAATGCAGAAGATGCAATTATTACCGATAATACAAAGGTGATTCATACGCTTAATTCACTCTGTATTGAAATGGATAACCGTTATGCGTTATTGCAAGATGCGCAGGTAAGAAATATTAAGGAGTATAATGCCAAATTTGTTCAGCGAAAACTCAATCCCAACGATGGACATAAATTCTTGCCATATATAGTACTGGTGGTTGATGAGTTTGCTGACTTAATCATGACGGCCGGTAAGGAGGTTGAAACCCCGATTGCGCGTCTAGCACAACTGGCCCGTGCCATCGGAATTCATCTCATTATTGCTACACAACGCCCTTCTGTCAACATCATTACTGGAACCATAAAGGCTAACTTCCCAGCACGCATTGCTTTTCGAGTAACTAGTAAAATTGATAGCCGAACCATTCTCGATTCGGGTGGTGCAGATCAATTAATAGGTCGTGGTGATATGCTGTTAAGTACAGGGAACGACTTAATCCGCATCCAATGCGCTTTTGTTGATACACCTGAAGTGGAAAAAATTACAGAGTTTATAGGAAATCAACGTGCCTACCCAAGCGCGTTTTTATTGCCTGAATATGTTGGTGAAGAGGGGGATTTGGGCAAGGAAGAGGTGGATTTGAGCGAAAGGGACAAAATGTTCGATGAGGCCGCGAAATTGATCGTTCAGTTTCAACAAGGTAGTGCTTCCTTCCTTCAACGGAAACTAAAATTGGGTTATAATCGTGCTGGACGAATCGTCGACCAAATGGAGGCAGCGGGTGTAATTGGACCTTTTGAAGGGTCAAAAGCTAGAGAAGTACTTATTAAGGATATGGGACAATTGGAGGAAATACTGCAAAGATTGAAATCCAAATAGGCTTTTACTGATTTTTTACAAATATTTGCTGTTTCTGACCCTATTCCTAAGAATATGGTCTTAAATTTGCGGGTTTTCATTATATGAAACGTTTAATCCTAATACCAATCCTTTTCCTGAGTGTTTTCAGTAATGCACAGGACCAGGATCCTAAAGCGAAAAGCATACTAGACGAGGTGAGTGCCCTTGTGAAAGGATATAAATCCATTCAAGCGGATGCCGTCTTTACCATCGTTGGAAAAGATAAAAAGGTCGTAGACAAACCACAAGCATGGAAAATTCAAGTAAAGGGTCAGAAGTTTCGACTTGAAATACCTGGGACTTCTATTCTTTCTGACGGAAAAACCTTATGGAATTATAATAAGGACGCGAAAGAGGTTACGATCAAAAACTTTGATCCCTCAAGCGATGAAATGAACCCCGCCAAGATTTTCACTATTTATGAAAGTGGATACAAGTATAAATATGAAAAGGAAGAAAAAATTGGTCCCACCGCTTGCCATGTAATTGCACTCTATCCCTCCGTTAAACCTGAAAGGAAAAAATTTCATACGGCAAAGATTTATATCGATAAAACCAAAAAACAAATCGTCCGAATGGTGATGTTCATGAAGGACGGGGGCACTCAAACCTACGATATAAAGGCAATGAAAACGAATGTGGAAATGCCAGACAACCTCTTTACATTTGACACAAAGGGATTAAAGCCAGATCAAATAAACGACGAAAGAGATCTTTAATATCAAACCGGCTTAGGCCGGTTTTTTTGTTTCCCAAGGTAGTAGGGAATAGCATTGGTCAAAAGTCATGCTTCTGTGCCGGGTGGTCAACTGGTTATTTTTGGCTATTCATCCGCAGTTTCAAAATGAAACCAGCTATGGCCATAACCAATAAGAGAACACCCACTAGGTAGCTTTTATCAATCAGCATCATGACTCCTGCTACTAAGATAAGGCCTGAGCCTAGGTATCCCATCCATGGTTTGTTCATGCTACGAAGGTAAACATTTGTATTGGCTAATAACTAAAAAAGCAGTCCCTTGGGACTGCTTTTTTATATGTATCAGAAGGATTTGTTTTAAGCCTTTTTGTTGTTTCTATCAAAGTCCACAACAATTGGTGTAGAGATACACAACGAGGAGTAGGTACCAATGATACGTCCAATCAACAAGGCGAAAATAAAGCCACGAATACTCTCTCCACCAAAGATGAAGATAACTACTAGCACGAAGAACACTGTCAGCGAGGTCAAAATGGTACGACTCAAAGTAGAGTTTAAGGCGTAGTTAATTAACTTATTGCGTTCTTCACCTTCAGCGTCAGCTTTTCCGCTTTCAGCCAAGCGCTCACGAATCCTGTCAAACACGACAACCGTTTCTGTCATCGTGTAACCCATTACGGTGAGGATGGCTGCAATAAAGTCTTGACCAATTTCTAACGGTAACAAACCATCGAAGATGGTATAACACGACAGTACAATGAGAACGTCGTGGAACAACGCCACAACCGAACCAAGGCCATATTGCCATTTACGGAAACGGATTACAATATAAACAAACATCATCAAGCAGGAGAACAATACTGCCCCATAAGCACCATAAACAATGTCTGTAGCGATGGTTGGACCTACTTTTTGTTGTTGAACAATTTGATAAGTGCTTCCAACTTGCGAAAGACCTTTATTCAAAGCTTCTTCAACTTCGTGGTCAGCGTTTGGATCATTGTCTGTTACACGGTAAGTCGTGGTGATTTTAACTTGGTTTGAACCGCCAATGGTTTTAACATCAACTGCTTCTCCTTCAAACGAGGGCTCCAGTGCTTTTTTAATGTCGTTGGTGTTAATGCTTTGATCAAATCTCACTTGGTAGGTGCGGCCCCCCTTGAAGTCGACACCTAAATTTAACCCACCATTTTTGAAATAGAAGACAATACCCACAACGATAATGGCAGTGGATATTGCATAATACACTTTACGACGACCAACAAAATCGAAATGAAGTGTTTTGAAAGCATTACGCGTTGCGTTGTTGTCAAATGGAATTTCCATTTTACGCTCCAACATCCATTCGAAAATAACACGAGTGATAAGTATAGCTGAGAACAACGAGGTACAGATACCTATAAATAAAGTGGTTGCGAAACCTTGAACTGGTCCTTGACCAAATGCGTAAAGGATAATAGCGAGAATGGCAAGAGTGACGTTTGAGTCAATGATCGAGCTCATCGCGTGACGGAAACCTTCTTTAATTGACAGACTTGTTGATTTACCAAGCGCTAATTCTTCACGGACGCGCTCAAAGATGAGGATGTTAGCATCTACCGCCAAACCAATGGTCAATACGATACCGGCAATACCAGGAAGTGTTAACACTGCACCAAGGGAGGTAAGTATGCCCATGATAAAGAACATGTTCGCAATCAGTGCGATATTGGCAACAAGACCAGACTTGTTGTAATACATGTACATAAATACTAAAATCACCAACAACGCAATCACAAAACTCATGAGGCCTTTGTCAATGGATTCCTGCCCAAGTGATGGACCAACAATACTTTCTTCAACAATGTGCGCGGGAGCTGGTAATTTACCTGCGCTTAAAATTGCTGCTAATGCGTCGGCTTCAGCATCAGTGAAATTTCCAGTGATTTCAGAACGACCTTCTGAAATTTGTGATTGAACACGCGGTGCAGAATACACCATGTTGTCCATTACAACGGCAATACATTTCTTAAGACTTGCACCAGTGATGGTTTTCCATTTTTGTGCTGCCTCATTGTTCATGTTCATTACGATGAGTGGTGTACCACCTTGGCGTTGGTCATAATCCTTACGAGCACTAGTAATGATGTCGCCACTCAAAGCGGCACGCCCCTTACTATCACTGGCTTTTACAGCATAAAGCTCAAAATAGGTTGCCACAACCTGGCCATCATCGTTCTTGGACTCGATTTCCTTAGCACTCCACATGAAGCGCAATTTGGATGGAAATACGTTTTTACTTCTAGCTATGCGCAGGTACTCATTTACTTTGGCCGTGTCATTCCTGAATGCCGATCCAACAATTGCGCCTTCAGCATAAGTTTTTGGATTGCCCTTCTCATCAAATGTCACTCGCCCTTTCAAA
>CANGWA010000050.1 GCA_947457335.1 Sphingobacteriaceae bacterium
ATACAGTATTTCTTTTTATTGTCAACTTTTCCTTTGTTCTGTTTGTTGTAAACGGCAAATTTACGATCGGCTTTAATTTTTGCTTCAGTCGGATCAAGGGTGTCGACAGGCGCAGGGGCTGCAATGGCCGCAGAGCTATCGGCTACCGGTTTGTTAACAGGGGCTTTTTTTTGTGCATGGCTCGAAAGCGCACACACCATAAAGATGAATAAGATGAATCGCTGCATGCGACGAATATATTAATTTCTAATGGCTTCTAGAAACGCCCTGTTTCAACGAGGCGAACCGCTTTTTCAATCATAATGTCCTCCACCCGTGCATCGTAAGTGGTTTTCATGTTGTTGCCAAACAGCCGTGCTACGGCTTGCCACATGCTGGCTTCAAATCCCCCACGCATTTGCTTCACAATATCATAGGTGGTTTTGCCGGTTTCGCGGTAAATTAACTTCATCAATATCCGTCCCTGGGTTACCGATAAGCCCTTCAATTCGTCTTCGAATTCAGTCCGCAACACCTTTTCACACGTTTTAATATAACGGTCGCGCTCTTTTTCGTTGGTAATGGTGGCCAGTCGGCGGTCAAATTCTTGCAGTTTGGCCGAAGCCAAGATGGCATACGGGTATACCTTTTTGACGTAAGCCCTAGTGCGCGTCCATTGTTCCCGAAGTTTTTGATCCTTAAACACAAAATCTGTAACAACATCCACGTTCCCTAAATTCACATAAGGAAACGTGTCGGTGCCCTCAACAATGGCTTGTAAACGCACTCCCCTAGCTGGGGATTCAAGAATGTTTTGAGGGTCCTGTGCTAACACTGTACCACATAAAAACAGCATGAATATGAAAATGCAACGGTTCATTGCATGTTAATACCTATTTATACAGGTAGGTCACCCAAAAGGTTGGAATTATCCGAGGCGTGCGCGCTTCCATTCGCTTTTTTTAACAGCGGTGGCAGTGCCGTTGAGCCGTTTACGTCCCGCAAACGCCAGAGCCGCAGCAATTGCCGCTACTTCGCTGCCTCCAGGGGAAGCTTCGCTGAGCATTTCGGGTTTAAAATGTTTGCCAATGAATCCTGTATCAAATTTACCAGAGACAAAGGCCTCGTGGCGCAACACAAATTTGCAAAACTCCAGTGTGGTTTCTACACCCACAATATTGTAATCGTCGATCGCCCTAATCATGCGCGCAATCGCTTCCGAACGGTCCTTGCCATGCACAATTAATTTTGAAATCATGGGGTCGTAATAAATCGGAATGTCCATACCCTCTTCAAAACTATCGTCTACGCGCACACCGGGACCTGTAGGGGTTCTGTAAGCCAACAAGGTGCCGGTGTCGGGAAGGAAATTGTTGATGGGGTCTTCAGCACAGACACGCACTTCAATGGAGTGCCCATTTATTTTTAAATCCTCTTGCGTGAAAGAAAGTTTTTCGCCGCGGGCAATCTTAATTTGTTCTTTAACTAGATCTAGTCCAGTTATCATTTCAGTCACTGGGTGTTCTACCTGCAAACGGGTGTTCATTTCCAGGAAGTAATAATTCATTTGATCGTCTAAAAGGAACTCAACTGTTCCAGCGCCACTGTATCCACACGCTTTAGCAACAGCAACGGCGCTTTCGCCCATGCGTTGGCGCAATTCTGGCGTGAGCACACTGCTTGGCGCTTCTTCAATTAGTTTTTGGTGGCGGCGTTGAATACTACACTCCCTTTCAAATAAGTACACACAATTGCCATGGTTATCGGCAAGGACTTGAATTTCGATATGACGGGGACCACTGGCATAGCGCTCAATAAACACGGCGCCATCGCCAAAGGCCGACTTGGCCTCGCTTACCGCCATTTTCATTTGTTCCTCAATGTCCTGTTCCCGTTCCACCAAACGCATGCCTTTTCCACCACCTCCAGCGCTAGCTTTTATAAGCAAAGGAAACCCGACTTCACGCGCCACTTTAATGGCTTCTTTAACATCACTAATGGCTCCTTCTGAGCCAGGGATCATTGGGACTTTGAATTTTTTTGCGGTCGCTTTGGCGCTGAGTTTATCGCCCATCATGTCCATGCTTTCTGGACTTGGACCAATAAACGTAATGCCAGCTTCTCGCACTTTTCTAGCAAAGCCAGCATTTTCACTTAAGAAGCCATAGCCAGGGTGTATGCCATCCACCCCAAGTTCGCGGCACACTTCAATTATTTTATCGCCATTGAGGTAGGATTGAGCGCTGGGTGGGGGACCAATGCACACGGCCTCATCGGCGTATCTTACAAATAGGGCGCTTTTGTCGGCCTCTGAAAATACAGCTACAGTTTTAATGCCCATTTCACGGGCACTGCGCATGACACGCAAGGCTATTTCTCCGCGGTTAGCTATTAAGATTTTCTTCATCATCTGTTCAGTATACAAGGTTACGATAAATACCCTTTAGAAAGAAGTAGATTTTATAACGGTGCAACACATTAAGTTATTAAATTAGGCAGGATGTTTTTTATTCTTTCGAAATTATTGTTGTTTGTCATTGCCCCCATTGTGTGGGTAGTGGGATTATTGATTTATTCCTTTTTTACTACAGTAGAAAGTCGCGCCAGAAAGAGCCGTATAGCAGCACTCACCATTTTATTGCTAACCAGCAACGCCTTTGTTGTGGATGAATTTTATAGGGCATGGGAGCCAGTGACGCCAGATATTGATCTTGATAAAAGCCATTACCAAGCCGCCATCATTTTGGGTGGAATAGGAGAAGTGGATTTGCGTTTAGGGAAGATAAATTTCACAGGATCGGCCGACCGCTTGCTTCAAGCGTTGCCGTTGTACCAGCAAGGCAGGGTCGACCGTCTGGTTTTCACTGGAGGTTCAGGAAGCATTGAATTTCCTGACAAGAAGGAAGGGGTGTATGTAGGGAAGTACCTTAAAAACATCGGGTTTCCAGATGAAGCAGTGATCATTGAAAAGGAAAGCCGCAACACCTATGAAAATGCCATTTTTACAAAGAAAATACTAGATGATTTGAATTTAAAGGGGCCGTTTTTATTGATTACCTCTGGTTTTCATATGAATAGAGCCCTAGCCATTTTTAAAAAGGCCGGTTACGAACAAGTGCAACCTTATGTGACTAACCGGCACAGCGGCAACAGACGATTTACCCCCGATCATTTGTTGGTGCCTGACCCTGCAGCTTTTGGCGCTTTCCACACCTTGCTGCACGAATGGGTCGGTTACCTGGTGTACAAACTTCGTGGATATGCATAAACTTTCTGAAGACCTGCTTCATTTTATTTGGAAACACAAACTACTTCAACCTGGTCCGCTCCAAACCGTCAGCGGGAAGCCACTCAAAATTCTGCAACCAGGAGAACACAACCTGCATGCGGGACCTGATTTTTCAAATGCGCGGATAGACCTCAACGGACTAACTCTTGCGGGCAATTTGGAAATACATGTCCGCTCCAGTGATTGGCGTAAACACGGCCATCAAGCAGATCCTGCTTATAACCAATTGGTATTGCATGTGGTGTATGAAAACGACGAGGTGGTGCAACAAAACACGGACCATGCGGTAGAAGTCCTCGAACTTAAAGACCATATTGCTTCCACAACCCTTGAGCAGTATCAACATTTGGGAAGAAGTGCCGCGGTGATACCCTGTGGGCCGCAATTGCACCGTTTGGAGCACTTTCGCTTTTATTCCTGGGTAGAGCGTATGGCTGTAGAACGGCTTGAGACGAAGGTGGTGGCTATTGAGGAATTGTTCCGTCAGTCGGGTAACGATTACACGATTACTTTCTACAAATGGCTCATGCGCGCCTTTGGCTTACCTGTGAACAAAGTGCCCTTTGAAGCCTTGGCGGTGGCCCTGCCCATTACGCTCTTATTGCGTTACAACGACGACCTCATTCGTCTCGAAGCGCTTTTGTTGGGGATGGCAGGATTGTTAGAGCGGGAAACGGATGAAAAAAGAAGGAGAACCCTTCTGAACGAATTTGCGTTTCTGACTACGAAACACCAATTGGTGCCCCTTCCTGCTGGCATTTTTAAGTTTGCGCGCATGCGGCCGCCCGATTTCCCTGATAAACGCTTGAAACAAATGGCTCAATTGATTGGACACCATTCCGCCTTTATTACTCATCCGCATGCAGTTGGTGATCTTAAAACCATCAAGACGGCCTTGCAAGCGGTTGGGGCAGGAGAAGGGTTTATTAGCCGATTGGTCATTAATGCTTATGTGCCGTGGTTGTTTTTTTATGGGAAACGGTTAATGCACGCCAATTATCAGCAACAAGCCCTCCGCCTCTTGGAGGCGTGTGCCCCAGAAAACAATGCTAAAACAAGGTGTTTTACAGGCATTCAGCCGCAGGTACAAACGGCGTTGCAGAGTCAGGGACTCTTGCACCTTTACGACCAGTACTGTGTTCGGAAGCGCTGTCTTTATTGCGGTATTGCAGCTTCTTTGTTAAAGCCTGCTGCCAACGATGCTAATCCGCCAACAGATTCGTAAATTCACACCATGATTAGCCGCATTGTTCGTTGGTTTGAAGCCCATGCATTTGGTGTTTGCGCCTGGTGGGGTAGAAAATTGGGCATCAAAAGCACAACGGTTCGGATGTATTTTATCTACCTTTCCTTTTTTACTTTCGGTAGCCCAATCATCATTTACTTCATCATGGCCTTTATTCTTGAACACAAGCAGTATTTTAAATTGTTTTCGAGAAGAAAACGTCCCTCTGTGTGGGACATAGAATAATGGCGCTATTGGGGCGGTGCACCTCTTAAACTCTTCCAATCCATAAATTCCTATATTAGCACCTTGCTTATTGGAAAACGCATATTCGGAGCGCTTTGGAAGACTTGGCTGATACTCAGTTTTGTGATCCCATTCTTGCTGTTGTTCCCTCTATTTTATTTCTTCATGCGCATGGGAAAAGGGGATGCTGTTTTTAAACTCAAACGTTTCTGGGCGCGCATTATCGCTTTCTTGGTGGGACTGTATCCACAAGTCACCTTTCGCCAACACCGCTACAAGATGCCTTCGCCCTGCATTATTGTTTGTAACCATACCTCTTATTTGGATATTGTTTTTTCTCCCTTTTTTATCGACCACACTGCCGTATTCATGGCCAAAGTTGAACTCATGAAAATCCCTTTGTTTGGTACATTTTTCAAGTATTTTGATATTCCCGTCGATCGCAAAAGCCGCACCGGTTCGCACCGTTCGCTCGTTGCCGCAGCAGATAAAATTGATAAGGGCATTTCAGTGATTATTTATCCTGAAGGAACCATTAGTAATGAGGGACGGCTGAAGCCCTTTAAGAATGGTGCTTTTAAATTAGCTATCGAGAAACAGGTGCCCATTGTGCCGGCGGTGAACTTGAACAATTGGAAGTTTTTGCAAAACGGAGGGTTTTTTAAGAGCAACGGAGCTCCTGGCGTGCCAAGGATCATTGTAGGGCAACCCATACCCACCCTTGGCATGGGCGAGGAACAAGTGGAGGAACTAAAGGATAAAGTGTTTACCTTTATACACGAAGAATTAAAGGCATATTATGGCACAGACAATTACCAATACCACCGTTGAAGAAATTGCGCACTTGGCGCGACTTGAATTCAATGAAACTGCTCGTGCCGAGATTCAAAACGATCTCAATCGCATGTTGGGCTTCATTGAAAAACTCAATGAAATTAATACCGATGGAGTAGAGCCATTAATTTACATGACCGAGGAACGCAATGTCCTAAGGGCAGATGAACCGGGAGAAATGGTGAGTCAAGAAGAGGCTTTAAAAAACGCACCACGCCGTGATAGCGATTATTTTAAAGTGCCGAAGGTGATCAATCAAAACCGATAATCAAGCACCCGCTTTGCGGCGTTGTTGCCAGCTGCGCCAAGCGTCTGCAATCTGTTTTCTGAAAATAAAGGCAATCGCTATATAGGGAACCGTCATCAAGTAAAGAATACCCGTGTTGAGGTTTCTAGCCATTGAGGAAGGGTCGTTTTTGAGGTCGGATTCCGCCGCTGATTTACACATGGCGCATTGTGCCTCCACATCAAAATTTGCTGCAAAAACAAAGACCACTGCAAGTAAAAGGTGTTGCCACGTAAACTTCATGCTACAAAGATAGGGAATGATACCGTTCAATGAACAGCGCCTATTGAAGATCAGTTGTGCGCATTGGAGGCCTTCCATACTTGAACTGGCAAGTTTAGGGCCAATTGTGTACATTTAAACCATCAATCGGCATCCATTCCATGAAAAACGAAAATCTCCTAAAATCCCTCATTACAGGAGCTGCCATCATAATTACAGCGATGGTAATAGGCAACGCTGTCAAAAATAGAAATGCAGCTGAAGATTCAATTTCAGTGGTTGGCTTGGGTACCCGTGATTTTGAATCAGACGAGATTTATTGGTCCGGAAGCTACAGTGTTAAGGCCTCTTCAGCAAAAGAAGCATACGACGCCATTAATCGGGATAAAGAGAAGGTAAAAGCGTTTTTTCTTGAGAAAGGATTTACCGCTGCCGAGTTTAATTTTTCAGGTGTAAATTTCAATAAATCCTACCGCACCATTGTGCTTGAAGCGCGCGGAGAAACGGTGAAGACCGAAAGTGTTTTTGACGGGTATACCGCTACCCAAACGGTTCATTTTAAAAGCGAAAAAAATCCCGCCTTGATGAAGAAAATTGAAGGGGTGATTGATCAGACTTCAGAGCTCATTAACTCGGGAATAGAGTTTGAGGGCAGTGCACCGCAATACCTATATTCTGATTTACCAGGATTGAAACACAACCTCATTGAAAATGCATCGAAAGATGCCAATGAGCGCGCGGTTAAAATTGCGACCACCGCCAGTGGGCATTTGGGTAAACTTAAAGATGCTTCCATGGGAGTGTTTCAAATCACCGGTCAGGGCTCAGTAGAAGAGGACAGTTATGGGGGGAATTTTGATATGTATAGCAAGATGAAAACAGCACGCATCACTGTACGTTTGACCTATAATTTAGATTAACACTTCCCTCCTGCTGCAGCGATGAACTTGTTTTTTTACTAAAAGGCATAAGTCCATTTTTTCGTTTTTGCACTAATCACCAGTGTGCGGAAAAGGTTACAGGAGATTTTTATTTTTTGCAAAAATCCCGTGCTGTGCTGGATTCAAAATGGTGGTTTTTGAAGGTGTGGGTGGGGACTTGCGTTATTTGAAAAAGCCATACTTCGCACGGCGCTTAGATTTGTTGCAAAAAAGCCATGCAACACATTCGGGCACATAATTTTCAAAAAGCAGTACAGATTGTGCATGAGAGTTCACGTCACAACCCACTTTTTACTTTGGTTGCTGGAAATGGAACAGATCGGGACCGGGTATTGTACTATTTGAGCAAGTTCAATATTGAAAAAGCACAAACAAGAAAGGGGGCTTTTATCACCCATGATTTAGAAAACGTCATGTTGTTGTATGAATCGAACTCAGATAGATGGCGGCTACAAGATGTTCGGCCAACAGCAGAGTTGCTAGTCAAGGGAACAGGGGTGATACGTTCAGTTGCCCTGTTGCGATGCCGCATGAAACTAAGGCAAAGACGAAGGGAAGGTCGGTTTCTTTACCTGCAGTTAATGACTGCATTGGGTAACCAAAAAGACCTTCAAGTAGTTAATGAATTACAACAGGCAGCGATTGATAGGAGTGAATTCTTGCAATTGCCACTCATTACCGAAACCGCTGTTTGGCAAGATAAAGTGTATTACGAGGGATTAGGATTTGAAACCTATCATTCCTACCAAGATAACACGGGAGTGACTGTATGGTTTTTGCAACGCATGCCAGGTAGAATTAATTCCCTTTGAAATCGGCTTTGCGTTTTCCGAGAAAAGCGTCCACACCTTCTCTAAAGTCCCCTGTGCCAAACGATTTTCCGAACTCCTCAATTTCTACTTCGAAACCATTGAGTTTATTGTTGTAGCCAGCATTGATGACTTTGATGGCCGTTTTGATAGCGGTAGGACTCTTTGAGCTAATTTTTGAGGTGATATCAAGGCATTTCTCAATCAACGCTTCTTGGGTGGTCACATAATTGGCAAGCCCCCAATGATAGGCATCTTGAGCATTCATCATGTCGCCAGTGACAATCATCTCAAAGGCTTTTCCTTTTCCAACCAGTTGTGCTAAGCGTTGGGTGCCACCATATCCTGGAATAACACCTAAGCTAACTTCTGGTAACCCCATGCGTGCATTATCGCTCACAACGCGCAAATGGCAAGCCATAGCGAGTTCCAATCCCCCACCCAATGCAAAGCCATTCACAGCAGCAATAATGGGTTTGCTGAAGTTTTCAATAAAGTTGAAGATTTTAAAATGACCAGTGGCACTCAATTGCTTGCCTTGCTCAATAGTGAAATTGGCGAATTCGGCAATATCAGCTCCAGCAACAAACGCTTTGGTGCCTGCTCCAGTGACAATTACCGAACGGATTTCGCTGTGATTTTCTGCTTCTGCTAACGTTTCATGAAGTTCTTCAATCGTTTGCTTGTTAAGCGCATTTAATTTATCAGGACGGTTAATGGTAATGATTAATACACCGTTTTTTACTTCACTTGTTACGAATTCGCAGGTAGCCACCATGTTTGTTTTTTAAACTGGACAAATATAAATCAATTGTTAGGCGGGGCATCAAAAGTTTTGCACCAGTGGTGAAAAAACTTGAAATGGACTGAAAATAAAGGGGTTGAAAGTGGTTAGTTCGCCTCAATTTCGGCCAATTTCTGATCGATTAGTTTGAACATCCGATCAAAAAATTGAAACCGCTGTTTTTCGGCAACCCCGCTTATGAGTGTGCTTTTCTTTATTAGATTTTTAATCCAATGACTTGTTTCCTCACAGAACGCATCGTTGCTGGTGTTTAATGAGTTCATGGTGTTAAAGCTGATGTAGGAATGGCGTGCCTCGCCAATATTCACAAATATACAATTGGTGCCCAACATCACATCGCTGTAGTATAAAGTGTAGGTGGGGGACTTGTCACTGATTTGCTTGGTGCCGCTCGAGGCGTTTTGGTAAACCATTTGCACCATTTCACGGTAATCCTTCATTAGTAGAATGGCTTGTTCCTTGGTAACAAGTCCACTATCCAAACAGAATTTTATCTGCCGCAAGCCTGTCTGCACCGTTTCATCACTCCAAATTTCTGTAACAGGAATGTTCAGGTATTCTTTAAAAGACAAATGAGCGTCCTCAATGAGTTCAGACGGTAACAAGTCCCACTCAAACTTCACCTGTTGGTATTCCGGCACGTTCAATACGCCACGCTGCCAATAAAAGAGTTTGAACGCCGTAAGGCGTTTGGAGTAAAAGGAGTAAAACATGGGCATTTCTTCTGCCACATAATAGATGTGGCCCTTGCCAGAAGCATTGATTGCGCGCAAATGTGCAATGAGTCGCTTCATGTATGCTTCAAAACTCGAGCGCTCTTCTGTTAAGCGGGTATAGGTAAAGGTCACATTGTCGTTCTTGCTTCCAAATACCGCGTCAATACTTATGTTGTACTTATTACAAATTTTATATGCTTCATTAAGAGTCAACTCCGTCTCTCCCCTAATGCGCCTGTAGGCACTATCAATGCTAATGTTGAGCAAGTCTGCCAATTCCTCAGCCAGACCTATACCTACAGGTAGTGCCGATTTGAGACTTTCAATAAATGCGCTCTGAATACTCAGGCTTTTTTCTGGTTTAACAGTGGGTCTGCTCACAAATTTTGATGTATAGTAAAGGTATTAATTGTATCCTTTTTAACAAATGGCCGAAGCCTACAGGGATGTAAATTCAGTGAAAACCGCTAGGTCAAGTTGCGTAAAACTGCTGAGCGACGGTGGCGGCCATCGTAAAACACGATTGTAACAAGTACCCGCCAGTTGGAGCATCATACGCTAACATTTCACCGATAGCATGTGCTTGGTTAAAACGGATCAAACGAAATGTTTCATCTATTTCGGATAACGCTAATCCTCCTGTAGTAGAAATGGCATCGTCGATTGTGCCCGTGCTCGTGATGATTATCGGCAATTGTTTGATGCGTTGTGCTACCTGGGTAGGATGCTGAAAAACCTCTTTCGAAGTGAACGCTTTAACCAGGGCAAGTTGTGTTCTCGATAAGGAAGTAGTGCTTAGAATGCGTTTCGAAAGTGGACCTTCCCCGCGGGATAATCTTTGCACGAGTTCGTCGCTGGTAACAAGTGGTAGCAAATCTAACAGTAGTGTTGCCTTACCAGAAAGCAATTGGTGGCGAATAGCGGGACTCAAGGGGTACACGCCACTTCCTTCTATGCCATTGCGCGTGATAACGGCTTCACCGAGGGTATGGTATGTGCCACAACTAAATCTGGTGTTTTTGAGTGGTTTTCCTTCATGGGCTTGTAGGAAGCTGCTGGGCCAGTCCACCAAAAACTGACAATTACTCGCTGCAAAATCTTCTGTCTCACAGCCAGCTGACTGAAACAAGGACAGCCATTCACCAGTACTCCCTGTCACGCGCCAACTTGCTCCGCCTAGGGCGTAGACAATCGGACCTTTAATTTCCTTAAGGCCAGTGGGCGTTTCGAGGATACAACCATTTGCTGCAACCTGCGTTAATTTATGTTGGAAGGAAAAAGTAGCGCCTCCCGCTTCTGCCTTTTGAATGAGGCGGTTCAAAAGTGCAATGGGTTTGTCGTTTTTGGAGGGAAAGACCCTTCCACTCGAACCCGTGTAAAGGGAGAAGCCCAAATCCTCCAGCCACTGCATGAATGTCAAATTGGAATACCTATCAAATGCAGGTTTCAAAAAAGCAGCTGGCGTGTACTTGTGAATAAATGATTCGGCGGGCTCGCTGTGGGTAATATTGAGTCCGCCCCCGCCCGCCACTAAAAACTTCCGACCCGCAGCCACATTGGCATCATAAACAGTGCTTGCAATGCCTTTTTGGGACAATAAAACAGCAAGAAACACACCCGCTGCGCCTGCACCAATTATGTTCACTTTCTCAGCCATTGCTGCCACAAATTTAACAGAAGAATTGGAGGTGACTTTCAGAATGAAAATTGGTACCTTTAGGGGTTGTATGCAGCACATTAAGAATTATATCAATGGCGAGCTGGTTGAGCCAGCCTCTGGGGCATGGATCGATAATTACCAACCTGCAACGGGCACGGTATATTCCTTCATTCCCGATTCAGATGAACGGGATGTTGCAGAAGCCTACCGCGCCGCAAAGGCCGCGTTTCCTTCCTGGAGCATAATGCCGAAGGAAAAACGTTCGGCTTACTTGGTAAAAATTGCAGCGCTAATTGAACAGAACTTAACGCGCTTGGCCATTGCCGAGAGTACAGATAATGGAAAGCCTTTGAAATTGGCAAAAACGGTCGATATTCCCCGTGCTGCAGCCAACTTTCATTTTTATGGTACAGCCATACTGCACTACGCTTCTCATGCGCACACGATGGAAGATACTGCAGTGAATTATACGGTTCGCCAACCTGCTGGAGTGGCTGGATGCATCTCTCCTTGGAATTTACCATTGTACTTGTTTAGTTGGAAAATTGCGCCCGCCTTAGCAGCCGGTTGCACAGTGGTAGCCAAGCCGTCAGAAGTGACACCAATGACCGCCTACCTGCTATCAGAAATATGCATTGAAGCAGGTTTGCCGGCAGGGGTACTCAATATCGTCCACGGCCTCGGTGGCAAAGTAGGGAATGCCATAGTCAGTCATCCCGACATTCCGCTCATTTCATTTACAGGAGGTACTGTAACGGGTAAGCACATTGCGTCGGTTGCAGCGCCTATGTTCAAAAAACTTTCACTTGAACTTGGAGGGAAAAATCCGAATGTCATTTTTGCGGATTGTGATTATGAAAAGATGATGAGCACGACCATGCTGTCTTCGTTTGCGAATCAGGGACAAATTTGTTTGTGCGGTTCGCGTATTTTGGTAGAGCGTCCTCTCTATGAAAAGTTCAAAACAGATTTTGTGTCACGCACAAAAGCCCTAGTTGTGGGTGATCCGATGGATGAGCACACCAAGATTGGTGCCGTTGTGTCGAAGCCACACATGGATAAAATTCTAAGCTACATTGCCCTCGCCAAACAAGAAGGTGGAACGGTTTTGTGTGGAGGTGTGCCTGTTAAAAAAGAAGGAGAACTGAAGGGTGGGTATTTTTTAGAGCCCGCTGTGATAGAGGGACTGGACATGCATTGCCGCACCAACCAAGAGGAAATATTTGGTCCAGTTGTTACCATCATGCCCTTTGATACAGAAGATCAGGCCCTGGCGCTAGCGAACGGTACTATTTATGGTTTAGCGAGCACGGTATGGACCAGTTATCTTATACGTGCACACCGCGTGGCTTCGAAAATTCACGCAGGCATTGTTTGGGTGAATTGTTGGCTGCTTCGTGATTTGCGCACACCTTTCGGTGGTGTAAAAGCCAGTGGTGTTGGAAGAGAAGGAGGGTTTGAAGCGCTTGATTTTTTCACTGAACCGAAGAACGTTTGTATTAAGCTCTAAAATTGAGCAATTACTACGATATATTGGGAATAAAGCCAACAGCCTCCATCACCGAGATAAAGGAGGCCTATAGAACGCTTGCCAAGAAATACCATCCCGACCGAAATCCTTCAGGTAAGGAACAGTTCACTCGTGTTGCACAAGCCTATGAGGTGTTGAGCGATCCAAGTGCACGCTCGGCATACGACCTGCGATTAAAATACATGCAGGGGGCGCAGACAATAGCCAGTAAACAAACGCCGAACAATAAAGAGTGGCGTTTTGATGAACGCGAACTTCGACGAAGAAAATACTACGATGAGCACATCCGTAAGTATGAAAAAGCTTCGGCGCAACGCAGTCAAGTTGCCCCTCGCGTGGCCTACAACGAATACCGCTACTGGATGTTTGCTACTCCGCTCGCTGTAGCCTTGTTTTTATTAATTATGCATTGGGCGGGGCCATCGATTCCCACAACCAGTAGTAGTGTTAAGCGAATGGCAACCACCCTGCAAGCACCGAATGAACTTATGTTGCCTGGGGCAAGTCCCTATAAAAAACACTTTGGTAAGGAAGTATTTGAACAGCCTGGTCAACTCGTG
>CANGWA010000051.1 GCA_947457335.1 Sphingobacteriaceae bacterium
AATGGTTAATTGTTAATGACGGGAACGCTGCATGCGCGAAAGCAAATGGAGAATTGAGAGTTGATAGTTGAGAATGGAGAATTGAGAATGCGTTGAACTTCACTCCTTAAATGAATTGAGGGTTGATAGTTGAAAATTGAGAATGCGTTGAACTTCACCTCGCGACCTTTAACCTCTACCCTTTGTGCGCCTTGGTCTCTCCGCGCTCTTTGCTCCTCAGCGCTCTTTGCGTCCTATAGAATTGAAAGTTGAGAATGGAGAATGGAGAATGGAGAATTGAGAATGCGTTGAACTTCACCTCGCGACCTTTAACCTCTACCCTTTGTGCGCCTTGGTCTCTCCGCGTTCTTTGCTCCTCAGCGCTCTTTGCGTCCTATAGAATTGAAAGTTGAGAATGGAGAATGCGTTGAACTTCACTTCGCAAACCTCTACCCCGAATTAGAGTGAGAGCGGATAGCGTTGACGCTACCCCCTGCCTTCCACCTCATTTTGAAAGTTGAAAATTGAAAATGGAGCGTGCGTGGAACTCCACTTTGCGTTCGTGCCCAGCAGCGACAGCGCAGCTCAGGGTTCGTTATCTTAACACCACTGCTTCATAGTACCAAATGGCCCTAAATAATGGACAGTCCCCCAAGTAATTAACAATTATCAACACCGTTTTTATGCCCCTATTGAAATCGTAATTTTGTGGCAATGAATTGGAGTAAGGAAGAACTGGTTAGTTTGTGCGGACAAACCCGCCGTGATATAGTAAGAATGGTGCATGCGGTAGCGTCGGGACATCCGGGTGGATCGCTCGGCTGTGTCGAATTCCTCGCCGCACTCTACGGCAAGGTCATGACACACCATCCTGAGAAATTCTCAATGGATGGGGCCAATGAGGACCTTTTCTTTTTGAGCAACGGACACATTAGTCCCGTTTTTTACAGCATTCTCGCCCGCACGGGCTATTTCCCCGTGGCTGAATTAAATACCTTCCGCAAACTCAATTCCCGCTTACAGGGACATCCTACCACCCACGAGGGATTACCGGGGGTGCGTGTGGCATCTGGTTCTTTGGGACAAGGGATGAGTGTAGCCATCGGTGCCGCTTTGAGTAAGAAGCTCAACGGGGATACTTGCCTTGTGTATAGTTTGCATGGGGACGGTGAATTGCAAGAGGGACAGATTTGGGAAGCAGCTATGTACGCCTCAGCCAATAAAGTAGACAATTACATTGCCACAGTAGATTATAACGGTCGTCAGATTGATGGCGACGTTGAAAATGTACTTTCTTTAGGGAATCTGCGTTCTAAGTTTGAAGCTTTTGGCTGGACGGTGATTGAAAATGCGCACGGCAACGATTTGGATGCAGTTATTTCTTCACTCGAAACCGCTAAAAGTCTTACAGGTAAAGGTAAACCTGTGATGATTCTCATGAAAACCGAAATGGGGATGGGAGTTGATTACATGATGGGTACCCACAAATGGCATGGCAGTGCGCCCAACGATGAGCAATTGGAAAAAGCATTGGCACAGCTTCCGGTGACGCTTGGTGATTATTAATTGTTGAAACGCATCTCCATATTTTTCCTGTTCGTGTGGTTAGCGCTATCAGCGCGCGCACAGGTGACCAACCGTATTCTTTTTATTTTTGACGATTCGTACAGCATGTACGCGCCATGGAATAGCAACGTCAAAATTGAGGTCGCTAAGAAGGTGATGGCGCAGTTTCTCGACTCGCTTAAAAACGTGCCTAATCTTGAGATTGCCTTAAGGTGTTATGGTCACACCACATTCTTTAAACCAGAACGCAATTGCAAGGATACGAAATTGGAAGTGCCCTTTGCTCCCGCCACTGTTAACGCGGCGCGCATAAAGCAACGCATTCAAAAGTTGGAGCCCATGGGCACCACTCCCATCGCTTTTTCACTTGGTGAGAGTGCAAACGATTTTCCCGAAAAGCCGAATTGCCGCAACATGATCATTTTGATTACCGATGGCATTGAAGAGTGCGGTGGCAACCCCTGCAAAGTGAGTTTTGAATTACAGCGCAAGGGCATCTTTATTCGGCCTTTTGTGATTGGTATTGGTTTAGATGCTAGCTATACCTCTTCGTTTGGCTGTATTGGTAAGTTTTATGATGTGAGCAACGAAGCTAATTTTTTACAGGTGCTCAATTTGGTCATGGTAGAAGCGTTAACACGTACCAGCGTAGAAGTGGATTTGCTCGACATTACCAAGCGTCCCGTTGAAACCGATGTCGACATGACCTTTTACGAGGCAGGCACCAATACAGTCAAGTACAATTATGTGCACACCATTAATCACAACGGTAAGCCGGATACACTGGTGCTCGACCCTAACCTCTCCTACGATTTAGTGGTGCACACCATCCCTCCTCAAATCAAAAAGAACATTCAGTTGCAAATGGGGCGGCACAACATTATTCCCGTCGATGCCCCACAGGGGTATTTAAAACTGGATATTGACGGTGGGGCCACACAGTATTATCCCGTAACGGTGATTCGCAAGGCGGGTGACATGACCACGTTAAACGTTCAGGAATTTGGTAAAACAGAGAAATACATTGTCGGCAAGTACGATCTCGAAATTCTCACCCTTCCGCGCATTCATCTAAAAAACGTAGAAATCAAGCAAAGCTTTACCAACAGTGTAAAGGTGCCAGGAAGCGGTCCTGCTGTATTCATGAAAGGCGGCAAGGGCAATGGTGCCATCTACGTCGACGATGGTAAGAAATTGATCTGGGTGTGCAATTTGAATCCCGAACTGCCTAACGAGACCATTTATTTGCAACCGGGCAAGTACAAGGTGGTTTATCGGCTGGAGGCCCTTCAGCAGACCACCCGTTCGGTGGAGCGGAATTTTGAAGTACGAACCGGACAAACCACTACAGTTAAATTCTAACTAAGAACTTATGCTGTAGGCTCTCACATGAATTAGTAGATTTGCGCACGCTTTAAGCCGATAGCATGAAAAAATATACCTATACCGAAAAGAAAGATACCCGTTCAGGATTTGGCGCTGGCCTCTCAGAACTTGGCAAGAACAATCCCCATGTGGTTGCCTTGTGTGCCGATTTAACCGGGTCGTTGAAAATGGATGCCTTCCAAAAGGCGCATCCAGAACGTTTCTTTCAGGTGGGTATTGCTGAGGCGAACATGATGGGCATTGCCGCTGGCTTGACCATTGGTGGTAAAATTCCCTTCACCGGCACCTTCGCCAATTTTAGTACGGGCAGGGTGTACGATCAAATTCGTCAAAGCATTGCTTATTCTGGCAAGAATGTGAAGATTGCTGCTTCCCATGCAGGGCTTACACTTGGTGAGGACGGCGCCACCCACCAAATTCTTGAAGACATTGGGTTGATGAAAATGTTGCCGCACATGGTGGTGATCAACCCGTGCGACTACAACCAAACCAAGGCCGCAACGTTGGCAGTAGCGGAGTACCATGGTCCCGTGTACTTGCGTTTTGGCCGCCCATCTGTGCCGAACTTCACCCCTGCTGATCAAAAATTCGAAATCGGTAAAGCGGTGTTGTTGAACGAAGGAACCGATGTCACCATTGTGGCTACTGGTCACCTGGTTTGGAAAGCGATTGAAGCAGGAGAAGCTTTAGCTGCCAAAGGCATCAGCGCAGAAATTATCAATATTCACACCATTAAACCTTTAGATGATGCCGCTATTTTGGCATCGGTAAAGAAAACACGTTGCATCGTTACGGCAGAAGAACACCAAATGCACGGTGGGTTAGGGGACAGTGTGGCGCAATTGTTAGCACGCCAACTGCCGACACCGCAGGAATATGTCGCCGTAAACGATTCGTTTGGTGAAAGCGGCACCCCTGATGAATTGATGCAGAAGTATGGCTTGGATGCAGTGAACATTGTTGCTGCTGCCGAGAAGGTGATCAAGCGAAAATAAACTAACTGGTTAGGTATAAAAAAAGCCCCATCAATTTGATGGGGCTTTTTGATTTAATTTGGTGAATTAATGTTTCGCTAAGTAGGCAGCAACACCGTCATGGGTGTCTTTCATGCCTTCAGAACCCTTGGTCCAGTTAGCGGGACACACTTCGCCGTTTTCTTCGAAAAACTGAAGTGCATCTACCATGCGCAGGGCTTCGTCCACGTTACGGCCCAATGGCAGGTCGTTGATCAATTGGTGTCGCACCACGCCATTTTTATCGATGAGGTACAAGCCACGGAAAGCAATCATCGGTCCGGTTGCCGCCAATTGTCCTTCTTCGTCCACTTCATAATCACCAAACAAGGTGCCGTAGTTCATCGAGATGGTCTTGGTGGTATCGGCAATGATAGGATATGTGACCCCCTTGATGCCGCCTGCTTTTTTATCCATTTGCAACCAGCCCCAGTGGCTTTCTTCCGTGTCGGTGCTGCAACCAACCACTGCGCAATTACGGGCTTCAAAATCTTTTAAGCGTTCTTGGAAGGCGTGTAATTCGGTTGGGCAGACAAATGTGAAATCTTTCGGATAGAAGAAAAACACCACGTATTTCTTTCCAATGTATTGATCCAGAGAGAAGTTCTCAATCACTTCTCCGCCATTCACCACCGCACCTGCGGTGAAATGAGGGGCTTTTTTACCAACTAATGTAGACATATGTTATAAGTTTATTGCTTTTAAATACGCTGTAAAAGTAATCATTAACTTCGGGGCTTTAAGACACAATTTTAAGCCGTTTAACCTCTCCTTAACATTTATTTAAATGAGTATTGCAATTAACCAACCCGCTCCAGACTTTAGTCTTTTCAACACCAACAAGCAAGAGATCAAACTCTCCTCCCTGCGTGGTAAAAACGTGGTGTTATTGTTCTTCCCTTTGGCTTTCACCAGTACCTGTACAGCTGAACTGTGCAGTGTGCGCGATAGCTACAATATTTACGATTCTTTAAACGCCACTGTTTTCGGCATTTCATGCGATTCGTTGTTTACCCTCGGAAAATTTAGAGAGGAACAGCACCTCAATTTCGACCTGTTGAGCGACTTCAATAAAACGGCATCTAAGGATTACGGTACCCTCTATGATTCATTCGTGTTTAACATGTTGGGGGTATCAAAACGTTCGGCTTTTGTAATCGACACCGAAGGCATTGTGCGCTATGCTGAGGTGCTTGAAAATGCTGGTAACGTGCCTGATTTCGATAAAATCAAAGCCTGCCTCAACAGTCTTGCCACTGCGTAAGTCATATACCAAGGACGGGACCATTGAAGCCGGCTGTGATGAAGCCGGTAGGGGGTGTTTGGCGGGACCGGTGTACGCAGCGGCCGTTATTCTTCCACCAGGCTTTCGCAACAAATGGATCAACGACAGCAAGAAGCTGACGGAAAAGGACCGGTACGAACTGCGCCCCGAAATTGAAGAAAAGGCGGTGGCCTTTGCGGTGGGTTTTGCCACGCACCACGAAGTCGACCAAATCAATATTTTAAAAGCCTCATTTTTAAGCATGCACCGGGCGGTTGATCAGTTAACGGTCAGGCCCGGATTGCTGTTAATTGATGGCAACCGTTTTGCCCCTTACCCTGGTATCGCCCACCATTGTGTGGTGGGCGGCGATGCTAAATTCATGAGTATTGCTGCAGCCAGTATTTTGGCCAAAACCTACCGCGATGACTTTATGAAGGAAATGGATAAACAATTTCCGCAGTATGGCTGGGCCCGTAACATGGGCTATGGCACCCGCGAACACCGCGATGCGATTCATGTGCATGGGTTTAGTCCGATTCACCGACTAACGTTCAATGCGGGTCAGGACCAGTACGCCCTCAACTTTCAAGAGGACGCGGGATAACCCACACAGCACTTGTTATTAAGTTGCTGTTACCCCTGTTGCACGTCGCTCATTTGAATGTAATTTAGATGTGTGGGTCGCTGGGCTAAACTGTCCTTTATCATATTCATAGTGGTCGCTGCTATAGGCGGCACGTATGCTTATTTTTTGCTCCGCAACAGCAAGCCACCCACCACTCGGGCCATTGAGGTCCTTCCCTCAAAACCCATGCTCGTGGCGGGCGCCCGCCACTTAACCGATTTAAGTTTAAAAATCAGTTCCCGCTCGCTCGTGGTCGATAAACTAAGGGGCATTGGCACCATTAACGCGCTGTGCCAACACTTGGCTGTTTTTGATTCGCTTTTGTTTGAGCAAGAATACGCCGCAGCTGAACTCAACAACAATACCGTTTACCTTGCTGTTTATAAGAACGATTGGTTGATTGCACTCAACGTGACCAAGCTTGGGGAGACCGATCTCATTCGCAAAGCGCTCACCGAAGCCTTACACGCCGATACCCAAGGCGCCTTTCGCATTAGTGGTTCTAAGTATTGGTTCAATCTGCAGAACGGCATCATACTGCTCGGTAGCAGTCTTGGCATTATTAACGAAGCGGTGGACCCGGTTACGCCCCGTTGGATAAACGATGCCGCTTATCGCCAAATGAAGGATACCTGGCCAGAAGATGCCAACACCGCTTTGTATATCGACCATTCACAATGCCGTTACAGCGAGCCACTCCCTGGCGCAGAATTAACCTCTGGCTTCTCTACAGGCGCCCTTGAAATCCTACCCAATCAGGTCAAATTATACGGTACGTATGTGCCCGACTCGCTGAGCGCACTCAATTTCCTTGCTAAACAAGAGCCTGTAGCCATCGACGCATTAAATGCCATGCTGCTACCTGCCGTGCAGGCCTTCACTGCCTATGGTTTTTCTAGCCTCCAATGTCCCGACCCCACCAAGTACCCTGAATTGTTGCAACGGTGGAAAGACATCAATGAGCGTGCTTTGTACAATGCCACCAATGAGTTTTATGAAAATTGTACGGGATTAATGGTGCGCCTGCGGTACATGGGCCGTGCTTTGTTTGCAGTTCAGGTGCGCGACAGTGTTAAGTGTAGCGAGCACTTAAAATTTTTGGCCGATACGGGCAAGGGAAATGTGTATTCGCTGGATTGGCTGGCTGGTACTGAATTGTTTCCGGAACAGCGCAGTGGCTACCAAAGTTATGCTGTGCGCAATGGCAACCTGTTGCTGTTTGCTGAAGATAGCACCATGCTACAACAATACAACCTCCAACTCAATAAAGAACAACCAGTATCTGAATTAAAGGCCTACCTCGAAGACAATGCTCCTGAAACTTTTAACTACATGGTGTACCAGGCACCTGTAAGGCAATATGCTGGTCCCGATGAAACCTCGCAAACGCTAAAAGAATTTAAGCACATGTTGCTGTCGATGGTGAATCAGAAAAATGGATTTGCCTACCGTGTGCATTTTGATAATACCCAAGTCGAAAAAGAAGATGGACGAAGGACGCCATTGTGGACCCTGCGTTTGGATGAACCGATTGTTGCCAATTCTGTTTTTCCATTCATCAATCACAAAACGGGTGAAAATGAAATTGTGCTTCAAGATGCATCTCACCATTTGCAGTTACTCAACGCTAAAGGGGAGTCGTTGTGGCGGGTGGCGCTCGATGGACCAACGGATAAAATTTATACCGTAGATGCCTTGCGCAATAAAAAGTACCAATTGTTGATATGTACTGGTGAATCGATTCACCTCATTGATCGTAATGGAAAAGAAGTAGATGGTTTTCCTGTGAAACTCCCTTCCAGAGCGGTTTCGCCATTGTCACTCATTGATTATGATAACGATGGGGACATTCGCATTTACGTGGCTTGCGCCGATAAAAAAATTTACAATTATAGTCTACAAGGGAAGGTGGCGGCAGGTTACGTTCCGTTGCGTACAGAGCATGAGGTGAAATTACCAGTGCAATTTGCGCGCGTTGGCGAGAGCGATTACTTGGTGACGATGGATGTGGAGGGTAGAGTGTATACCTTTAGTCGAAAGGGCGCGGGCCGTATCGGACTGACCAACAAAGGTCCCCGAAATTGCACCGCCTTCTACTTAGATGTTTCGAACCAACTGGCCACTACGCAATTGGTATACCTGTCGGCATCGGGGGATATTGGAAAAATAAGTTTTACCGATGTAAAAGAAAACATTCCAACGGGTGCTGTGTTCAACACCGGCAGCGTGCGTTTCGATTTGGTAGACGATAATAAACTCATGGACGTCCTCGCTATTGAAGGCGCCGCTGTGAGAGCGCTCGATTTAAATGGTTCGCCCTTGTTGAGTGAGGAGTTTGTGTACCTGCCAGACGACTTTGGTTTTTACAGAGACGAGACACGTAAATTGCTGATAGGCTTCAACCGTGAACACAATGCAGTCATGGTGCATGCAGGTGAGCGCCAAGTGCTCAAGGAAAATGGCGATGCGCTGCCCCTTATCATTGACCTTTATCGTAATGGCAAACTCTACTTGCTGGTAGTAGAGAAAAATGAACTGCGGTGCATTGCCATTAGCCAATAGTTTGTTGGAACAAGTGACCCGCTAGCGCCAGGGTTGTTCTGTGAGGACGTTGGAGTCGCTGCGCGCTACGAGGCGTTATTAAAGTCAAACGCAACTGCCTTTCACCCCACCATTCAGCAGATGTTTATTCTTTTACCAATACTTTATGCGCAGCGTTGTCAACGTAAATGGAATCGAGGTCATCGTTCTCTTCTGACAGTTCGCAGCGTTTTTCTTTCTCAATGGTTGAAAGATCGACATCAGGAGGCGGCAATGGTTGTGATACCCATAGGGTGCCATTGAAGTAAACATACTGATTGCGCCAATTGTCCCAATAATAATTACGGTAAGGAAAGTAAACCCAGCGGTGATGAAAGGTGCAAGCGGGAGCCCAGGCTGGACGGTAAACAATTACGTTGGCAGGGCGGTAGGGACTTCTTCTGACCACTCTTACCGTTTTTGCAGGAGGATGCGCCTTTCGCACCTTGGCTGAGGAATGGTTGTGGTGCCGGTGTCCCTGCTGTGCATGGATGTGGGTAACCATCATTATCAACCCAAAAATTAAACTGAATCGCATCGTGTTTTTTTAGTTGGATGCAAAAAAAACCTTTAGGATTAATGGGTGTGATAAAAAGAAGTAGAGAATTTGAAATACCAAGGATTTAAAATTGATAAGCAACGTTACCCTTTCTATCACTGTCAAAAACGAGTTCACCGCCAATGAACACGCGCAGCACGCGGGTTTGGAGTATTTCGCGTTCGGTACAGGTCATGATGTTGCGGTCTAAGATCACAAAATCGGCCATCTTTCCTTTTTCCAGTGAGCCTTTTTGCTTTTCCTCAAAGGCGGCTTTTGCGGGCCACAAGGTCATGCCCATTAAGGTTTCTTCGCGGGTGAGGGCTTCTTGGGGCTGGAATCCACCAATGGGGTAGCCTTCCACATCTTTACGTGTCACTGCAGCATAAAACGTTTTGAACGGGGAAATATCTTCCACCGGAAAATCGGTACCCAACGCCACTAGGCCGCTGGCATTGAGCAGTGATTTATAAGCGTAGGCGTACTTGGTTCGTTTGCCAATGCGTTGACTGGCCCAATACATATCGCTTGTGGCGTGCGTTGGCTGTACACTTGGCACTATGTGTTTAGAACGGCGAATGTCATCGGGATGGGTGATTTGAGCATGTTCAATGCGCCAACGGTGCGAACTGTCGGCGCCTGCTTTTTTATAAATGCTTAACATCAGCCGATAGGCCGAATCGCCAATGCAATGGGTGTTGACTTGAAACCCTTTGGCAATAGCGGCTGTGCAGCGCTTTTCAAAGTGTTCGGGAGAATTCAATAAAAACCCACTGCTTTTGTTGTCATTGTAGGGCTCTAACAAACAGGCGCCGCGTGACCCCAAGGCCCCATCGGCATAGAGCTTGAACGAGCGCACGTTCATGCGGTCGGTTTGATAGGGACCATTTGTGAGATAATAATCAAAGTTGGGTTGACTATCACTCAACATCACATAAAAACGCAATTTCAATTTATCTTGTTGTTGCAATGCATCCAATAAGTCCACGTCAGCCTTCATCAGTCCCGCTTCGTGTAATGTCGTTAGACCAAACGCCAAACAGTTTTCTTGAGCAAGCAGCAGGGCTTTCTTGATATCGCTGCGGTTCGGTGGTGGGATGTGAGAAGAAACCAAGTCTACAGCATTATCAATGAGCACGCCGGTTGGCTGACCGTTTTTCAATAGAATTTCGCCGCCGTTGATTTTAGTGTTGGCCGTAATACCAGCGATACTCAGCGCTTTGCTATTGGCAAGTGCTGCATGGCCATCGATGCGCGTCAGCAATACAGGGGTGTTGGGGTAGAGGCTATCGAGTTTAGTTTTGTCGGGCCATTGCTTGTCGGGCCAATTGTTCTGATCCCAGCCCCTGCCGAGTAGCCATTGTACTGAAGAATCAGGCTGCACAATACCACCATCCAATGGGTGCCTTGCTGCAAATTCAGTAGTTTTTTGAAGGACTTCCTCAAACGATTTCGTTCCCACCAGATTGGCGCGCATTAACGACAGGGCATAGCCCACAAAGTGGCAGTGTGCATCGGTGAAGCCTGGTAGAATGGTTTTACCGTTAAGGTTAATGTGTTCTTTTGATTTGTAGTGCCCATGAATGTAGGCGGCCTTGCCAGTGGCCACAATGGTGCCGTTGTTCACGGCCATGGCTTCGGCAATCGTAAAATTACTATCGACTGTGTAAATGAAGCCGTTGGACAAAATCATGTCCACTTCCATTTTCTCTGTGCGACAAGAAAACAGAAAGGTCAAGGAGAGAGTGATAAGGGCTAGGCGCATTGTCCGAATCATAGGTCAATTTACGCATTATCAAACCGATATAGAAGCAAAGCAGCGTATATCTTACATAAGTAATAACGAGTGGTATGTGGAAAACCCATAAACAAAATAAATGAACACCTTACTAGCCAATTAACCCCTAAAGGAGGCGCGTTTTGTGCAAAAAACGACATTTACTACGGTTTTGGTTCATTTTGCTCCATTTTGCGCCGGTTTAGGACCTTTTTTGTTTCAATTCCCCAAAAACCACCTTGTTTATTAATCAGTTGAATTTTTTGATAAGAAATTCCATTTCAATGCCCCGTCTGACTTAATTTTCAAGGTTTGAAAAAGGCAACGGGTGTCCCAACGCCACAGCGTGTAACAAAATTTGTTGATTGGTTACCGCCTTGCAATGGCCCCATTATTGAAAGCGACTATGAGCAAGAGCAACTATAATGAAGATTCAATACGATCGTTAGATTGGAAGGAGCACATCCGCACCCGTCCGGGTATGTACATCGGCAAATTGGGTGATGGCAGTGCTTTTGATGATGGCATTTATGTGCTTATCAAGGAGGTCATGGATAATTCTATTGACGAGTTCATGATGGGCGAGGGGAAACGGATTGATATTAACGTAAAAGAAGGCATGGTGAGCATTCGCGACTACGGACGTGGCATACCATTAGGTAAGGTAGTTGAGGTGGTTTCAAAAATCAATACCGGAGGCAAGTACGATAGCGAAGCGTTTAAGAAATCAATTGGGCTCAATGGGGTGGGGACAAAAGCGGTGAATGCATTATCCATTCATTTTAAAGTGATTTCTTATCGTGACGGACAAGCCAAGGCGGCCGATTTTAGCAAGGGCGAATTGGTAAAAGAATACCGGCTGCAAGCCGCACCGGGCGAGAAGAATGGCACCTATGTCGAATTTCGTCCCGATGATTCCATCTTCAAAAAATACCACTTCGTGCACGAATACATCGACCGCATGGTGTGGAATTATGCGTTCTTGAATACAGGGTTAAAATTGTATCTCAATGGGGTGGAGTATAAGTCGGACAATGGTTTGAAAGACTTACTCGAAAAAAACATCACCGGCGAAATATTATACCCGATTATCCATTTGCGCGGAAGTGACATTGAAGTGGCGATGACGCATAGCAACGAACACTTCAGCGAAGAGTATTACAGTTATGTGAATGGTCAGTACACCACACAGGGCGGCACGCACCAAGCGGCGTTTCGCGAGGCGGTGGTAAAAACCGTACGTGAATTTTTCAAGAAAGATTTTGATCCTACCGATATTCGCAAGTCGATTGTGGCCGCTGTTTCTGTGAAAGTGCAGGAGCCTGTGTTTGAGTCGCAAACGAAAACAAAATTGGGTTCACAGGAGGTCGCGCCGGGCGGACAATCGATGCGCAGTTTTGTGAACGATTTCATGAAGGAGCAGCTCGATAATTTCTTGCATAAAAATCCGGAGACGGCTAAATCCATCGAAGCTAAAATTTTAGCCAACGAACGTGAGCGCAAAGAGTTGTCGGGCATTCAGAAACTAGCACGCGAGCGCGCCAAGAAGGCCTCGTTACACAACCGCAAATTGCGCGACTGCCGCATTCACCTCGACGATATTAAGGATGCCCGCCGTTTAGAAACTACCTTGTTTATTTGTGAGGGTGATTCGGCTAGTGGTTCGATTACAAAAACGCGCGATGTTAACACACAAGCCGTGTTTTCATTGAAGGGCAAGCCGCTAAACAGTTTTGGCTTAGGTAAAAAAGTGGTTTACGAGAACGAAGAATTTAATCTCTTGCAAGCCGCATTGAATATTGAAGAGAGTTTAGAAGAATTGCGTTACAACAATGTGGTTATTGCTACCGATGCCGATGTGGATGGGATGCACATCCGTTTGTTGTTGTTGACGTTTTTCTTGCAATTTTTCCCCGATTTAGTCAAGAACAACCACGTCAAAATTTTGCAAACCCCGTTGTTCAGGGTGCGTAATAAAAAAGAAACCATTTACTGTTATTCGGAAGAAGAGCGCAAAGCAGCAGTCGCCAAACTCGGGCCGAAGCCAGAGATCACGCGGTTTAAGGGATTGGGTGAAATATCCCCCGATGAATTCAGAAATTTCATTGGTAAGGACATTCGCCTTGCACCAGTGCTCATTGACCAGAAGGCCAGTATCAATGAATTGTTGAATTACTACATGGGTAAGAACACGCCCGAGCGTCAGGATTTTATCATTGAGAATTTACGGGTAGAGAAGGATGAAGCCGTGGAGGTAGGGTAGAGGTTCCCGCAATCGAAAGAAATGGTTGTATAAAACTGCTCATGACTTTCTCTGCGGGAGGGTGGTGTAAA
>CANGWA010000052.1 GCA_947457335.1 Sphingobacteriaceae bacterium
GTATAAGTTTAGTTGGAATCCGCGCAATGTGGTGGTGGCGGGACAAAGCACTGCACAGTACATCGAGCAAGGTAAGTTGTGTTTCATACCCTATTCCCGCATTTTTGAACAAACCAACACGGTCACAGTAGAAGGGTATGCCTCTTTTGATGCTTATGCCAATCGTGATAGTTTGAGTTATGTGGATGTTTACCAGCTGAAGGGCGTGCGCACTTTGTTACGTGGCACCTTAAGGCAGTTGGGGTATTGCAAGGCGTGGAACGTGTTGGTGAAAGTGGGGTGGACAGATGATGGGTCAAAAATTGCGGACACCCGTGGCATGACCCTGCAGCAGTGGTTGGAAGCCTCTTTACCGCCAGGAGAGGGAGATTTGCGCATGCGGTTGGAGCAATTTGCAGGAAATGCGTGGGATGATCGGTTAGCAGCGATGATGGATTATTTGGAGGTGTTTTCGAATAACCCAGTACCATTAACCAGTGGAACACCAGCACAATTGCTGCAGGCGCTGCTTGAAAAAAAATGGTTACTGCAACCGGGGGATCGGGATTTAGTGGTGATGCAACACCAATTTGTTTATACCTTACCGGAGACAGGACTTACCGAACACCATTTGACATCTTCATTGGTATTAGAGGGAAGGGATTCCATTCACACCGCAATGGCTCTTACGGTTGGCTTGCCACTTGCCATTGCGGTCAAATTGTTCCTCACAGGCGCCATAAAACTTTCAGGGGTGCAAATTCCGATACGTCCAGAAATTTATAATCCCATGCTGGCAGAGCTTGCACAACATGGGATTACGTTTAAGGAGCAGGGAGAACTGGTGGACTAGTTTCCCTTGTTCTTCTGCATGTTTTTAAATTCGGTATAAGACATCATGTTATAACCTTCGGTACTGATGTCAAATACAGTAGGGTCCACTGCACCAACAGTTACTTCAGTAGCCATCATGATGATTTTCATCTCCATGCCGTTTGCGGCTTGGGTCATTTCCATACCCAAGGGGTATCCTTTCAATTCGGACAAATCCATTTCGTTATCATTGCCTTTGCGGTGTTTCGAATCCACTTTAAGAGCTTCCGTTACCCAGAACACGATCACATTTTCTTTGCCATCCTTTCCAGCTATTTTTGCAAGCACTTTGGTGCACTCGTAACCGGCGATGGTTTTCTTTTCAGCAGTGTATTCTAATTTCGGTTTTTTGGTAGTTTTTTTCTCCTTTTCCATTTCGGTTAAGGTTGTTTTGTAGCCGAACTTATTGCCCATCGATTCGCTGAGGGAGGTAACGTCATTCCCCTTGTAAACAATGCTGTTGTTCATCATCATGCTACTCATGTCGTTTCGAAAGTTATCACCACTTATATAGGTTACTAGGTCCATTTCACCATACGCAGCATATTCTGCAGGAAGGCCTTCAGTGGTGATTTTTGACTTTACAGTCATTGCCTGTTGAGCTGTTAAGCTAAACATGGTGAGTGCCAATACGGCGGTAAAGATTTTTTTCATGACGGTTTTATGTTGATTGGTATTATTCTTCAAGTTCATCAAAGAACTTTTGCATTTCCTTCTGGTCGACAATTTTAATATCCGAAGGGACTTTGAACAGTTGATCGTCTATTTTTGTGTCGGTATATTTTACGGCAGTGAACTGCATTTCCATGCCAAATTTCTTGATTTTGTAATCCATAAGTAATCCCTTTATTTCGGCATAGGGCGTGAGCAAATTACAATTCGATTTGCCAAGGTCTTCGGTGTACCACACATCAAACGGTGGTTCTGAGCTATTTACTTTTTTAGCAATGATACGTTTACAGGTATAACCAGCAATTTCCTTGGTGTCGGAGGTTTCTTCAAAAGTCAACTTGTAGGAGTCGTTTTCAGCCCTTAATTGCGCTTCGGTTTCAATACAGGCTTGGCGCAGGTCCATGAATTTTATCATCTGCGTCATGCTTTTGGAGAGGTTATCACCGATGATGGACATGTTGAACAAGCCCATGGTGCTCATTTCGATCAGAAATTTATCGCCTTTAAAGTGAAGGTGCGCACTGTTGGGGGCGAGGTCATAAAGCGGGTGGTTTTTATCAATGGCCTTGGTATCGAATTGAATGACCCCTTCGTCTGAACCAGCACCGCCGATGGCGCTACAGGAATTTAGGAAGATTGTCGAAGCAACGGCAAATAGGAGGGAAACGAGTATAAATATCCGCTTGAAACTCACGTTAGGTAATGGGTAGCGGTAAAAATAAGAAAATAAGTAATGTGCTGTATATTAAAAATGGAACTACCTGATTGTCACTGTTTTGTCAACAGTTTTACCTTCTTCTAGTTTAATGACAGCAGTGCCTGTGAGCGTTTTGCTTCTCACAGCGCTGGCTTTTATGTCGAAAATAGCAGGTAATTCAAAACTGAATTTAATTGATCCATCGCTATCGGTATTTCCGCTTGCGGTAATGTCGCCTGTATAGGTGGTTTTGCCGTCAGCACTTTTTACAGGCGCATATAGGTACACATAGGCATCTTGCACGGGCGCGCCCGTAGAATCAATACATGTCACCACTGCCTTGCAGGTAGTATCTTTCTGGCAGCCTGATTCAAGCATCATTATTGCTGAGAAAAGTATAAGGAATAAGAGGCTAATTGGCTTCATACCTATTTTTGGTAATATTACAAAGATAATAAGACCTATGGATATCAAAAAAAATATTTGGTTCACAATGTGCCTGTGTATAACCTTTTTAATTGAATTGCAAGCCCAGACCCCTGGTCCCGAGACGGTGGTGATGGAAACACCCTATGGTCGAATAAAGCTGAAATTGTACATGGAAACCCCTCTTCATCGGGAAAAGTTTCTTAAATTGGTGAGGGAAAGGTATTTCGACTCCTTGCTTTTTCACAGGGTGATTAAAAACTTTGTGATGCAAGGAGGCGATCCACTAAGTAAACGGGCCAAACCAGGGGATTCACTCGGACATGGCGAATATGGTAAATGGTTAAAGGCGGAATTTAATCCCGCTTTGATTCATAAAAAAGGGGCTTTAGCAGCAGCCCGTGAAGGCGATGACATCAATCCTGAACGGATGTCGAGTGCCTGTCAATTCTACATTGTTGCAGGAAAGGTACGCAATGATTCAGCGTTGAATAAATACGAAGAACGCATGACGAAGATGAACCAGAACCGTGCTCGTTACTTGGCTTTAAAACAAAAGCCGGCTGTTAAACTGGTTCATCAACAAAAGAAATTGGAAAAGAAGATAACCACTGATAGCAGTGCAGCAGCGAAATACAGAGCCAATAAAATAAAATTGGAGGCACTGGCGAAAACAGCTGCCGATACGGTTAAAGCCTATCGTTTTTCTGAAAAGCAAAGAACAGTCTACAAAACAGTGGGGGGGACACCTCACTTAGACGGTGGTTACACGGTGTTTGGCGAGGTGATTGAAGGTTTTGAATTGATTGACCTCATTACTACTGTTCCAACCGATAAACGCGACCGGCCCTTAACCGATATTCGGATGAAGGTTTATCTCGAATAACACATGGGTGCATTTTTGCATTTCTTTGCTTTTGCTCATTAAACCTTGCCTTTGTTTCACTCATCAAAGAGTAAAACCGAGTATGAAAAATGTAGTAAAAATGATGATGGTACTGGCTCTGGTAGTTCCGGTAACGTTGTTAGGTCAACAGAAGGATAAGAAGAAACGCGATCCAGCAAAAATGGAACAGCGGTTATCGCGAGAAGTTGACACTGCGGCTAAGCGCTTGCGATTGGATGCAAATCAGAAACAACAATGGATTGAAGCTGCACGCATCCGTCAAAACTGCAATGAGCCCTATCGACTGCAATTGCAGGGATCTACCACCCCGGAGCAGCGTAAAGACCTGCATCAAAAGATGGGCGCCTGCGACAAACAGTTTGATCAGGCCGTGACTGGTTTTTTGAAATCGGATCAACAGGCCGATTATGCAGCCTTTAAGAAAGAGCATCAGCAGCGCAAGCACAAGGGACCGAGGGGACCAAGAGAAGGTAGGGGTTAAATTCAAAAAAGCTGTTTCAAAAAGAGACAGTGCTTTCTGTGCTGTGACCAACCACATAGATGGTAACGTGCGCCAGTGACAGTAGCGGCAGCCCACCACAGACGGGGGGTAGCAGGCTATGAGCGGCGAAGGCCCGCAGCTACTGCAGGCGGGACCTCGCACGCCATAAGCCTGCTTGCCCACGAATGGGGTGGCTAAAGCGGATGGCACGGTTGGCGCCCACATTCTAAAACGAAAACGAATTAGTTTAATGGCTTTAAATGTTCATCATAAAGTCCTTCGAGTAAGGCGGTACCTTTTTCATCTAGACGAATACCGCCGTACCGTGCCTTACTAAATCTCTCGGCCGAGCCTTCTTGGAAAAAATACGATTCGGCGCCAATTAATAGTTGGCCATATGGACCTCTATGTGTTTTAATGGTCAATTTGGTCAATGAATCGGGACAAGCGCCCTTGATGAAGGTTCGGGCGATGCTTTTTTGATTGATGCCAATTTCCAAATACGACCCATTACCGAAAACACTTGGGTCGAATGCCATACATACACGGTAATTGAGGGCCATGTAATCGCCTTGCATGATGGAGCGCGGATCGACAGGCGCTAATTCAAGAAAAATCAATTTTCCTTTCGATAAGATGGCTTGTTTGGAGAATATGGCATAATTAGCAAAGCCGAGCACCAACACAAGATTTGCGATGATAATAATTTGTTTATACTTCATTATTTGACCATATATATTTATTTATGAAGTAGTAACCAAGTAAAAATAACGTACCAGCACCCATTAGTAATAACGATTTAATTAAAAGGGTAAGTTGCAAGTCATAATAATAGGTGATGAGGGCGTAAATGAGCGAGAGGGCCGAAAGGATGAACCCACTGCGGAAATTGGTAGAAAAACTCAGTGCAAGCAGTGTTATGGAAATGAGCACCATGGGGGTGTTTACTAAGACGAAGCAGAGCAGAAGTAAGATGCCAAGAATACTGTACCTGAGTTCACGACTTAGGTTGCTTTTTTGCAATGCATCCCAAGCTGTGAGGAGCAATACGCTGGTTGCAGCAAAAGCGAGGAAGGTATTGTGAAAATCAAAAATGACACCCAATGAATAATAATTGACTTTGTTGAAGATGGGTAATAGCAGGCAACCTACTAAAACAGACAAGCTCAGCGCATCGTAGCGCTCGACCCACTCTGTTGCTTTTGAGTAGACCAATTTTTCATACTTCTTGAGAAAGTAGAGGGCCACAATAAACAAGGGTACCATAATAAACTCGGAGTTGGCATTGAGTCCGTCGAAAAACAAGAACAGTAGGCAATAAATGAGAATAGTGAATGCCATTAAAGAGAGCAAAAAGCTTCTTACGAGGAAAATGGCCACGAGCGCCATTACACTATTGATGGGGTAGTTGATGTCTGGTCCGCTTATATTGTCGATCATGCCAAAATTGATAAAAATGAAACCAGACACAAAGGCAATAGTACCTATGAGATAGAGGGCAAATGATTTTTGCTTTCGGTTGGCGTAAATGCCGAAAGCGGTCATACAGCAGCCAACAAAAAGACTGGCAGCCTGATTCTGGAAGAGCTGAAAAGAGATAAGGAACAAGGCCATCACCGCTAAACTTCCGAGCAGTACACCGAGTGTGAGAAATATTTTTGATACCAACGACATCGTGTCCCCAGCATGCGTGGTTTCGGCGATATAGCTTTCTTTGTGAATGGTAATCGTTTCACCTTCTAACAAGGATAGCTCATTGGCCCATTCTGAAAAATCGTCATCCGTTTTCATCACGCCATTTCTTTTTGAGATTGTTTAATTGTACCAGGGACAGAATGATGGATAGTGGCGAAATAAAAGCCAGGATGGAAATGCTGTCTAATGAATCGGTTGAAATGATTTTGATGCACGCTACGTGTAGTAGCACAACCAAACTAAGCGTAATGATGGACACAAAGGTGATGTCGCGGTGGATTAAACTATACCGAATGCCAAGTATGTAGGCGATAACGGAAACAGCCAGAAACAAAAGGCTATGTGTTTCCATCTCTTCAAAAAGTTGGTAGGTAATGCCGGTGGTAACAACACCAGCACTAGCAATAGCAGCTGTAACAGTGTACCAGCGTTTTATTTCGGTTTTAAAAACAAAGCGAGGAAAGATGAATGAAAGGATAAATAAGAGTAAGTAGGCCAGATAACGCAAATCGGTTGGCACATCCAAGGAGGTTTGGTTCATGAAGAAAAAAAGCCATAGAAAATTGATGCCCGAATACACTGCCCAAAGGGGAAGGAAGCGGTTAACAAGCACCCAGACGGTAGAAAAGAGGGACCAAGCCATAAAAAATTCGTATGCATTGGCACCGGTTTGGTAGATTTGACCATACACGGCAAAGAAAACCCCTATCATAACACACGCGGCGCTTAACAAGGCTTTGCGAGTGGTGTTTGAAAAACGCGATAAAAAGGATAAATAAACGGGTAAAGCTATGAGCAGTTGGGTGGTGATGAGTTTGGGGGCATTACCAATGGCATTCCAGTTGTAGGCAAAAAAGAACACAATTCCGGCAGTTGCAAAACCGATGCCCAGTGTGAGTAAGACTACTTGAATGAACTTCTTCCAACGCGTTGCATCAGGAAGGATGCAGCGACCAAAAACAGCATCCACAGTTTTGATGGTGATGTTGCTGCTTCTTAACAAAGCTAGTAGCTCCTCTCTGTTCATCGGCTTCATGCTGATGAAGGTAGTAAATAAAAATTGTTTAATAGGATAGGTTGTGGTAACCTACGCTTTGCTAGGAGGCATTCTCATGCCATTTAAAGCCAATTGCATCAGCCAATTCCAAAGAACATGAGCGTTGCGAGGATCATATTTTTCCCAATGGTCCAATTTTTTTCTTGGTACCAAATTGGAAAAGCCAGGCTAATAAATGTATGAATCAGTATGAGTGAGAGTGTGGTGTTGAGTCCATAGCCCCCCAAAATCAGCAGTTTAAAAGGGCCGGGGTAGGTCATGAGGCCAAAAGGCTGAAAGGCCAATAGAAACAAGAAAACAAATAGACCGAACAAGGTACCTTGAATCACTCTGCTATTAGCAGACGTATTGAGGGGCTAGGGTTGTTGGTGAAACGGAACCACGTCTCAAAAAAACAAAAATCCAGTTAAATATAAAAGCATGGGGTAACTGATTTGGAATAGTCAGCGGTGTGCTGTCATCTCATTTTTCAATTACCCTCCTCATCCATGCGATAAATTGTAAAATCTTCGTTTTGGAAGGCGGATGGGAGGGGGAGTTCGATAGGGCTTCCGAACCTTTTCTTAAGAATGACCACAAATTTGCACTGTTCCTTTTTTAACCGCATCAAGAAGGTGGGTTGCTGAAGGCTATCGTTGGAGGTGATCCATCCCTTTCGGTGAGCGAAGTACATTGGAGTTGGCACCAGTCCGCTGTTTATAACGATTCGGTCGGAGGAGGAGCCAATTCCATTTAGTGCAGGCTCTAGCTGTTGTATGGCCGCCATGTCTTCGTGGATATAAAAATCAATATTATTGGTAACAATGGTTTCGGCAGTCAGCAGGACTAGGAGCAGGTAACGCCATTTGTGGGAGCCAATGTTCACCAGTGAGAAGGCGGCAAAAGTGGCCATGACGGGCACAAATGGGATGACATAATAGTCGTGGTTATAGAACGTAGCGCCTGCTTTCAGGATAATGATAAGCAACAGTGGGACAGTAAGGAGCAGAAGCAGAAGCAGTTTTTTTTGTTTCAGGCGGATAGCCAGAACAATACCAAGGATGAACAATGGAAATCCAACATATCCCAATGCGTCGTGATAAAAGCGAGTGGCAAAAAGATGGAGGTGTTCGCTGATTTGTCTAAGTCCCTTAGAGAAAGGCATGCCCATGAAGAAATGTGTGAATTCAAAGCGCGTATTTAAATAGGGCACCCAACTAAAGTAATACCAATAGGCGATGAGGGCAATTGCAATTAGTAGCACGCTCATGATACGTCTTTTGGCGGCAGGGGCGTGCATCATTAGAGGCAGAATTACAGGCAGTAACATGGCAGCTGGCAGCTTTGACAAGGTACCAGTTACAATAAACAAGAAGGCTAAACTGGCGGTGAGCATTCCTTTACTCTCTAAAAGGTAACTGTGTGCATAGTATAAGCCAATAATAACAAGGGAAACGGAAAAAGTATCTGGCATTATTTTCCGCGCGTAGCAGAACCAAACCGAGAGCAGGAGCAGTAAGGTAGCGAAGAAGGAATGTTCTTTGGTGAAAAATTTTGAAAGCAGTTGGTAAAAGAAAAATAAGCCAAAACTGGTTACCACAAGATTTATTATCCGTCCGTACCAGTGTGTATAGCCAAAAACTTTAGAAAGCAGGTAAATCAGGTAATTCAGCACGGGGAATTCCATGCCCGTGATACCACTTTTTTCTCCACCAATATCTAGTTGGGGGTAGAGTGGATTGGCGTGGCCTTCTACAAAGTTTCTTGCGACCATGGTGACAGTGGTCTGGCGCCAATTATTCGAACCTTCTAATGGTGGGTTGGTGATGTGGTAACACCTGAGGAGGAAAAAGAACACAAGCCAAAACCGAATAGCTTTGAAATAGGGTTTTAATTGGACACGTATATAAGGAATATTCAAAATGCATCGCAATATACTAAAAGTACATTACGAATGATTTTGAGGTGGGGTAGTTGAGCTTACTTAATTTTAGCGATTTCAGCTTTTGCGGCTTCCACGTTTTTTTTAGTATTACCGATAAAAATCTTGTTATTGATGATCATGACCGGTCGTTTCAGAAACGTGTATTCTTGGAGAATGTATTTGCGGTAATCCTTTTCCGTAAGTTGCATTTCATTGAGTCCGAGTGAACGGAATTTCAGGGCAACCCTGCTGAATAGTGCCTCGTAAGAGCCGGCCAGTTTTTTCATCTCATCGATTTGTCCAGGGGTAATTGGCTCTGTTTTAATTTCTTGAAACGTGATGCTTTTCTTTTTGCGGGCAGCAGTTTCTTCAATTATTCTTGCGTTGGTGCTGCAAGTAGCGAGGTGATAAATTTTGTTTGCCATTATACGACTAGGTTAACTTCTTTAGCTTTTTCTTTAAGCAGTGCGATTTGTAGGACTTCCTCCATACGGGTAACATAGTGGAAAGTCATGCCTCTTAGGTATTCGGGTTTGATGTCATCGACATCTACTCTGTTATCGTTACATAAAATCACTTCCTTGATGCCGGCTCTTTTTGCTGCCAGTAATTTTTCTTTGATCCCCCCCACAGGTAGGACTTTTCCTCTCAAGGTGATTTCACCCGTCATGGCCAAGGCCTTTTTTACCTTGCGCTTGGTAAGGGCGCTTGCGAGCGAGGTCAGCATAGCGATACCGGCACTTGGACCGTCTTTTGGTGTTGCCCCTTCAGGAACGTGAATGTGTATGCTTTGCTCATCAAAGGCTAGCTCATCGAGGCCAAGCAAGTGTGGATGTGCCTTCAGGTATTCTAGCGCCAGCGTCGCACTTTCCTTCATCACGTCTCCCAAATTGCCGGTAAGGGTGAGTTTAGCGCCTTTGTTTCTGCTCAAGCTGGTTTCGATAAATAAAATATCTCCGCCCACTTGGGTCCACGCCAAACCCGTTACCACACCAGCATGATCGTTGCCTTGGTACTTGTTGCGAATATGGCTTGGTCCCAGTATTTTGATGATCACATCTTCTGAGATTTTTGGAAGTTCTTCTTCTTTGGCAATGTGCACTGCCATGTGACGTGCAATTTTTGAAATTAATTTCTCAAGGTGGCGAACGCCGCTTTCAGCGGTGTAGGTATCAATGATGAACTCCAGAATTTTATCGGAGAGTTTCAGTTGTGTTTTTTTCAATCCACTTTCTTCCACCTGTTTAGGGAGCAAGTGGCGTTTAGCGATTTCGATTTTTTCTTCAACGGTATATCCGTTGACTTCGATAATTTCCATCCGATCGCGCAAGGCCGGTTGAATGGTGGCTAGGTTGTTACACGTAGCGATGAACATGACCTTGCTGAGGTCGTAGTCCATTTCCAGAAAATTATCATAGAAGGTTGAGTTCTGTTCAGGGTCTAGCACTTCGAGCAAGGCAGAGGAAGGGTCGCCATGGTAGTCGTTTCCAACCTTATCAATTTCATCTAATATGAATACTGGATTAGCGGATTGGACTTTTTTCAGGTTTTGTAAAATGCGTCCTGGCATGGCGCCGATGTATGTCTTTCTATGCCCACGTATTTCGCTTTCATCTTTTAAGCCGCCCAAGCTCATGCGCACGTACTTTCGGTTGAGGGCTTTAGCAATGCTTTTTCCGAGGGAAGTTTTACCAACACCTGGGGGTCCATATAGACAGATTATTGGTGATTTCAAGTTTCCTTTCAGTTTGAGAACAGCCAAGTGTTCAACAATGCGTTGTTTTACCTTTTCTAGGCCGTAATGGTCCTCATCAAGAATTTGAGTAGCATGGTTGAGGTCAAAATTATCCACTGTGAAATCTTCCCATGGCAATTCCAACAACAGCTCAATGTAATTAGTTTGAATGCCGTATTCAGCTGCATTGGGGTTCATGCGTTGCAACTTGGCCAATTGCTTTTCAAATACCTCTTTTACTTCATTTCCCCACTTTTTGGTTTTGGCTTTTTCTTTGTAGCCATTGATTTCTTGCTCAAAATTATTACCGCCGAGTTCTTCTTGAATGGTTTTAATTTGTTGGTTGAGGAAGTATTCGCGTTGTTGTTTGTCCAGATCCATTTTGGTTTTGTTCTGAATCTGATTGCGCAACTCGGCCATTTGAAGTTCCTTGTTGAGGTATTCAAGTACCAATAAGCTCCGTTCTTTCAGATTAGGCACTTCCAGCATTTTTTGTTTGTCAGCCGTGGAGGCATTCATGTTGCTGGAAATAAAATTGACCAAGAAGGCAGGGCTTTCAATGTTATTGATGGCAAAACTGGCTTCGGTAGGAATATTAGGGGAAATGCGAATGATGGAGGTAGACGTTTCTTTCAGGTTCGATACAATGGCGTCGAATTCAGAGTCGTTTTTTGGCGGGCGCACTTCATCAACCGCCGTCACACGTGCTTTGTAATATGGCTCGTTTTGTATGTAATCGTCAATTTGAAAACGTTTTTTGCCTTGTATGATAATGGTGGTATTGCCATCGGGCATGCGCAGCATTTTGATGATTTGAGCGACTGTGCCAATGCGGTATAAGTCCTCTGGTCCTGGTTCTTCTATGTTATCGCGCACTTGGGCGACCACCCCGATGATTTTATCGCTGCTATTGGCATCTTTAATCAGTTGAATGGATCGGTCACGCCCCACCGTGATAGGAATTACCACTCCAGGAAAGAGTACGGTGTTTTTAAGCGGTAAAATTGGCAGAATTTCAGGTAGCGCTTCGTTACGCATTTGGTCTTCGTCTTCCGCTGATAAGAGGGGGATGAAGTCTGCGTCGTCGTCTATGCCTGCTTTTGCCGATATATTTAGAAAATCACTGAATGCCATGTATTAGGAATAATTACCACAAGTTACACATACTGTGCCAATGAAAAAAGAAAGACTATTTGGCAGAGAACTCTGTCAATAAGGGGTAGCGGGACCTGGCTCGCGTTTATAAAACACATAACCGTTTTTCTCATAGAGTTTGATCATCCAGGGGAACTTTTCCATTTCCTTTTTTTCAGAGGACTTGGTTACCACATAGGCCACGCGGTCGGTGGTGCCATGTTCCATCCAAAATAGATTGCACAGGCCATAGCTGGTGATGCGAGAGTGACCTTCCTTTACCATTTCGTCCAATTGACGTTCAATGTACTTGATTTGTTCGGGGTTATCATAGTCCCCAGGGAGACGGTTGGAGTAAAACAAGAAGGCGTAACTCTTAAAGCCTTGGGTTTCAATGTAACAATTTTCCCTCCCTTTTTCTTTGTAGAATTCAATGGCCGCTTGTTGGGTATATTCTTCGATGCGCGGAAGGAGTAAAACAACGGTAGACCAAATAAAGATGACCAATACGGTGAGGGCTGGCATCAATAGGCGGGAGTTCTTTTTGGCGCTGAAAGTAGCTCTATAAAAAAGGATGACACCGGACAAAAAGAGGACGGGAATGATGCGTTCAAAACCTGACCAGTTGGCCTCTGCTTGTAAATTACCGATAGCAAATTCATCTTTAATAAATCCATAGGCTAACAAGCGGTCTTTGAAAACATAGATGGATGTTGCCAATACGAGTGCGAGAGTGATGATGCCACCGATTAACCAATACAAGGGTCTAAGCCATTTTGAAAAGGGCGGTAGGGCAGAAGTATTTATAATTCCATCGGTAACAATGAAGGTAAGTGGAAAATAAGTTAGGGAGGAGTAGTGAACGATTTTTGTTTTCACCACCGAAAAAATGACCAATACAACGAGGAAGAGTATTTTCATGAGGCGTTGCAAATTGTTTTGAGCGGGGGAGTGCTGTGGGTTTCGCCGAAGGTTGGTGATGAAGATGAGTGAGGCAGGAAAGCAACCGACCAGTATAACAAGGATGTGGTAGAAAAAAGGGCCGCCATGGCCAGCATCCCCGGTTTCGAATAAGCGGATTTGGTAGTCGACAAACGTTTTGATGATTTGTTCTTTTCCACTCATCCATTGCACGATGAACCAGCTCAATGCGCTCACCAGTGCTGAGAGGGTAAAAAACCATATGCTTGGTTGAAAAAGCACCTTAAACTCCCGTTGAATGAGGATATACACCACTAGCGTAGTACCAACGATGAGCAGGGCAGCTGGGCCTTTGGTAAGTACGGCTAAACCAAGGGCAATGCCACCACAAAGAGCTCGCCACCAATTTCCTTTTAAGGTCGTATTTAATAATTGGTAGGCCTGCCAAATGGCAAAAAAGATAAAAAGGTTGAACCAAGGATCGATGATGCCTGAGCGAAAATAGAAATGCGGCAACATGGTAGCCGTGTAAATCAGGGCCCACATGTAACCAAAGCGGCGGTTATGGCTCTTGCTCCCAGCA
>CANGWA010000053.1 GCA_947457335.1 Sphingobacteriaceae bacterium
AACTAAGGATTTCAATGAGCAAGATGTAAAGACAAAACAAACAGAATAGTCCCCAAGCTTGTTTCAGGTTAGTGGGCTTTTGCAACGCCACCTCCGTTGGATTAATTTTCTTTCGCTTTACTAAAACCGCAATTACAAGCAATGCCACGACGTTGGGTAGAATACGAAAGAGTGCTTTTTGTAGATCTTCAATCATTGGGTAAAGGGAGGGTGTTTGAAGCGTTTGAGGATTAATTGAATAAAGCCAATTAAAAGCATTGGAGGCACAATGGCGCACCAAAAAAACAGACCGAAGCCTATTATTGGGACGAGTACACTACTACTTGTTTCTTCTGACTCACTAGGGGCGAATTCCATTAAGACGGGTAATGCGCTCATAAATAAAACAAATGGAAGCATGGACAAGGTGGCAAGCAACATGCGCTTGGATGGCACCGCTTGGTTATTTTTTCGTATTAGAAAAGCAATCATCCAACCAACCAAGCCAAATAGTCCCGCTAAACAAGCAAGAATAGCGGATGTATGGATTGGCAAAGTTAATCCGTCGAAACGACTAGAAAAGTCAACATCCTTCAGGAAAAATCGCGTGATAGTGCTCGACAACGCCAAGGCCATTGCATAGTAATAATGAAGTTGACTGCTTTTGAGGAATACCAGATGGGATGTGAATCGTACCTGCATACATTAATCAATGAAGGTGTATGCGTCTGCCAATCAAGACGTAAAAGGAAAGTCCCGTTAAAGCCATGAAAAAAAAGAAGGACATGAATTCAGTTGATGTGGCCCGTTTGCTAGGAAGGAGGTAGATGGCTTGTGGCTGCGTTAAGCCGCTTTTAAGAAAAGCAATTAAGAGTTGATTACAGTTAGCAACGAGGGGGTGGAGGTGCCATTTCATTTATTGAAATTAATCAAAATTCCTTGAAATGAAATACAAGGATGCCGTTTGTAGTTATTATTAATTTACGGTTGCATTGATGATGAGGAAATAAAGGGGCATGCCAACGGTAATATTGAACGGGAAGGTTACCCCGAGTGCCATTGGAATGTATAAGCCTGGATCGGCCTTGGGGGCTACTAAACGCATGGCTGCTGGAACAGCAATGTAAGAGGCGCTTGCAGCGAGAATGGCGAAAATAAAACGGTTGCCAATATCGTGTGTGATAAATTGACTTAAAAATGCAATCACACAGCCATTGATCGCTGGCGTAACAATAGCAAAAAGCGATGCAAACCAACCATTCTGACGGAAGGTAGCAAAGCGTTTAGCAGTTATCATGCCCATCTCTAATAAAAAGATAGCTAAGAATCCTTTAAAGATATCATTGGTAAACGGTTTGATACCTTCGGCTTGCTTCGCGTCCGCAATCAGGCCAATTGCCAAACTGCCGACTACCATTAATACGCTGCCGTTGGTGAGGGAGTGCTGCACGACGGATTTTAAGCTGATTTCATTTCTGCGTTCTTTGTCAAATTGCATCATTAATACAACCCCAACAATAATGGCAGGCGACTCCATTAAGGCCATTACCGCCACCATGTGTCCGCCATAAGTGATTTTTTGAGCTTCCAAGAACGTGACTGCGGCAACAAAAGTAACTGCACTTACTGATCCATAGGCTGCGGCTACTGCACCGGCATCACTGATGCTTAACTTTCGTTTGAGGATGAAAAAGGTGTAAAGAGGAATAAGCGAAGCAAGCAACATGCCAAACAAAAGTGAATAAACCACTTCGGGGGTGAAGCCACTGTGCGATAATTCCTGACCGCCTTTAAAACCAATGGCAAACAATAAATACAAGGAGATGAATTTACTGGAGGAGGCAGGTATTTCAAGGTCGCTTTTTACAAGCGTAGCAATGATGCCGAGTACAAAGAATAAAAGTGTTGGGTTGGTGAGATTGGCAATCAGTATTTGAAAATCCATAAGCGGAAGTTTTGGTGTTATCGCGTTGTGCTGCAATTTCTCATGCGGAATACAAAAAGAAGCACGGCCAACGGCGCGCAAAATTACTACCTAGTTCCTTTGGATAGACAACGATTTCTTATTTTTTCATTAGACCGCAAGCCTGTTATTTAGCGTATTAATACGCGCAGCATTCAGCTCAGGTTGATGGAGACAACGTGTTGATGGGATAAAAAAATGTTCTACTTTAAGTTTAAGTCGACGGATTTTTTTTGTAATAAGAGAGCGCTCCCGAAGGGCACAGATCTATAGTGGCCATTATTTTTTCCGTGCTACTGGCATCAGGCTTTATCCACGGTTGGGTTTTGGGTTGAAAGACATCGGGATTGTTTTTGACGCACTTGCCTGAATGCGCACATTTTCCTGATTGCCAAACTATGGTGATTTCACCATTGGTGTACTCTTTTTTGAGGTTGTTTTTATCCATAAGGCGTGGTGTGAATTACAAAACGTCCCGAATGTCGGGTAGCTTATCAAACATGCTTTTAGCAAAGGGACAAAGCGGCAGGACTTTTAAATGGTTTTTACGAGCAAAACCAACTACTTGCATCAATAGGTGTTTACCAGCTTGCTGTCCCCTCAATGCGTCACTGACTTCAGTGTGATCAATAATAATGCGCTCTTTTCCGACATAGGTATAGGTCATCGCTGCAGCTACAGATCCGTTGAGCGCGATAAAAAAACGACCCTTGCTGCCATCATCGGTGTGCACGCTATTCATTTTATACTGTCGTATTAATCGTGATTTTGTTTTCTAAAATTTTGGAAACGGGACATTTTGTGGCGACGGTTAGTAACCGTTCCTTGATGGTAGCGTCTGTTAAACCAGGAAATTCGATGTTGCGCCGAATAATGGTGTGCAATGGCTCCAATGTTTGTTGCATGTTGAGGCTGACTTTTATTTCAGGAAGGTCCCACCCTTTCCGGTGAATATACATGCGCAAGGTAGAAAGGGTACACCCTGCCAAGGAGGCGAGAAGGGTGGTGTAGGGGTCGGGACCAAGATCCTTACCATCTATAGCCCTTGGTTCGTCCATAATCAATGTGCCGTTGCGCCAATACACTTCGACATAGTACTTCTGTTCGCCAATGCGCGCTTGAATGTCTTTCTCAAGCAAATTTTTCACCATACACGTGAGTCAATACACACAAGTTAGTTATTTATTTGTTGCGAAATAGCATCCTTTTTAAAAGGGGAATGTGATTTAACACCGTTCTTGATAAGGCCTGACGAGAGGAGTAGTGGTAGCGGAAGGTGTTATTTCAATTCTCTAATAAATGCATCTGTGATGGTTAGTCGCATGATCCAAATGAGCGATTTATTAGGATTCATTTCGATGTTTTCCAATCGTCCCCCACACCGCACCATTGCACGCAACGGGAAGTCAATGGCTTGAATTTTTTCACGCAGGATGAATTTTTCAAAACAGAAGATACAGGTGCCTGCTTTATTGGTAGCAGCTGTAAACGCAGTGCTGAGGGTGTCATTGGTTGTTAAAAGCGTTTGATTGAGTGCTCCTTCTTTGTTGGTAATTGGGTGTGCCGACATGAGGATACGTTGCCCCCTGAAGCGCAATACTTCTTTCCTAAGTTTTTGATGACTCATTTTTCCGTTTGCCACCATGCCTGCTCCAGCATAGAGGTGAATGTAAACGACCATCGCGTGAATTTCGGAGGTATCGCGAAGCGAGCGATCCAATAAGGCGCCTGATTTTTTGTAGGCCACCTTCCAATCTTCTTGGTTAAGGGATGGAATTAGATTTTTGAAATCTGTATAGGTGAGTGTTTGGGCCTGTAGTGTGACTATTGCGGTGCAAGTGATAAAACAAATTAATACAGCTTTCATTTAAGGGGTGAGTGGGAAATAAAGAATATACGAATTTTTTTTGAGATTTGCAAGTACCTATTAATAAGAGGGGTAAGGGACCACGCGCTGTTGCTAGGGGGACATGGCTATTAAAGCAATTTCTTTATCCACTTAAAGTAGCGAAAAGGTGGATACTTGAAGGGTAGATCGAGCCAAGTGGGTGTAGACACCACTCCCCGTTGATGGCTAAAGGCCAGAAAACTTTCACGCCCATGGTAGCGCCCTTGTCCACTGTTACCTACTCCTCCAAAAGGAAGATGATGATTAACTATTTGCATGAGAGTATCGTTGATACAGGTGCCCCCAGCAATTGTTTTGCCTATCACCTCGCGAGCTGTGGCAGTGTTGCCGAAATAGTATAATGCTAATGGTTTTTCGTTTTGTTCTATGTAGGTAAGGACTTCATCTATTTGTTCAAAAGTCAGCACGGGTAGAATGGGACCAAAAATTTCTTCTTGCATAATAGGATCAGTTGTTGCCACATTATCCACTATAGTTGGCGCGATGTAGCAATCGGAAACGTCGCTAGTTCCCCCCGCAACAACGGTCCCTTTTTGCATTAACCCCACCAAACGATTGAATGCGCGTTCGTGAATAATTCTGGGATAAAACCGACTTTTTTGGGCATCTTCCCCGTACAGTGTTCTGAATTGTAAGGCAAGTTGTTCTATGAGTTGATCCTTGATAGTGGCATGTGCAAATACATAATCGGGGGCAATACACGTTTGTCCTGCGTTGATTAATTTACCGAGGGCGATGCGTTTAGCAGCAACTGCTATATTGGCATCCGCGTCAACAATGCATGGACTTTTTCCGCCTAGTTCAAGCACTACAGGAGTCAAATGTTCTGCGGCAGCTTTCATGATGATTTTGCCAACCGCTGTACTCCCCGTAAAGAAAATCACATCAAAGCGTTCTTTTAGAAGATGTGTATTTGTGTTTATGCCACCATTGATAATGGTGACATAGGCTGGATCAAAAAGTTCTGCCACCATTTCTGTTATCACCGCTGCCACATGCGGCGTTTCGGGAGATGGTTTAAGAATACTACAACAACCAGCGGATATAGCACCAATCAAAGGATTGAACAGGAGTTGAAAGGGGTAATTCCAAGGGGCAATTATGAGCGCACACCCCAAGGGCTCGTACACTATTTTTCCGGAAGAGGGCCATAGGTGCAAGGGCGTGGTAACCCGTTTCGCCTTCGCCCACTTTTTTAAATGACGCAGATGGTTGTCAATTTCGCTACTAACGATGCTAATCTCGGTTAGAAAGGCTTCCTCAGGTGATTTATGAAGGTCCGCCCACAGTGCAGCCGCTATTTTATCCTGATATTTTAATATGCCTGATTTGAGTTGAAGCAATTGTTCACTTCTGAATTCAATGGATTTTGTGCGGTGGGATGCGAAAAAGGAACGCTGTTTATTGATGGCGCGAACCATTTGATCTTTATCTGTTTCTAACATACTGTATTTTAATGAGCGGTTGTTCCCTTTTTATGCCTGTGCTACGCTTTACTTAAAAGCGATAGATTGTCTTGTTAGGGGCATTTATTAATGCTTTACAAGACTAATAAATTCCAAGTAGAAATAAACTACTTTTTACAGAAGATTCAGGAATTAGTTAATTACAAAACTCCCTCTTTTATTAAGACTAGGCGCTGATTGTAAAAAATCCACTCAGCTGAGTAATCCTTGAATTAGAGCAGTCTTTATGGAAGGGTGATGGATGGAAACTTTAAATAAATAAGAAATAATTTTTGGAGGCATGCAATTATTGCAGGGTGATGACCATGTTTGAACCCAAGTTAAATTGGTTCCTCATCAACGCAACTCTTCCACTATCATGTGTAATGATAATTTGATCAATAGAGCAATTTCGTTTACCCGTGGTGGTTGAAATGGCGAATCTCCCATCCTTACCTGTGGTGGTTCTTACATCCCCTTGAATTTCATTTTTGCCGCCAACACTGTATTGAAATGAGATTACGGCGCCTTCAACTGGGAAATTGTGTTTTGAAAAAACGGTTCCGTCTGCATTTACTTTTGTAGCGCAAGAGGCTAAGGATAGACCTAAAAGCAAGAAAATTAATCTTGCAAGAGGTGAGTTATAATGGAATTGCTTCATGAGTGGTTTTATAAAGGTAATATTTATAGGATAAGAGCAAAATCACTAACTAGAAACGAAAAAAGCGATTGTTTAGTATACCCCTTAGTGATTGAAAAAACAGCCATCTATGTTGCCATGCTTTAGGAATATTTCATTGATTCTTACAAAATGAAATTGATAATCCGTTTGTGAACAAATAATCAAAGCGTTTATTGCAGAATGGTGAGAATGGATGCTACTGATAATCCGTTTTGAGCAAATACTTCTTCCATTGTTTCACTAGGGTATACGCTGTGTGAATTGCTTTTTCGGAGGATAAGTCGGTCTTCTCGGCCATCGTAAACAAATACATACACATAGCCTTTAATGCGATAAGCAATGTAACCGTGTCCGTGCTTATACCCAAGGTAATGGAACTCTAGCAGCTCAAACCGTACTTTACTTAAAAGTGCCTGCTCCAAATCGTTTTTGAAGTCTTGTAAGGTCATTCGAATAAAATGCTACGTCTAAAAATAAAAAATTAATTCTGATGGTGGACATCGTTTTTTTAGGCATCTATTCAAAATAAAAGGGGCGGTTCCAAATTCTGAAACAGCCCCTTTTTAAGTAAAGGTGAACTTTTATTGAACAGGATGCGATACGGTTTTTCTCCAGTTGGCATACCATTCGCCATATTTTTTCCACTCCACCATGGTGTTGGCTTTTTGTGCAGCAAAGGTGCGGCGTTGATACTCGATGGCTTGTTCTGGGGTTAAATCGAAAATGCGCTTTGGAGTACCGTATATGCCGGGAATGACTACCCATTTCGAATTAATGTAAATGAGGGTGTGTGATACCTTTTTCTGACGGTCGGGACTGTAAAGATTGACCACAATGTGGTTTTCTATTTTACCCATTTTTATTTTTTTCTCATCGCTGAGTATCGGACTTGCCAGTGCATTGGTGGTAAAAGGAGTAAAGAGGGCGGCCATGATCATGAAGGACTCGTTTTCATCAATTTTTCCATCTGCACCGTGTTGCTCCATGCGTGCTACATTGTCAGTGTGCAGTACCACATAGTAATCGCATTTGGCAGAATCGGCACCTTTTACAATTTCAACTTTATTGCCCGTGTGCACGATAGTTAGGCTTTCTCCGGTTTCAGCAATTTTGATTCCCAGGCTATTGAACATGCCGGAAAAATAATTGACTACCTCCTGTTTGTCCGTCAGACCTCGCCAAGCATCAGCAGCAGGCGTTTGCGCTTTTACAGCTGCGCTGGCAACTAAAAGTGCACCCATTACGAAAGAAGTGGTTTTTTTCATTTTATTCTTGTGTTGATTATCAAATGTAATTCTTTTTTCATACGCACAGTTAAACTGGAATCGATTTCGTGTGCTGTTTGAATGCGAGAAATACTGAACCGCTGCAGAAATAACGTTAGAATGGTCAGTAATTCCATATGCGCAAAACCCTTGCCGATGCATAACCGCGCTCCTAAACCAAACGGAATGTAAGCGCCTGGTGGTATCGCTGAAAGTTTTTCGGTATCGAATCGAGAGGGAGAAAATTCCTCGGGGTTTTGCCAGTAAGCAGGGTTACGGTGGGCGAGCAGGGGACTCAATCGCAGGTGAGATCCCTTCGGTATATCGGTACTACCGACACGATCGGTTGTTAAACTCACCCGTCCAAAGTGCCAAACGGGTGGATACAACCTTAACGTTTCTAGTACGACTTTTTGCAATAATTCTAACTTTTCAAGTTCACTCAAATGCAATGCGTCGGATAATTGCGCTGCATCGATTTCGGCATAACACTGTTCGAGAACAGTGGGGTGCAAGGCCAGATTGTGAATGGTCCATAACAGGGTTAAAAAAGTGGTTTCATGCCCCGCCATAAACAAAGTACACACTTCATCGCGGATTTGTTGCCGCACATTGCGGGTGTTTTCTAACACCGCTGAATTTTCGAGAATACGATCGAGCAAATCGGGTTGCGCGCGCACCCGATCTGATTTTTGACGGCTGTCAATAATGTTAAAAACGACACGATCAATTGTTTTAATATGACGCTTGAATTTTAGGTGATGAGGGGTGGGCACCCACATTGGGAGAGAGAAGGGAAGGCGAAGTGCGCGCACGTTAATGAATTCTAATCCTTCTGCTATTGCAATGAATAATTCATCTGATCCAGTTATCCAATCACTTGAAAACAAGGTCTCTCCAGCCACTTCTAAGGCCATGGTGTTTAACTCTTGTGTTAAGTTCACCAGGGTACTCTCTTTAATATCCCATGTGTTAAATCGGCGTCGTGCCACCTCCACCGTGGTGTGAAAATAGCCTTCTAAACTTTTTCTTGAGAACGATGGTCCGTACAATCGCCTCAGTGCTTTCCACCGATCGCCTTCAGCCGTAAACAATCCTTTACCGGTTATTAATTCTAATATTTTATATCCCTTGCTTTTTTGATACGCTTCTGGGTTTTCTTGCAATACGTGTTGAATGATGTCGGCTTGCCCAACAAACCAAAATTTCTTTTTAAAAATCCGGTATTCTGCAACATAGCCATACTGCTTAGCATTGCGGAGCACGAATGGAATGGAGTTCTTGCGCAACGCTAGGAATTGTCCCCAAATAAAATGACCTGGTATTTTAGGAACGTTTCCCATTTGTTGAGCGAATATAAATGGTTTTTTTTCGGTACCAAGCGGTCAATGGGGAAGTGAGTAATTGCAGAAGTGAGCTTACTACCAGTTTACTTTGATGCCGCTCGTCTCTCGGCAAAGCCTGCTTTAGTAGTACCACCGCGTCAAATGGCCAGTCATGCTTTATCGCTAAGGCAGACCAATCCATGTTCTGTTCTGCCGTGGTGACACATCCTCCAATGCAGCAGATGATCTCTTTTGTGGGGAGTTGAATGATACCGACATCGCTCAGTGAAGTGCTTTCCTGAACACTCATTTCCAATGGAAAAGGGTAAAATGATTTTCCATCCTTTTGCAGTATACGGTTGATGCGCCCAAGTAAGTACAATTTGCCATCCCGCAATTGACCAATATCACCGGTGCGGTGCCAAACTCTTCCTTCACTGTCGATGATCTTGTTGCGTTTAAAATCAATTTCACTGTCGTGGTATTCGGTACACACGTGATGGCCACAAACGGTCACTTCGCCAATGGTCAGTTCTTGTTGTAAGGCGGTACTGTCTAATGGGTGCAAATGGGGCGGGATTAATTTCAATTCTATTTCATCAATAGGTTTCCCTACATACACGCCCAAAAGAGGGTCTGCTGCCAAGAACGCTTCAAATGAACACAAGGCGATTGGCTCCACCTCTGTCGAACCGTACACCAATTGTCCCTCAAAGGCGCATCGATAGTGTAGGCTTCTTTTTACTAACGCTCGCGAAATGGGTGCGCCCCCTACAATAACCTGTTTTAAGGAAGTGGGAAAATGGTGCGCCTCTATCTGCGTTAATAATTGATCCCACAAATGGGGGGCTACAAAAATGCGTTCTATGTTTTCTTGCTGAAGTTGAGCAAGGAAAAATGGACCCGCGGTTTTGCTCTTCACCGCTTTTTGTGAAGGATAGCAAACTGAATTGCCCAATCGAAGGGCGGCCATCATGGCAACAAAGAAAGGTGAGGATTCTTTTAATGGACTTTTCCCCCAGTATTTTCGCGCTACAGTAAATTGAGCACTTAAAAAAGCGTAGGAACGTTTCACCACCTTTGGTTTTCCGGTAGAACCGGAGGTAAAGGATAAAAAGGCAGCGGTATCCAGTGCACGCATATCAATGGTCCACTCAGTACCAGAAAGGCTGCCAATGGTTGAAAGCACCCATCTCTTTTTTCCCAAAAACGGACGCAATACCGTTAACAAGGGTTTAAATACTGGGTCTACCAACCACAGTTCACCTTCTAATTGGCGAATTAAACGCATGGCTTTTGGGCGGGACAACCATGGGTCAATGAACACGGCCGTGGCGCCAATGGAATAAATGGCATTGAGTGCGCACACCAACTGGAACCCTGGTTGTATAAATAAAATCACCCGTGATTTTTCAACCACACCGCGTTGCTTTAAAGCTTGCTTAAACCACACCGTCGTAGCAACCACGTCACTGAACTGGTACCTTTGACCACTATCATCTTTCCAAGCAATCTGTTCAAGGTGCTTCACAAACCCTTCAGGGTAGCGGTAGGTCCATGTGTCGTTCGTTAACATGCTTTTTGAAACAGGGCGTAACTAGCCAATGGTTGCGCGCCAAGCAAGGTGGCAGCACCCCTGTCGGATAGTTCAGCTGCCGACATTAAGGCATAAATATAAGTGTGAATGTTTTTTTGTGCACACAAGGCATGAAAGAAATCGGCTAACATTAATCCTAAACCTTGGTTGCGAAAATCGGGCGAAACGGCAAAGTTCCTTAATACACGGCACCTGTCCTTATCCACGTTGAGTGCAGCTGGTGCCTCCAGCAGTTGCTGTGTAATCAGGTAAGCAATTGGTTGTCCTTCATAAAGGAATGCAAATGAAAGCGAACGGTCCATACTGTTTCCCAATCCTTTCATCAGCAGTTGGTAGACTTCAAAATCAATTTCTTCAAAACCCGTATTGCCTTTAAAACAAACCGTGGTTAAGTGATGAAACGCCCTCAAGTGTTGTGCTTCTAAAGTGGTAGTAATGGATTCAAACGTTAGCCCTTTCTCCTGCATACGATCAGCAAGTTTTGCCAAGGACTTTATTTTCACCCGTTCAAGGGTGCTCCAAGCGGTGTTGAATTGTTTCCAAGGCACAAACCCTGCTTGTTGTAATTGTTGCAAGTAAAGTTCAGGGTGGATGGGTTCACCAAATACCAGTGGTGCATCCAGAGTAAGTTTATATCGGTATTCAAACCAAGTGGTGCCAAGCAGTGGACCAACAAGCTGTTTGGCGCCTAGCAGGTGTTGCTTCTTGGTGATGGCTTCCCAAAAAAGCACACTATTGAGTTGGTCGTTGGCTTGGTACCAACCCCAGTAAGCCGTCGCAGGATCGCTTGGTTTATAAAAAACAATAATCCTTGCTAATGGAATAGTCGCGTCGTCACTCATCGCTGCCCATAATTGAATGTGCTTGTGGTGTTTTACAAGTTGTGAATAGGCAAGTGACTCTATGGCTGCGTCTTTTGAAACAACGGCTGCGTTGAGTTGTAGTCCAATTTCGTGAAAGGCGGTGTAACTATCGATGGCAATCAACTGCATATACTCGCTAAATGAATAACACCAACACAATGAATACGATTGTAGGGATGGAAAGATTATCCCACCCTCTAACCGAAACAGCTTCTGCAACCGCTGCTGAAACGGCTATTGCAAGACCAATTCCAACATTTTGAAAGGAAGTAGTGACCGAAATAACAAAGGGCTGGGAAATAAAATGGCTGTAAAACAAATAGAGAAGAAATGAAAGGAGAAAAATGGTTGTGAATCCCACCCATGTTTTTTGACTGCGTGCATGCAGTTTCGTTTTGCCGTATCTCGATCCTACAAAAGCGGCCAATGAATCGCCAAAAGTGAGCACGAGTATGGGAATGTCGAAGTAGGCTAATTCTATTTGTCCTGTTTTTTGAAAAAGAAGTCTGTTGAAGAACCATAAACCGGTAAGGGTAGTGGGCATAATGTAGGCACCCACTGTTTTGCGCGCAATGCCATTGATGGAGGAGAGTAGTTTTCGCTGGTAGGTAAAGTAAAGAAAGCCGGTAAAACCAATCCACAATAACAACATGGGCCACAGTGCACCATTTACAGGGAAATAACGGGGCAGCAATAAACCCAAAAGACCCGAGTTGAGATGTGCGAGTTTGCGCGTGATCTCAACTTCCTTAATCCACTGCCGCAGGTAGTGAATGCCCCCAATAGCAATTAGATTTAAAACGGTGATGACACCAATATGGTACCATGTCGCTGCACTCATGCTTTTTTGTAACTGATGGTTAAGCCGTCGTAAAAGTATCCGAGATCGCGAGGACCGTATGTCTGCATCAACTCTTCCTGGGCGGCATATTTTTCGGGCAGATCTAAGTGCATTTTTCGATCGACCAATAAATTCCAATAGATAAACAAGGCATTGGGACTTGCACTTTGATAATAGTGTTCTATCTCGTTTTTAAAGGAGCTTGGCGACATGTATTCAAAAATATCGGATAGCACGAAACAGTCGATTGCTTTTTGTTCGTGACACACTTCAGCAACAGTGTTGTGGCGCAAGGTGATTTTCCCAAGTGATTGCTTGATCTGATCAAACTGTTCGGCGCGCAGATAGAAGGGTAAAAGCGTTTTATAATTCGAATAAATCATGTACTCCACCAAATGGTTGTTTTGCACCTGTGAAGAAGCATAATGGCGGTGGGCCCGGTCTAGAAATACCTTACTCATGCTGGTATCGCGCACTTGTTTCAGGTACTCTGATCTTCTGGCTTTTCTACCAAAAATCAGCGGATTGTATACGAGGTAATAATACAATCGCCAGCGCCAATTGTTCCAAATGCTGTGATAAAAGTGATGCTGTTCTTCGTCTGTTCGCTTGGGTGTGAAAAGCGCAGTGTAGGTAGCTGGTGGATGAATGAAGCGCAGTACCTTTCGAAAGGACTGGAAAAAACGCTCCATCTTGCCTGAATGGATGATGCCTTTTGAAATGAGATCCAAATGAGTGTTCCAAAAATGTTGTTCTTTTTCTGTTAATGTATGTGCAAACGTTGTATAGGTCGCCACACGCTGATCGTTAGTGTGTACACCGATAAACGATAAAAAACCAGCATGGTCAAGGTGCCTTATAGCTGCCATCTTCAAGGCAATCAGATGGAGTTGGTTCTCGTCACGGTCTACCACAATTATTTCTGAGGGATGGGAAGTGAGTAACGCTAACGCATTGTCACCAGAACTCCCAATGCACACGATTTTGGCATTCGGACGGGTAGAACAAATAGAAACAACTACCTGTGCGTCTTCCCATGCATTTGAATACTTAATGGGTTGATTCATGGGTGTTCGATTCTTTGTATAAGTCCAGTGCTACCATCCAGCGTTATCC
>CANGWA010000054.1 GCA_947457335.1 Sphingobacteriaceae bacterium
AAAAGCGGCTGTCCGGTAAAAATTGTACTTTTGCCCATGGTTATGAGTTTTGTCGTAAAAACAAAAATAACCAAAATGTGAGGGGCGAAAGCCCCTCTATTTTTTTGCCCATTTGTTATTTTTCCCCGGACAACAATGATTTACCATTAACAATTCACGCGTAAATGAATGTCAACGCCTCAATTCTCAACTCTCAACTCTCCATTCCAAGATGCTTTGACGTTCCAGCCATTCCCTGCTTTCATTCGGAACGCTAAAAGGACATTCCTTAATTTCTCCCAAAAGCCCGTTTTTAAGCCGCTCCAATTGGTCAAATACCATTTTTATGGTATATTTGTCCCGTCTAATTAGAATAAGTCTAAATAAAAATAACACAGTTTAACCTGTACCGTTATGATTACTGTATCTGAAAACGCAAAAAACCACGCCATCGATCTCATGCAGGCAGAGGGTCGTCCCGAAGGGACTTTCATTCGCGTTGGTGTTGAAGGAGGAGGTTGTTCAGGGCTTTCCTACAAACTCGAATTCGATAACGTGATGAAGGAGGGGGACAAAGCATTTGAAGACAAGGGCATTAAAATTGTTGTGGACCGTAAAAGTTTCCTTTACCTCGTTGGAACGGAGTTGGAATATACTAGCGGCCTTAACGGCAAAGGATTTGTTTTCAATAACCCCAATGCTTCCCGCACCTGCGGCTGCGGCGAGAGCTTCTCTGTCTGATCTTTTTACGAACGGGTTGAACCGAACTTTTTATGAGCGATAACACGATACTCGACGAGCACATTAATTCCGAGTACAAATGGGGTTTCACTACTGACGTTGAAACCGATACGTTTCCAAAAGGATTAAATGAAGACGTGGTGCGCGCACTGAGTGCGAAGAAGCAGGAGCCGGAGTGGCTACTCGAATTCCGCCTCAAAGCCTTCCGCCACTGGCTCACCATGAATGAACCCAATCATTGGGCCCATATTCCTTATCCTAAAATTGATTTTCAGGATATCAGTTATTATTCCGCACCGAAGAAAAAACCGACGTTGAAAAGTCTCGATGAGGTCGATCCTGAACTCATCAAAACTTTCGAAAAATTGGGCATCTCCCTCGAAGAACAAAAACGGTTAACCGGTGTTGAATCCAACATCGCTGTCGACGCAGTATTTGATAGCGTTTCTGTTAAAACCACTTTTCGCGAAACGCTTGCAGAAAAAGGCATTATCTTCTGTTCCTTCAGTGAAGCAGTACTTGAGCACCCAGAATTGGTGAAGAAATTCATGGGCACCGTAGTGCCTTATACCGATAATTATTACGCGGCTTTAAACAGCGCTGTGTTTAGTGACGGTTCGTTCTGCTACATTCCCAAAGGCGTGCGCTGTCCGATGGAACTCTCTACCTACTTCCGCATCAACTCCAGTGGTACCGGACAATTTGAGCGCACCCTCATTGTGGCCGATGATGACGCCTACGTGTCCTACCTCGAAGGCTGCACCGCCCCTAAACGCGACGAAAATCAATTGCACGCCGCCATTGTTGAAATCATTGCGCACAAAAACGCTGAGGTAAAATACAGCACCGTGCAAAACTGGTACCCTGGCGATAAAGACGGCAAGGGAGGCATTTTCAACTTCGTTACCAAACGCGGCATCTGTTTGGGCGATCGTGCTAAAATTAGTTGGACCCAAGTTGAAACCGGCTCTGCCATTACTTGGAAGTACCCCTCGGTAATTCTGAAAGGCGATAATAGCATTGGTGAATTTTATTCCGTTGCCGTTACCAACAACCGCCAAGAAGCCGATACTGGTACTAAAATGATTCACATAGGCAAGAACACCCGTAGTACCATTATCTCGAAAGGTATCAGTGCCGGGTTGAGTAATAATAGTTACCGCGGATTGGTACAAGTGCGCAAAGGTGCTGCCAATGCCCGTAATTTTTCACAATGCGATAGCTTGCTTATGGGCGATCAGTGTGGTGCCCACACCTTCCCCTACATCGAAATAAAAGATAAAACGGCCATTGTAGAACACGAAGCAACGACCAGTAAAATTGGTGAAGACCAGTTGTTCTATTGCCGTCAACGGGGCTTGGATACAGAGAAAGCGGTTGGACTCATTGTAAACGGTTACTGCCGCGAAGTGTTAAACAAGCTGCCAATGGAATTTGCGGTAGAAGCACAAAAATTACTCGCCATCAGTCTCGAAGGAAGTGTTGGCTAATGCATCATTTAAGAAACAACAACCATGTTAACGATAAAAAATTTACACGCTGCTGTTGATGGAAAGGAAATCCTCAAAGGCATTAACCTGACCATCCGTCCCGGTGAAATTCACGCCATCATGGGTCCCAATGGCTCAGGAAAATCAACCTTATCGAGCGTTCTAGCGGGACGAGAAGATTATGAAATCACCGAAGGTGAGGTGATTTTTAATGGTAAGGATTTGCTGGAGCTCGAAACCGAAGACCGTGCCCGCGAAGGCCTTTTCCTCGCTTTTCAATATCCTATCGAAATTCCCGGTGTGAGCAATGTGAATTTTTTGAAAACAGCCATCAATGAAATCCGTGCGTACCATGGCCAAGACGCCATCTCTCCAAAAGAATTTCTTGAAAAGGTTAAGGAAAAACAAAAGTTAGTAGAACTTGATAATAAATTGGCTAACCGTAGCGTCAACGAAGGATTTAGCGGCGGTGAGAAAAAACGCAACGAGATTTTTCAAATGGCGATGTTGGAGCCAAAACTTGCCATCCTCGATGAAACCGATAGTGGCTTGGATATTGATGCACTGCGCGTCGTAGCGCAAGGGGTGAATACGTTGAAGAATAAGGACAACGCCTTTATTGTGATCACCCACTACCAACGTTTACTCGATTACATCGTTCCAGACTTTGTGCACATCCTTTACAACGGCCGCATCGTGCAATCTGGAGGAAAAGAATTAGCCCTCGAACTCGAGAAAAAAGGTTACGAAGAAATTAAGAAACAATACGACGCTATCTCTGCCTAATTATGATTGCTGAAAAATCAACAACGGCTATTGAATTGCTCGACCGCATGACGGGCGCTCCGAAAGTGGCGTTCATCAGCGGACAAAAAGTTTCTGAAGCCCTGATGTACTTGTCTGCAAACGGTATTCCCAATGCCAAGCACGAGGAATACAAGTATTGCAACATGGATGCTTTGTTTCGTAAGGAATTCAAACAAGCTGCTTATGCGCCAGCAGCCGTAAGCGGTATCAGCGATTATCAAGTAAACGATGCCGTGACCATTGTGGTAGAGAACGGCCGCTACAATCCTGAATTGAGCGACAAGGTGGTTATCAGGGGACTGCATATTTGTTCACTGTCTGAAGCCAAACTTGGGGATAAGGTAGCTTCATTAGCTGACCCCAACAGCGACGCATTTATCGCACTAAATACAGCCTTTAGTGGTGAAGGATTTTACTTGGGCGTTCAAGACCATTCTGAAATTCCCATGACCATTCACGTGCTCTATATTTCTTCTTCTAATGGAGAAGGCGTTGTGAACCCGCGGTCGTTTGTTGAAATTGGACAGAATGCATCACTGCATTTGGTTGAACAACAAGTGGTGGTGGGCAGCGGAAAAGTGTTTACGAATTACGTGAGTGAAAAACTGGTGCACGAAAACGGACGCTTGTACAACACCATTTTACAACACGAAGGGGATAAGGGGTACTCTGTCAACACTACTGTGGCGGAAGTAAAACGCGATGCTGTTTATGACGCAACCACCCTAACGTTTTCGGGACAAGTGGTGCGCAACAACCACCATGTTTTGTTAACGGGTTCAAACAGTGTGGCCCACCTCAATGGCTTGTTTACGGCTGAACACAACGAGTTAATCGACAACCACACGTTAATGGATCACCGCGTGCCACATTGTGAGAGCAATGAGCTTTACAAAGGTCTCGCCAATGGTAAAGGCACGGGCGTGTTCAATGGTAAAATATATGTGCGCAAGGATGCGCAAAAAACCAATGCTTACCAAAGCAGTAAAAATATTCTGCTGAGCGATGACGCCACCATTAATACCAAACCGCAACTGGAAATTTACGCCAACGATGTCAAGTGTTCTCACGGCACCTCCACTGGTAAAATAGATCCCAACCATTTGTTTTATTTGCGCGCGAGAGGTGTTGGCCAGGCGTCTGCTCGTAAAATGCTCCTCGCCTCCTTCGCACACGAAGTCATTGAAAAGATTAGTGATGACGGCGCGCGCGAGAAAGCAATTGCTTTGTTTGAACAATACCATCCGTGAACACCGAGTCCATACGTGCAGCTTTTCCAATTTTAAAGGAAACCATTAACGGGTACCCGTTGGTTTACTTGGATAATGGAGCCACCACACAAAAACCTGCACGAGTGATCGATGCCATCACTTCTTATTATACCCATACCAATGCCAATGTGCACCGTGGCGTGCATACGTTAAGTCAACGCGCCACCATTCAATTGGAAGCGGCACGCAAAACGGTGGCACAGTTTTTTAATGCCCCGTCGGCGGGACAAATTATTTTTACAGCGGGCACCACCGATAGTATCAACTCGGTTGCATTGGGATTGGCAGAAAAGCATTTACAGGAAGGGGATGAAATTGTGCTTTCGGTGGCAGAGCACCACTCCAATATTCTTCCTTGGCAACACTGGGCGCAACGCCACAAGGGTAAATTGGTGGTCTTGCCATTAAATAAAGAACAGAGTGTGGATGTGACTGCACTTGAAGACAAAATTACGCCCCGAACCAAACTCATTGCACTAACTCATGTCTCCAACACCCTCGGTACGATTACAGATGTAGAGGCGGCGGTTCGCATCGCCAAACTGCATGCCATTCCTATTCTCATCGACGGTGCGCAAAGTGCACCGCACCTCACAGTAAATTTAGGCAAATTACAACCCGATTTTTTTGTGTGCAGCGCACACAAAATGTATGGTCCCACCGGTACTGGTATTTTGTACCTCTCCGAAAGGTGGCTGAACGAACTACCGGCACCCCGCACGGGTGGTGGCACCATTAAAACCGTCACCTTTGATCATACCGAATATGCTGAAGGCGCCTTGCGGTTTGAACCAGGCACTCCCCATGTGGCTGGTATCATCGGTTTTTCAGAGGCTTTAAAATTTATGAGCGACATTGGTCTAGAGGCAATTGCACAACACGAGCAATCGCTGTTAATCCATGCTCAAAACCAATTGCGCGCCTTGCCTGAAATTGATTTGTATGGCGATCACGAGCACAAGGCCGGTGTTATTTCATTTAATGTAAAGGGAGCACATCCGTTTGACGTAGGTACGTTATTGGACAAGTACGGCATTGCAGTGCGCACAGGACACCATTGTACGCAACCGTTGATGCAACATTATGGCATACAAGGCACGGTGCGCGCATCATTTGGTGTATACAATACCATTGAAGAAACAAATTTCTTTATCGAAAAGCTAAAGAAGGTAATTAAGATGTTGAGCTAATGACCATTCAAGAAATAGAAAACGAAGTGGTTGAGGAGTTTGCTTTGTTCGGCGACGATTGGGAGTTGAAGTACGAACACCTGATTGAATTGGGAAAAACCTTGCCAGTGATTGCGCACGATTTAAAGACCGACGACCGCATCATACAAGGGTGCCAGAGCCGTGTATGGCTAAATGCCGAACTCCAAAACGGGGTGGTGCATTTTACTGCCGACAGCGATGCTATTCTGACCAAGGGCATGATTGCTCTGATCATTCGTGTGTTGGGTGACCACCGCGCAGAAGAAATTTTAGCAGCAGATTTACAGTTTATCAAACAAATAGGTTTGGCGGAGCACTTGAGTCCCACCCGTGCCAACGGCTTGGTAAGCATGCTCCAGCGCATGAAACAAGAAGCATTACGGTTGATTAATCCATAGAACTATGGCCGCGATAATTGTCACAAAGAACACAGAATTGATGCAACGGGTGATTGATGAAATCAAAACGTGTTATGATCCTGAAATCCCAGTCGATGTGTGGGAGCTTGGGCTTATCTATGAACTCCATCTCGACGACGATGCGAATTTAAAAGTCATCATGACACTCACCTCACCAAATTGTCCCGCCGCCGAATCCCTTCCTGCAGAAATTGAAAACAAACTCAAATTGCTTCAGGGGATCGCTGCTGTGGAATTAAAACTCACCTTTGAACCGTCGTGGGAAAAAGAAATGATGAGCGAAGTGGCGCAGTTGGAATTGGGATTCATGTAACAGTGACGTTTTTTTCGTTTAAAAACGCATAAAATTTATTCTATCTACTATTGTTTTGTGGGCGTGCCCCCCGCAACAACAGGGGCATTATTAAAGAAGAGTATTCGCCCCGTTGTGCGGGGGTCGGGCTGCTCCGGGCTCCGCTCCGCTCCGGTTTTCCCGTCCCACGCAACAAAAAGGGTCTCTATCACAGGATTTGTTCGCCCTTTTGTGCGGGGACGGGAAGAACCAAGCCCTGCACATCCCTCACGCGCTTTTACGGGAGTTGTTTACTGTCCGTTTTCGTGAAATGGATTACTTTCAACGATGTGCTTTTTTAATTTAATTTAGAAGCTTTAATTCTTTGCGCTGCTCGGTTCTCTATAAATGGTATCTAACGGTGGTTTTGTTTTTCTTTTTGAAAACAGGCCGTGTTTGTGCACAAAATAATTTCAACTTCCGGGCCGATGTCCACTCTGGCCTAGTACTCCCAGAATACAGTCAGTTTTTGTACCTCGTCAACGAACCAGTGAGGGGAGTCGAAATCAGTCTAACGCGCTCTACTAAGCAAGAGAATTATTGGAACCAACTGTATCGACAACCAGAGTATGGGTTTACTTTTCAATTCACCACCACGGGCAATAAATCCGTGTTTGGCTATGAATATGCGTTATATCCATATTTTACTATTCCAATTATCCGTAGACCTTCTTTTTTGTTTTTTCAGCAATATGGTTTTGGAATAGGGTATGCTACAAAAAAGTTTGATCTGAATAGCAATCCCCAAAATGTCGCCATCGGATCGCACCTTAACGCCCATTTTAACTTTAAGCTAGGAACTAAATTCATTCTCACTCATAAAAGTGCTTTAACTGTTGGGTTGGTATTCACACACTATTCTAACGCCAATATGGCTGAACCCAATTTGGGTTTAAATTTTGCAGGCGTGTTCACAGGAATTACTATTGGAAAACCATCTGCACCACCAGTTAATGATTTAGTAGTCCCGGCACACATCAAAAAAAATGAATATGCCTTGGTTATGGCTGCAGGTGGTAAGCACACCCGAGCATTGCAATCTGACATCTACCGGGCTGCTTCCATTACTTTGGAATTTAAACACCATTTTTTTCGCAAGGTGCATTTGGGTGGAGGAGTTGATTTTTCATACGACGCATCGACTGAACCAGAGATGCGCGCTAAAAACAAGTATAATTTCAAACCTATTGACAATTACCGATCGGGCATTCACATAGCACAAGAATTCGTTTATAACCAGTTTAGCTTTATTCTTCAAGAGGGCGTTTACATTGGGTTGACAGATAAGGTCAATAATCACCCTATCTACACCAAGGCCGTTGTGCGGTACAAGGTTAATTCGCACTGGTTGGTGCATTTTGCGATGCGCTCCCATTTACATATTCTCGATTACCCTGAACTAGCCATCGGCTATCGATTAGAATGAAATTAATCCACTATAGCTGTTTTGTTTTTCTTGTTTTTTTGTTCGCATGTAACAAAGAAGTTAAAGTCGACGTTTTGCAAAAAGAGCTCTCCGAGTTTGATACCCTTATATTAAACAGTGTATTTGATGTTGAACTGGTGCAGGACACCTTAAATGCAATTGAAATTAAGGCCCACCCAACGCTTTTGAGTCACTTGCTACTTGAACAAAAGTCTGGCAATCTCACGCTTAGCAATACGTACAAGGGAAAATTTTTAATGCCGCGTCAAAATAAGATAATGGTCAAATTGCACACCAACGGCTTATCAAAAATAATTGTCAATCAAAGTTGTTTTGTACACAATAGCCAACCACTTCTCGGTAAAGAAATAGGGCTAGTAGTAGCTGGCAAACTGAATGAAGCTGATTTGGTGCTCAATTGTGAGACGTTTTATTATTGGAATAATTTTCCCTGTGGTGGCACTATTAAATTAGCAGGTACGTCTAAGTATCTGAAATTATGGAATGTCGCATTAATGGCCATTGATGCGCGAAATTTAGCTTCCCAATATGCCTTAGTGGAGAATCGTTCGAAGGGCGATTGCAGCGTCAACTGTTCCCAACAGCTTACCTGTAAGATTGATGGTGAGGGTAGTATTTATTATTGGGGTCGACCGGCTGCCATTTTGGTTACTGAAAACGACGGAAAGGGTCAGTTAGTTAAAAGCGAATAAGAAATGGCGCGATATTGACTCGCAATCACAAATTTTAAGGTAGTTGCTGTCTTTCCACTCATTCTTGCTTTCACGCTCACTCGCCGCCCAACTTGCATAGGAGTAGAAAATTGATGCCAGTGACACCACCTCCATTTCCCTCCATTTTTCAATTATAACCTGTATCTTTGTAGCATGGCAAAAGACACCGTTATCCGCTGTTCCCTCTGTGGAAAGGATAAAAAAGATTCCCGCATTTTAATCGCTGGAATCAATGGGCACGTATGCGACAGTTGCATTACGCAAGCCTATGCTATTGTTAAAGAAGAAACAGGTGGCGATGTTAAACAACAAGTGCAACACTCGCTCAATTTGTTGAAACCAAACGTTATTAAAGAACGGTTGGATGAATACGTGATTGGTCAGGATGAAGCAAAGAAAGTGCTTTCGGTGGCTGTATACAATCACTTCAAACGCATTTCGTATAAGCCGGCTCAAAAGGAGGACATTGAAATTGATAAATCCAATTTAATATTGGTCGGAGAGACCGGTACGGGCAAAACCTTAATGGCGCGCACGATTGCCAATTTGATTAATGTGCCGTTTTGTATTGCTGATGCTACGGTTTTGACCGAGGCGGGGTATGTTGGTGAAGATGTTGAAAGCATTCTTACGCGTCTGCTACAAGCGGCCGATTATGATGTGGCCGCAGCAGAAAAGGGCATTGTGTTTATTGATGAAATTGATAAGATAGCGCGCAAAAGCGATAATCCCAGTATTACCCGTGACGTGAGCGGCGAAGGGGTGCAACAGGCGATGTTGAAATTGTTGGAAGGTACTGTTGTGAACGTGCCACCACAAGGCGGAAGGAAACATCCTGATGCAAAAATGATTCAAGTGAACACCAAGAACATTTTGTTTATCTGTGGCGGGGCTTTTGATGGTATTGAGAAAAAAATAGCGAAACGCCTCAATACACAAGCGGTAGGATATGCAGCAAGTGTAACGTCGGCCGAGGTCGATAAGGCTAATTTGCTTCAGTATGTTACCCCACAAGACTTGAAAGCATTTGGCTTGATTCCCGAATTAATTGGCCGCTTGCCAGTATTGACGTTTTTACGACCACTTGATCGCGATGCCTTGCGCCGCATTCTCACTGAACCAAAAAACGCCCTTATTCGTCAGTACAAACAGCTCTTTAAAATGGAGGGTACCAAGATTGATTTTGAAGAAGAGGTATTGGATTTGATTGTGGACAAAGCCCTGGAGTTTAAATTGGGTGCTCGTGGGTTGCGTGGTATTTGTGAAGCCATTATGACCGATTTGATGTACGAATTGCCGGGGGCCGAAAAACCGATTAAACAGTTTACGGTAAATTTAGACTACGCCAACGAGAAACTGCGCCATGCGCGCATGAGCCAATTAAAAGTGGCTTAATACCCCCACTCAACAAGAGCCCGATACCATCGGGCTTTTTTTTGCCAAACAATGTATTTCTGGTTGTTTTGTGCGGCCTCCAGCGTGATAAAATCAGTCAGAAATCCGTAAATTAAGGCCTTCATTTAATTCCTATTATGAGCTTCGCCAATTATAACTACACCGTGTCCGATCGCTTTATTCGTTATGTGCAAATCGACACACAATCCGATCCGAATTCACCTACTTGTCCCTCTACTGAAAAACAAAAAGACCTCTCGCGTGTCTTGGTTGAGGAGTTAAAGGCCATGGGCATTCACGATGCTGAATTAGACGAGCACGGGTATGTGTATGCAACGATTCCTTCAACAACCGATAAAAATGTACCCGTACTTTGCTTTTGTTCGCATGTAGACACTGCGCCTGATTGCACTGGCACCAATGTGAAGCCACAGGTGGTTAAAAACTACCAAGGTCAGGATATTGTCTTACCTGGTGATCCAACGCAAGTAATTCGTGTGGCTGAACACGGTGATTTAAAGAATCAAATCGGACATGATATCATCACAACGGATGGGACCACCTTGCTAGGTGCTGACGACAAAGCGGGTGTGGCTGAAATAATGGATGCGGCGCATTATTTAATGATGCATCCAGAAATTAAACACGGTAAAATCAGGATTTTGTTTACCCCCGACGAAGAAGTGGGGCGTGGGGCTGATAAAGCAGATTTGAATAAGCTCGGCGCACAGTACGGCTATACGCTTGATGGCGGCGCCTTGGGCTCACTTGAGAACGAAAACTTCAGTGCCGATGCTGTTAGTATTAAAATAAAAGGGTTTAGTACGCATCCAGGCTATGCCAAAAACAAAATGCAACACGCCATCAAGGTTGCTGCAGAAATCATTAACCGGTTACCAAAAGATAAAACGCCAGAGACAACTGAGAAAAAGGAGCCGTTCATTCACCCAACTTATATTGGTGGGGGACTAGAAGAAGTAGACATGAAATTCATTGTCCGCGGTTTTGATACACCTACTTTACGCGCACTTGAGGAAGAACTGAAAAACATCACTGCTGCGGTTGTGAGCCAATACAACAAAAGTTCATTTGACTTCACTGTAATTGAACAATACCGTAACATGAAGGAAGTACTGGATACTTGTCCACAGGTCATCGATTACGCTCAAGAAGCCATACGGCGTGCCGGAGTTACACCGTTATTAGATAGTATCCGTGGCGGCACCGACGGGGCCCGCTTTTCATTTATGGGATTACCAACAGCCAACATATTTGCCGCACAACACGGTATCCATAGCAAGCAAGAATGGATAAGCATTCAAGATATGCAGAAGGCGGTGCAGACTGTGGTGAATATTGTTCAGATTTGGGAAGAAAACGCGTAACACGGCTTATAATTGGGAAATAGCTTCGTTAATTTCGAAAATTGAAATCCTCATTTACGTCAGTAAACTCCGGTTTCAATTTTCTCATTGCCTCGCTCTTCCCCCATTCTAAGCCGTGTTAGGTTTGACAAGGCGTTTTACAATGGGGAAATAGCTTCGTTAATTTCGAAAATTGACCTCCTCATTTACGTTAGGTTTCACTATTCTCATTGCCTCGCTCTTCCCTCCTTCTAAGCCGTTTTAGGTTTGACAAGGCGTTTTACAAGGGGGAAGTAGCTTCTTTAATTTTGAAATTCCCTAGTAAAGTCTACCAGCTTGTGTAGGATCCTTTAAGTTAACCCAAAACACGTGCACAGGTTCGGTTATTTGGCTTTGTCCGTCGTTGTTTTGGTCGAGGCGGGCATACACCAAAAGGTGGTCGTTCCATTGGTCGTAATCGGATTTGAAAATGTTGTAATTCTCAGGTAACACGGTTTTGATGGATTGTCCGTTGATGTCGAATAAAAACATGCGCCGCAGATCTTGGGTGTTGATGAGGGTGTCTTTGTTGGTGTCGCTGTTGTGGGCCGTTACAAGTAGGTGATTTCTATGCACTGGCTGATTGAACAACGAATCTTTTAAATCGGTTGGGTAGTAGGCCGTACGAATTAATACGGGTTGTTCAAACAAAAGATGGTGTTTATTGTTTGTTAGGTCGTAGTGTGAAATATTTACCATGTTAAAACCGTAAACGGCTTCAAAACCTGGATACAAATGTCCGTTCCAATGATTCCCTACTTGGTAATTATCGTCATCAATGTATTGCCCATACCTACTGTCTTGACCTGTGTGTAGTTCTTCGTTGATGGGATACATCATAAACACACTGTTTAAACGGATCGTAGGATGGCCGGTTAACCAGACTGTTCCGGGTTGTGTAATGAAATCCAGTGAATCAGTTCTAAAACCAGGGGTCATCGCATCTGATCGGCCACCAATGTAATTGATGGTTTTTTCGATTTTGCGTTCCACCTTATTGCTACACCCTGTGAAAACAAAATTCAATGCGATTCCAACAGTAAAAAGGCCAATACTACTTTTCATCAATACAAGGTATAAAGTTTCTAATGAAAATGAAGGCGCTTTTTTGAACAGCTTTTTGTCCCTTAGTAAAATGGGGTGGTGCGGACCTTTAATTCTGATAGAAAAAAGATTGGAGCGAGTAAGCAAGTAGAGATAAATTGTAGTGTTGGTGTAAACATTGGCGAATGTTTGAGATGCGGAATAAGATAAACGTGCGCCCGTGACAGTAGCGGCAGCCCACCAACAGATGGCGTTAGCAGGCTTTGGGCGGCGCAGGCCCCGCGGTTTATTTAAGCGGGGACCGCGCACACCTTAAGCCTGCTTGCGCCAGAAGTTAGTGGCTACAGCGGATGGCACGTTAAGGCGCCCAAATATTAAAGCGATTGTAAAAGAAGAACCTGTGGATGCCTCAATGGAGTGGATAATTGCGCAACTGCTTGTTAGCAGGACAGCAGGGCCCTAGCGTGCATCAGCCTTCGAAATAGTAGATCTTGATGCTGGCTGCATCTTTCAAAAAGTC
>CANGWA010000055.1 GCA_947457335.1 Sphingobacteriaceae bacterium
TGTCCATTTCGTCGAGCCCGTTTTTATCCACGTTCAATGCCTTTAAACCGTAAATGGCCATGTCAATGTCGATGGTGCCGTTGCCCTTGATCTGCGCAAAGTCGCGCACACGCCGCAACAAAGCGTTGGCAATGCGCGGGGTGCCTCGGCTGCGGCGCGCAATTTCATAAGCGGCTTCGCCAGCAATCTTTACTTGCAAAATATCAGAACTGCGCTCCACAATGCGTGTAAGCACCTTGGCATCGTAATAATTCAACCGCGAGGTAATGCCAAAACGGGCCCGCAAGGGCGACGTGAGCAACCCACTGCGCGTGGTCGCTCCCACCAAGGTAAAGGGATTCAGCTTGATCTGCACCGTGCGCGCATTCGGCCCACTGTCAATCATGATGTCAATCTTGTAGTCTTCCATCGCCGAATACAAGTACTCTTCCACCACGGGACTCAATCGGTGAATCTCATCAATGAACAACACGTCAAACGGCTCGAGATTGGTGAGCAGTCCCGCTAAATCGCCCGGCTTGTCTAAAACGGGACCGCTGGTCACTTTTAAATTCACCCCCAAGTCGTTGGCAATAATGTGCGCTAACGTGGTTTTTCCTAAACCCGGAGGGCCGTGCAACAACACATGGTCCAACGCCTCCGACCGCTGACGGGCTGCGGCAACAAAAACCCGCAGATTGTCCACAACACTCTCCTGCCCGCTAAAATCATCGAATTCAACGGGACGTAAGGCCCGTTCAATGTCCTTATCGGTATTGCTCAGGTGCGCTTCTTCCGGATCGAGGTTGGGATTCATGAAGCCAAATTACTATGAAAAGCGGTTGTTGACTGCTATAAATTGTAGTAAGTTGAAAAATCGTTTAGTCATGAATTTTGCGCAACTGGCTTTAGGCAGTATGCAAGAGGGGGCCTGCCGTCGCGCGTCACAAACTATTTTAGCAGCAATGCGCTTTTTCGCTACAAGGACTTGCGGCGCTGGATCAATTGGGACCTCCTTATGGAATGCATGATTTTTTTGGCGCCTGCCGTTGTTACTGTCCATTTAACGCCAACGGCACCGTGCTCTTCGGGCGTAGTGGGTTCATCGGGCCTAGGTTCACCAACCCGTGCGGGGTCCCCGCAAAAAAAAGCGGGGCCTCCGCCGTGCAGGTGCACCTACAGCCCGCTTTCACCCAGCTACTTCCTGCGATCACTGGCGCAGGGTTACGCCACCGTTTACTTCCGCTGTTCGATGAAGCACATTTATCACCTTACTCGAACTGACAATTCTAGTATACCAACACTAAGTCATTTATTTAGTTAAAACTGTTTCTGCGGGGGACGCTTCTAAAATGAAAAGAAGCGCACCGTTTTAGAGTGAATGAATAAATACACGACACAGCCTTATTGAAAAAGGTTTAGAGTAAAATGACATCTCCGCAGGCCGTCACCGTGCGTGAGTGATGGAACGGAAACCCTGCGCGCACAAGGGCTAGGGACACGTGCAACGAGCAGGCTTTTTTGAAAAAAAAGACCGCGGAGTGCCGTGGCCCTTGGCCTTGTGCACGCAGGTTGGAGGGACAGCACGACCCCGCACAAAAGGGTGAGCGGGGTTTTAGAATTTGACCCTTTTGTTGCGGGGGCACGCCCTAATCATTAAATAATGCAAAAGCCAAACATCCTCCAGCAAGGAATCCTGTAAATGATTGAACATTCTGTATTTTTGTGACACATGAAACGTTACTCGAAGGAAGCTATCAATCATTTTACACGGTATACCCTTGGCGATACCGCTTCGTTTAACTGGCTCATGGAACACAATTGCCGTGAGTTGATTATTACGCTGGATGCAGTGCGCGACGACCGCAAGGCCTTTGTTTACCTGATGAAACAAAAACACATGGTGTTGGCGGCATTTGTGAACGCGATTTGGGACGATGAAAAGGCGCTTCAATTTTTATTAAAGGCCAAGGCGTTTGAATGGGCTGCGGCGGCCAACATCATAAACGGTGACGATGGGGCCGAAGCGTTTTTGAAAAAAGCCAACCTCGAGCATTTTGTTTTATTGGCGCACGCGATTCAAAGCCGTATACACGAAGATGGCGACCGCAACATTGGTCCCATTGGCGCCCTCAAAAACATGTTGAATTTTAAAAAGGCCTTTCAAAAAGCAAAAGATGAGGATTATTGATAGCATTCCCCACCCGAGCATGACGATTAGTATTTTTCAGATGAACGATAAATACCAAGTGCGTTTTGAAGCGGGACCGATGGAGCAAATTTTTAAGTTCACAAAAGACGAAGTGGGTGGGCTCGAGGGATTGAAGAGCCGCCTGAACGAAGCGTTTATAGAAGGCGTTCGTGTACGGTTTAACGACATGTTTTTACAATGGAAGTCCAGTTTGGAGTGATCTAAACGCATGATTTTCTGTTTCTCCACCATTTAGATTTTACGGCAATAAATACTTTTTTCGCGCGTTATTCGAAAAAATCAAGCGATGTTGCCAATCCGGGTCCACTTAAAATTATTTGCAGCCAGTATGGCGTTGTTTTATGTGTTGTGGCTATTGCACGACCACTCCAAGGCCTTTGCACCTGAAATGTGGAGGACCACCTTTTTGGGGGCCAGTATGATTTTTGTGCTGTTACGGTTGATGACGTTGTTGGTGGCACGTTTGGCAAAGGGCTGAATTCAATAGAGAAGCAACCCAGGAAGCAGAAAGACATTGGTTTTTGCAGCGGCTAATAGCATTCACTTGAATAAACGAGTGCGAAGTGAAGTTCAACACCCTCTCAATTCTCAACGATCAAAATGGGGTGGAGGTTAGGGGGTAGAGGGTACGGGGTGATGTAAACGCCTCAATTCTCAATTTTCCACTCTCAATTCTCAATTGAGCGCGTATATTTTGTCAGCGCCATTATCAATTTACCATTAACCATTCAAGGGTAAATGAACGTCTACGCCTCAACTCTCAATTCTTAACTATCAATTCTCAATTTGTATTGGCGCATGCACCGTTAACGCCATTAACCGTTTACAATTAACCATTTACCATTAATTTGACCTTTTGGTTCAACTAAAACGGATCTTCAATATCGTTGCGACGGATGACGTCTTTAGGTTCTTCGATTTTGTCCCAATTCTTGGAGGCCACCGTGCGTGTGCCAGAGAGGAAGTCGTCGTTTTGTGGGATGGAAGAAGCAGGGGTATTGCCTCCGCTGTACATGGCTGCTTCGCTGCCTACATAGTCGAGGTCGGCGAATTTAGCGTACTGACCAATGAAACGTAGTTTCACTGTTTCTAGTGCACCGTGACGGTTTTTAGCGATGATGACTTCTGCGCGACCACGCGTTGGTTCGTTTTGTTCATCGACTTCCAAACCGTAGTATTCGGGACGGTAGATAAACATCACCATGTCCGCATCTTGTTCAATGGCACCCGATTCACGGAGGTCACTGAGTTGTGGACGTTTGCTGCCACCGGGACGGTTCTCTACCTGACGGCTTAACTGTGAAAGGGCAATGATGGGTACTTCGAGTTCCTTGGCGAGACTTTTTAGTCCCCGTGAAATCTGACTGATCTCTTGTTCACGGTTGCCTTTTCCATCGGGACCGCCGCTCATGAGCTGCAGGTAGTCGATGATGATGAGTTCAATTTTTTGGTTTTCTTTTAAACGACGGGCTTTTGCGCGCAATTCAAAAATGGAGAGCGCCGGAGTGTCGTCGATGTACAACGGTGCTACCGAAAGTTTCTTGATGCGTTCGTGCAATTGCACGAATTCATGGTTATCGAGATTTCCCTTGAGGAGTTTGTCCTGAGTGATTTCTGTTTCGCTGGCGATCAACCGTTTTACCAATTGTAGACTGCTCATTTCGAGCGAGAAGATGGCTGTTGGTTTGTTGAATTCAACAGCGGCATTGCGTGCCATGGACACCACGAAGGCGGTTTTACCCATACCGGGACGCGCAGCGAGAATAAGCAAGTCTGATTTTTGCCAACCACCAGTGATGCGGTCCATTGCCGTGAAGCCACTCGGCACACCCAGTAAGCCATCGGTATGGCTTGCAGCGGTTTCAATTTCATCGATCGCACGAGCGATGAGGGTACTCATTTTATCGTGCTGTTTGCGCACGTTGGAATCGAGGATTTCGAAAATGTTCTTAGTGGTTTCGTCGAGCAATTCGAACACATCGGTGCTGTCTTCGTAGGCCGTACGGATGGTTTCAGTGCTTAGACGAATGAGTTCGCGTTGAATGAATTTTTGCGCCACGATGCGGGCGTGAAATTCGATGTTGGCAGAAGAGGCAATGCGGTTGGTGAGAGCGGAGACGTAGTAGGCACCACCCACAAATTCCAATTCACCGGTGCGTTTGAGTTCTTGCGTAACGGTGAGGATGTCTACAGGTTCAGATCGGTTGAACAGTGCTACCATAGCACCGAAAACACGGCCATTTTGTTCTTTGTAAAAAGCTTGGGGACTAAGGATGTCGATAACGGTGCTCAGCGCTTCGCGCTCTAGGAGCATAGCACCCAGCACCGCCTCCTCCAAGTCAACCGCTTGTGGCGGTAATTTACCTGTCTCGGAGACAGAAGGAGCAGGGGTGTTGATCCTGCGACGGGTTTTATTGAAATTCTCTTGGTTCATAAACTTGGGGAGGCAAATGTGCAACTAAATCGCACTAAAATAAATTTAGCCAATCCCTATCCTGTTTTATAAAATGTGAATAACTATTCCCTGCATGTCAACCTTTACTGTTAATGGGTGTTCCACGGGCCAACCATTGTTCAAAACGCAGTCCACTCAATTTTAAACAGCCCAGCTGTTATACTTTTGTTAATTAGTTAAGTGCATTCATTTTCAGATACTTAATTTGCACGATGGATTTTCGGTGGTGTGAACCACAAAATAGTAGTATATGAAGATTGTTTTAATTGACGATAATCACCCAGTTTTGGAAGAGTTGCTCTTAGCAGCGGGACATCAGGTGGTGCGTGGTTATGCCATGGACACAGTGGCTTGCAAAAATGAACTACACGATGCCGAAGGAGCAGTGATACGCAGCCGTTTTCCGATGGATGCCGCCACCTTGACGCCATTAACGGCTTTAAAGGTCATTGGTCGCGTGGGCGCTGGAATGGAAAATATTGATTTGAATTTTTGCGCCTCCCGTGGTATTCAGGTTGTTTCTGCACCAGAAGGCAACCGCGATGCGGTGGGGGAGCATGCCCTGGGCATGTTGTTGATGTTGTTGCACCGGTTGCGCATTGCCGACCGTGAGGTGCGCGCAGGGGTTTGGTTGCGCGCAGAAAATAGGGGTACAGAATTAGGTATGAAAACAGTAGGGTTGGTTGGTTATGGACACATGGGCAGTTCGTTTGCTGAGAAATTGCGCGGTTTTGGTTGTCGCGTGATGGCTTACGATAAATACAAAACTGGATTTGGCACGACCTGGGTAGAAGAAGTGAGTTTGGACGTATTGCAGCGGAATGCAGATATTGTTTCCCTTCATGTACCATTGACCGAGGAAACGCATTACCTGATCAATGGCCACTTTTTGTCGCACTGCAAGCCTGCGGTGTGGCTCATTAACACCGCACGTGGACAGTGTTTGAACACCGCAGAGGTGGTAGCGGCGATGAAAAGGGGACAAGTGCAGGGCGTGTGTTTGGATGTGATTGAATACGAAAAGAAATCGTTTGAATCGCTCGCTACACACACATTACCAGAACCCATGCAGTACCTGTTACAATGCGACCAAGCCGTATTGGCGCCACACATTGCGGGGTGGACACACGAGAGCAATTACAAAATGAGTCGGTTGGTAGCAGAACGTCTACTGCAGATGATTGGTTAGAAATCGAGGGAATAGGTAGGCGACACAAAGGTGTTGGATTTATGTCCAGCTAGGTCCACCATGAATCCCACAAATTTCAAGATTTTGTCGTTTTTACTAGCGCGGAATTGCGTCAACGGCACGTATATATTGCCTTTGATGTACTTGCCTTTGTAGATGCCGCCGCCGGGTTGAAGAATTTTGGTCGAGTAGCGGATGGTGTCATTGGTGAGTAGATCAAAGGTGCCGACAAACTTGCCACTAGCCGCCTCATAGTGGTAGGTGGTGAATATTAAATTGGGGTCTTGCGTCGATTTATCGAGAAACAAGTCCCCATCCCCATCTTCATAATCCAGCACCATAACAGCGGTATCGCCATTGGTTGTTTTTTGTACGTTCGCCAATTCCTTAAAGTTAACAATGGGCACTACTTGCGAACTCGTGCGCTTAACGCAGGCAGCAAGGAGGGCTAACCCGATTAGGAATAAAAAGACGCGCATGTGAATAATACACGTTAAATTTACAGAATTAGTGTGCATTGGCGTGTTAAAATTTGAGAAGGATATTTTTTCAGTGACCGAAGCTAATTTTGAAGCGATGGCTTTGGAAGTCTTTTGTTTTCAACACCACCACAATGCGGTATACCGGCAGTGGTGCGATGCGCTTCAGGTAAGAAAAGAGGCAGTGACCACGCTGCATCAAATTCCATTTCTTCCCATTGAGTTGTTCAGGCACCACCAGGTGGTGTGCGGAGAGGTAGAGGCCAATACCATTTGTTTTACGAGTAGTTCAACTACCTCCCAAACCCCATCCCGCCATTATGTTCGCGACATCAACGTGTATGAAAGGTCCTTTTTAAAAGCGTTCGAAAAGGTGTATGGTCCAGTTGAACAAACGGTCGTGCTTGCTCTTTTGCCTGGTTATTTGGAGCGGAAGGGCTCGTCGTTGGTTTACATGTTTCAGCACCTCATTAGCAAGGGCGCAGTGGGCAGTGGTTTTTATTTGCACAACCAAGAGGACTTGATAGAGGTGTTGCAGGCTTTGAAAGCAAAGGGTCAGAAAACACTGTTGATAGGCGTTTCATATGCCTTAATGGATTTAGCCGAAAAGGGAGTTGTACCCGGACCACAGTGTGTGGTGATGGAAACGGGCGGGATGAAGGGGAAGCGTAAGGAACTGTTGAAATCTGAATTGCACGGGTATTTGAAGGTAAGATTTCAAGCCAAGGAAATACATAGCGAGTACGGCATGACGGAACTGTTGAGTCAGGCGTATAGTACAGGGGACGAGTGGTTTGATGCGCCACCGTGGATGAAGTTTTTGATACGTGAAACCGATGACCCTTTGTGTTACAAAACAGATGGACGCACGGGGGGTGTGAATGTGATTGATCTTGCCAATATTAACAGTTGTAGTTTTATTGCCACACAAGATTTAGGTAGGCTGCACAGTGGTGAGCGGTTGGAGTTGATGGGGCGCTTCGATGAAAGCGATATAAGAGGATGCAATTTGCTTTTGGAAGAATAGCTCCTTGCTATTACTGACGGTGCTTGGTAAAATTGGCTGGGATTATTCCCCAACGGGACGACCAGCAAGCAGTGAAATAACAGCCATGCGAACCGCTACGCCATTTTCTACCTGATCGAGAATGATGGATTGCTTGCTATCGGCCACGTCGCTGGTGATTTCAACCCCGCGGTTGATAGGGCCGGGATGCATCACCACAATTTCTTTGGAGAGGCTATTGAGCAAGTGTTTGTCGAGTCCATACAACATGGAGTATTCGCGCAATGAAGGGAAGTACTTGATGTCCTGACGTTCTAATTGAATGCGCAACATATTCGCCACATCGCACCATTCGAGGGCTTTGCGCAAATCGGTTTCGACTTCTACGCCCAACGAAGTGATGTATTTGGGGATTAACGTTTGAGGTCCGCACACTTTCACCAGTGCTCCCATTTTCTGTAAGCAGAAGATATTGGAGATGGCCACGCGGGAGTGTAGTATATCACCCACGATTACCACTTTTTTACCTTTTAGCGCACCCAATTTTTCGCGAATGGAGAAGGCATCGAGCAAGGCTTGTGTAGGGTGCTCGTGTGCGCCATCGCCAGCGTTAATGATGCGGGCATTGACTTTTTTAGAGAGGAACATGGCGGCACCGGGACTGGAGTGGCGCATCACCACCATGTCCACTTTCATGGCCAGAATATTGTTGACGGTATCGATGAGCGTTTCGCCTTTTTTTACCGAAGAGTTGGAAGCAGAGAAATTAACCACATCGGCGCTCAACCGTTTTTGAGCCAATTCAAAAGAAAGGCGCGTGCGCGTAGAATTTTCGAAGAAGAGGTTGGCAATGGTTAGATCGCGGAGTGCTGGGACTTTTTTAATGGGGCGGTTAATGACGCCTTTAAAATACTCGGCGGTGTTAAGAATGAGTTCAATGTCATTTTTATTAAGTTGCTTGATCCCTAAAAGGTGGTTGACACTTAGACTGCTCATTCTTTTTTGAAACACGATTTCAAAAACTAAAGATAGCGCTAAAAACTGAGACGGTAATCAACAATTTATAAACCTTTGAGGTAGCGTTCGCGTAATACCTTAAGGTGGTGGGTGCTGTGGCCGCAAATCATATAACCCAGTGCGATTACAGTTGTTTTGCCAACAGTGGTTTCGCCGCTGCGCAGGAGTTCTTCGTCTGACAAGGGTTTGAACAGCAAACGGGTCGCTTCACGGATGGCCAACAACTCGTCCATCAAGTCCTCAATACCCTTCACCGCCACATTCGCAGCGGCGGCATACTGATCTTCATCAAATGAAGGATTGATTTGCTGATCGCGTCTGGCGAAGCGCAAGGCTCTCACAGCGAGGATGCGCTCGGTGTCGGCGATGTGTTGTAAAAGTTGTTTGATGGTCCACTTGCCTTCAGCATATGCAAAATCCGCGCTGGCTTCAGGAATGCTGGCAATGGTGCTAATCAAGAGTAATTTGTTTTCTTCTAGCGCATCTAGAATGTTCCCCGACCCTACTAAGCCAATGTAATGGAGGTAGTAATCGGGGTGGGTGCCGGGTTGTGGACGCATGTTATTTGTTTAGGAGGGTGACCTTGTCGGTACCATCGCTTTCGAGCCACTCCACTTTTACGTTTTGAGAAGCAATGGAATCGATGGATATGCCAATGTACTTGGCTTGAATAGGGACGTGCCGTTGAAAGCGGCGATCGACGAGCACCAGCAATTCGACATCTTTTGGGCGGCCAAACGCGAGCAGGGCATCTAACCCCGCACGGATGGTGCGACCGGTATACAATACATCATCCACCAAAATCACATTCTTGTCCTCAATAATAAAGTCGATATTGGTTTTGTTGGGTGTAAGGCCTTTACGACGGAAATCATCACGAAAAAAGGTGATGTCCAATTCACCACAAGGGATGTTTTTCTTTTTAAGAATGTGCATCAACTCTTTTTGAATGCGCCGCGCTAGATAAATACCACGGGGTTGCAAACCGATAATCACACTTTGTGAGAAATCGTTGTGTACTTCGATGAGTTGGTGACACAAGCGTTTAAGGGTGACTTCAAATTTTTCGTCCTGTAACAGTATGCGGGGTTTGATGGCCATACGTAAAAGTATAAAGTTAGAGGATTTCTATATATAGCGCAACACAATTCCTTATGCGGAATACAAATTTAAGCAGGATTTAAACGAGTGTTGTTTCCGACAAAGCCTATTCCCTAATCTTGCTATCGATGAGCACGGTCACGGGGCCGTCGTTTACCAAGGCCACCTGCATGTCGGCACCGAACTGTCCCGTTGGTACAGGTTTTCCTAGTCGTTCACTCAATTGCTTCACGAAGTAGGTGTAAAGTGGAATGGCTTGTTCGGGGCGTGCTGCTTTGATAAAAGAAGGACGGTTGCCTTTTTTCGTAGAAGCGTGGAGGGTGAATTGACTGACCACTAATGCTTCTCCATTGATTTGCTGAACATCTAAATTCATCTTGCCCTCTGCATCACTAAATAGGCGCATGGCGACAATTTTAGCAGCGAGCCAATCAGCGTCTTCGGTAGAATCGTGTTCTTCAATGCCCACTAAAATCAATAACCCTTGTTCAATGGCTGCAACTTGTTGCAAAACAATGGTGACCGAAGCGTGGCGCACCCGTTGAACAACAACCCGCATTATTTTTGTTTGAAGGTATTGATGGCATTCACAGTAAAATCGCTAAGCACGAGGGTGCCACTCATGCCAGCACGCGCCAACAACAAATTGTCCCAATGCGTGGTGCCTTCCCACATAATGCCTTTTAGCATTTGCATGGCTTCGGGATTGCTCGTAGCGAGTTTATTGGCTAACGCTTCAATAGCGGCATCCATGGCTTCTGAGGTTTCGAATACATCGGCATACAATCCTTTTTCACGCGCCCAATCGGCCGATTGCCATTCAGTAGCGTTGATGGTGAGCTGGGAGAAAGCCGATGTGCCCACTTTGCGCTCTACCGCTGGTCCTACAACAAAGGGACCAATGCCAACGGCCAGTTCAGACAATTTTACAGATGCCGATTTCACGGCGAAGGTATAATCGGCTGCCGAAGCGATGCCTACGCCGCCGCCAACCGCCTTGCCTTGCACGCGAGCGAGAATGAATTTCGGTGCCTTACGCATGGCATTAATCACATGGGCAAAGCCGCTGAAGAATTTCAGTCCCGTTTCACGGTCCTTAATCGCGATCAATTCATCAAAACTAGCTCCAGCACAAAATGCCTTTTCCCCCTCACTCCTCAGCACAATCACTTTTGCGGAAGGGTTGTTGCCAGCTTTTTCAATTTCTGCCGCAAGTGCCGCTAATTGGCTACCAGGCATAGAATTACTTTGTGGGTGGAAAAAAGTGATGGTGGCAATACCAGCCTCATTGATGGTGGTGCGTACGAAAGCTTCTTGCATGTCGAATAATTTTAGGCGAATTTAGGCTAAAATTCGCTTTGTCGCTAAGAACTGAATCGGTTTAAAGTGGAATGAATTGGCCTCTAGCAGTGGAGTCGATTTTACCGAAGACCACCTTAGGCTGACCTATGCATTTGATATTACCCGATTTGACAATGTGAAAATCCAGTTGCGGCAAACCGTTTCCATTCACAATGCAATCACCAATGGAATAGGTTTCAAAGCCAGCATAACTGGTGATCTCAAGGTCTTGTGCATAGATGTAATTGGTGCCGTTTGTGTAAAGGAGGATGGTTTTTGTTTTACCAGAATAATAAATGTCGCCATTGCCGTGTGCGGTTGAGAGGATGATGCCATAGGTGCCGTAAACATGCACATCGCCTGAATTACCAGCATGTATGCGAATGGAGTCTTGTATAAATTTGGATTCAAACCAAGCTGGGTGCACGCTGTTATTGGTCAATTTGCGCAGGTAGGGGAGGTGGATGGTGACCTTCGGGGTATGGCTATATCCTCTCACAAAATTGCACGTGTTTTTATCTCTGATGTAAAGGGTGTCGTTGCTAACCTTGGTGATGATTTTGCGTTGAAGGTTCGCCCCAGTTTCCACATCCACGCGGTAGATCGAGTCGTGTACAATATGTGTTTCAACGGCATTTTCAATTTCAATCTTACTAAAGGCTGGTAAATCACGGCGCTGTTCGGTTAATGGTCCCGAACTAGTCAAACAGCCAGGTGAATGCTTTTTTTTGCAACCGAGCAGTAAAATAGCCAGAAGTAAGAGGGAAGAGCGAAAAAACAAGGTCGACAGCGTTTGCATGGCAGGTGCAAAGTAATGAAAAATTTAGCCGGCGTCGCTGTGTTTTGGCATGCTGAATTAATTTGTGAACCACTCCGCAATTTGATACATTTAGGTCGATGGTGGCTTATAACTTTGACGAATTGATACATCCGCATTTGCCAAGCGGTTCGCCCTTGGTGGTGGTGTATGCTCCTGATACGTCCACAAGGCTGTGGTACGTCTGCGAATTTGTATTCAATGGCGTGCTGCGTTTGCCATTTCAAATCACCTCTGACCCCGCCGTTGCGCTTGCGCATTCTGGCATCGTGATTACTTATGCGCACACCCCCTTAAAAGGTTTGCACCTGGTGCCTGGTACCCTTTTGTTTGAGCACGAGGTTGATCCTGCGTTTCGATTGCCCATAAAAAGTACGGTAGAGGCGTTAGTGCCAGAGGAGATGGATGTCTTGAGTGCAGTGTTTTGGTTTATTTCCCGTTACGAGGAATGGCAACCTTTTAAAATGGATGCCCATGGGCGTTTTGGGGCCGACAGCAGTGTGCTGGCCGCAACCAGCGAGTTGGCAGTGCCGGTGGTAGATATTTGGATTGATCAACTGCGCGGTGCCATTGAAACCGAGTACCCACACATTCACCTGCCGCCAAGGGTGTTTCGCTTGGTGAGCACGATTGATGTGGACAATTTATTTGCCTTTAAAAATAAACCCCTGTGGCGAAGATGGGGGGCCACTTTGAAAGACCGGCTGAATGGTCGCCGTGCGTTAATAAAAAAACGTCAAGCCGTTCTCAACGGAGAACAAAACGACCCCTTTGATGTGTATGCGGAGGTCAGTCAATTTTGTCACGAAAAACACATTCCACTCGCTTGGTTTTTTCTGATGCGAGGCGGCACACGTTACGATCGCACGGTGACCAATCTTTCTGCCTTTAAAGCGCCCATGGCTGCCGCCGTTGGTTACGGCGCGAAGATAGGCTTGCACCCTTCGTATTACTCACAATACAATCCCGGACAATTGGGGGCAGAGTTTGACCGCTTTGCATTGGCCAGTGGAGGTGAGGCGCGTTATGCGCGCCAACATTTTTTGCGGTACGATATTCGGTGGACCCCACAGGTATTGGTGGCAAGTGGCATAACGGTGGATTTTACCATGGGCTTCTCTGATAGGGCGGGTTTCAGGGCGGGCACGTCGCATGCGTTCAAAA
>CANGWA010000056.1 GCA_947457335.1 Sphingobacteriaceae bacterium
CATTTCTCGATAAGGCGTAAAATCGAGCAGGTCCCATGCCGGAAGTGGCCATTCATCCAATTCCTTTTTTACCTTGCGTGGAGGGGTCTTTATGACTTCCTGTTGTTCAACATAACAAAGTCCCGCTATCGCACCACTATTCCTCCCATGATTTTGTAACCACTCCACAATCGTTTCTTCAGCTTCACCGATAACCACAGCATCGGCGCCATGATCGAGGTAGGCTTTAGCATGGTCGGTAGCGTCGGAAGAAGCGACCAGCACTTTACAGCCGGCTTCTTTCGCTAGTTGTTGCATTGTAAACGCTGCTTCACGCATATTGGTAAGGCACATTTTACTGAGATAATTGAAGCTATCGTCACAGATGACAAACACATCAGGTTGAAAGCCTTGCAGTTCTGTTTTAATGCATTCAGGCGCTGAAGCAAATTGCACATCATAAAAGGCCACCTCGAAACCCTTTTCACGAGCAGCTGCAGCAGCATACAATGTCCCTAAGGGGGGGTACGGCATTTGAGCGCGCCATTGCTTGCTATCGCGTTGGAGAAAATAGGAATGCGTAAAAAGAACTTTCATACGACTTCGGCCTTAAGCTTTTGCAGTTTGCGTTCTAATTCATTGAGAACCCTTTTTTGAAACCCTCTTGGATGGTGTTTTGAAACATGCTTTTTGCTACGCAGGTTCAAATCAAAATCTTCCATGTTAAAGTCAGGAAATTTTCGCTTCCAAACCTGTAGTGTAAGCTTAAACAATTGATGATCGACCCAGGCACCCAATTTGCCACTTAGCAACCATTCAATTACCTTGTTAACAGGCCGCAGGTGCGGGTAGGGTGACAACAAGGAATTGTTGAAATACTGCATATTTGGAAGGTACCTATTGGTCCACTGGTTCTGTGATAAAAACCGAGTATGCAATTGTCCGTTGACAATGGGGCGCAAGAATTTTATTTCATGGGCTACGAATACGTTTTGATCAGGAATGATCAAATTGTTTTCATCAATAAAATAATTGACACAAAAGAATCGTTTAGAATTCAATAAAAAGATTTTCTTATAGAGTATGAGACAGGTTCTGCAAATCCACACCCTGTCTTTAGCAGTGATGATAAAAAAGTCTACATCACCATCTTCAGGAAAAACACCTTTTGCGCAGGAGCCTGAAATGGCTACCCCGCGTACAAACGGAAAACGCGCAATCCATTTTCCAGAGCGCAAGATGCGGCTTTTGTGCTTCGCGTATCGGGCTTCATTCTCTTCTCTCACGGCAATCATTCCAATTCCATGTTCGCGAATGAAATAATAATTGGAAGCAGTAAACAGCAACTGTTGGTCGATGAGAGAATGAATGGCTCCTAGTAATTCTACAGGGTGAAATGTAACTGGTAGTGAAGCCTCAATTTCCTCAAGTTTTAATGGGTAATTAAATATATCGTAATAACACAGGCATTGATACACTGCATATTGAAGTGGTGAAACGGAGGTATGTGATGTGGCCTTTACGGTCATTGGGGTGAAATCTGAAATATAGAATTAATTTCCCAACGAATTTTGCGAGAATATACCACCTTCATTTGCCACTTGTGAACGGAGGCGATGTTTTCAATCGCAGCCAGGTCGCAATTATCGGCTAGCACCATGTATATCTGCGATTGCGCATGCACTTGTTTTTTTAATTGGGAAAAAAAACGATCGAAAAACTCACCAGAAGGACCAGCGTACCAGGCCAATTGTACTTCGGTAGCGGGCGATTTAAAAAAGTAAGGGGGATTGATGAAGATGAAATCAAATGGTGGTTCATTAACTGCATCAAACATGTCAGAAGCAACAATGCTGAGTCGTTCTGGACAGTTACAGTGTTGTTTATTGAACAACAGCCCCGATAAAGCCACCTGCGAGCGTTCAATACTCGTCACGACTGCACCTTTTTGAAGCATTAAAAAACTGAGTAAACCTGAGCCCGCCCCCATTTCACACACCCGTTTATCCATTACCAACTGACGGTTGGCGAAATCGGCAAAAAACTCGGACGAGAAAAAAAAGCTAGGGTGGAAGACGCCCGCCTTAACCAATAGGCCTTGACTGAGCAGTGGATGCCGGTACCAACGGTCTTTTCTCAAATACCAACCAATGATTGGTTTTAGCAAGGTGGTGGTGAGCCATTTATCTAACTGAGACCTCATTAAAAACCTTCTATTTCAGGTTGACGGTAGCGCCATAACTTTTGTAACGCTTTTATTTCATAGGGCAATGTATAGATGCTAAACCGGTAACGCACTGTGCTTATTTTTTTGATAAGGGCCTTTTGCGTTGCGCTCATGCGCAAATCAGAAACCGTCGGATAGAATCCATTGAGTACCGTTTCAAAATTTTTAATTGTATCAATCATGCTTGGTTTTAGCCAAGGCGTGAGTGGATTTTTACGGAGATCAAATTTCTCCCAAGAAGGAGAAATCCATTCGGCCAATTTCTCAGGGTACTTGAATCCAGAAGATTGGACCAATTTGAACATCTCTGACCCTTCGGTTGGTACTGGACTATACGTGTAGATAATAATTTCTGTCTCAGGATTTACCTTTTTGACTTCACGAATAAAAGCGATATCGTGTTGGATGTTTTGCCAAACAGCCTGTTCAGTGGGAGCAGGCGTGCCCAATACAAAGGAGTATTCAGGTACAATATTGAACTTTTTAAGTCGTGCCGCAAACGAGAGGATTTGTTTTGCCGTTTGCGTCCCTCCTTTATCCATTTCCTTTAGCACACTGTCATTACCACTTTCCGCTCCAAAAAATATCATTTTACAACCCGAATCGCGCAACAAGGCGAGTGTAACATCGCTGTATTTATCCATTGTATCAATGCGGGCTTCGCCCCACCAATTGATATGATGCGGTTGAATCAACCGTGCAAATTCAGCCGTGCGTTTTTCAGAAACAAAAAAGTTATTATCATGAAATTCCAACGCATCGGCCTGATAGGCTTGCAGGAGGGGGAGAACTGCTTCGTAGATTCTTTGCGCTGATTGTCCCTTCCAACGTGCCTTGTATATAGGCACCACTGCACAAAACGAACAAGTAAAGGGACAACCCATGCTCGAGTGGTAAGACAACGTGCGCCTACCAAGATACGTCTTGGGCAAATAGCGCGTAAGGGGATAAAAAGTTGCTAAGTAAGTGTATGGGAGAGGTGGCAGGGTATCCTGGTCGTAAAGCTCATCGGTCTTATGTTTGATAAGTTGATGGTCTGTACCCAGTCGAATCAAATTCGAGAGGCCATCCAGTGGCAAATTATTATTCAGTGCATTTAGCAATTGGGGAAAGACCTTGTCTCCGGGGCCGTTGACAATATAATCCACATAACCACTTCTAAGACACACAGCGGGATGGTTTGAAGGAAAATAGCCTCCCCAAATGATTGTCACTTTTGGGAATTGCTTTTTGATGCTTTCGGAAAATGGGATGGCTTGTTTGAGCGCTGGTCCCGGCATTACCGTCACCGCAAAATAACGATATTTTCCTGTTGCGAAGTAGTTCGACAGCACGGACAATGGATTCTGCTCTAGGTTTCCATCCACCATCACATATTCATGTGACCCATGGATGCTCGCTGCCACCGCCAACATCGAATTAGGCATCCTCGGCTTGTGCCGAGTGCTCAGGGGATTAAAAATTACAACACCGTTCACCTCGTATAAAGGTAGAAAATAGGACATTGCGCTCGGCGAAAATTTAAAATTTCATTTTTGAAATCACAATCAGTGAAAACGGAGATAAATTGAAATATTATTAGAATTTTTACATAATTACCAGAATCCATCCTTGCAGCAACTTATTTTTATATCTTTCACGCAAAGAGCATATGAAGCATATTATTTCGGTAAGTTTCAGTCGTACAAAAGCATATGAATCACACAAGGAGTTTCTCAATAAATTCCTAAAAGTATCATTTGGGCACTATCTGCCGTTGACTGAAAAATACGACATCCATGTATGTAACAATGCCACCTTTGAAGGAGAGTTTTACGATCATGGCATCAAGTGGCATTATACTAATTTACATTCACCCATTGCGCTTTTCAAACTTGTCAACCGCTACCGCAACAAGGATGCGATCTTCCTGATACATGGTTTTCACACCCCTTTGCATGTTTTGTTTTTAAAACTATTTCACTCCCCTTCGCGCATGATGGTGCTGCACCATGCAGAACGGCCTGCGCAACATCCACTCAAACGTGGTTTGCAGCGGAGTGCCTTTCACAACCTTAAAGCCTTGTTTGTTTCAGAAGATCAGGCACACTCTTTCTTTTCCCGCAAAGTCCTTACCCCCGGCAACATCAAGGAAGTAATGGAATGTTCGACCGACTTTAAACCAGCAGAGCCATTGAAGTACGAAGGAAAATGGAAATGCATTTGGGTGGGGCGACTCGACCGCAACAAAGACCCCTTAACAGTAATAAGAGCTGTGGCCTTGCTCAAAACGCGAGGAGTGGATGTTCAGCTACAGATGGTATATTCATCAGGGCATTTGGAAGCTGTTGTCAAACAAATGATACACGATCTTGGGCTGAGCAGTTGCATCACATTGAGGGGGCAGAAAACGCACAAGCAATTGGAAAAGATGTACCGAGAGAATCACCTTTTTCTTGCGGCCTCTCACCACGAAGGTAGCGGTGTCGCGGCGTGCGAAGCCATGGCGTGCGGGTGTGTGCCTGTGCTTACCACCATTCCCTCCTTCAAAAAAATGACGCGAAATGGAGAAGGTGGCTTTCTCTATGAGCCGACACAGTTTCTACAGCTCAGCGAAATCGTTGCTAATTTGACTGAAACAACGTGGCTGGCAAAACGGCAACAGGCTATCTCCATATTTGAAGAAGACCTTTCTTTTAATGCCATTAAGCGGCGGTACGAAGAAATTTTAGAGGAGACGTTTGTATAACGCTGCATACTGTTGCTCAGGAAAACATTCTGCCGCTTGAGGAATGATTTCCTTTGTATCCTGAAGTAATTCCCAACACAGCTGACTGATTTGAGCAACTGAATCACCCGTATGTATTGCGTGATGACCATGCGCTAAGCCCACCGGTGTTGACACTACCTTGCAACCGTTTGCCAGCGCTTCAGCCAGCACTCGTCCATAGGCCTCATACGCCGCAGTGTGAACAAAAACGTGTGCCCGTTGCATCCAAGCAAACACCTCATTGGGCGGGATTAATCCTGTAAACACTACCCGTTTTTGCCAACCCCTTGCACTAATTTCTTGTTTGTACTTTCCCGTAGGGTCATCACCAATCATGACAGCCCTTCCTTGCCAACCCTTTTTTAGTAGTTCAGCAACACACTGAATAAACCATTCCGGTTGCTTCACAGCAATCATAGAGCCACACCAAACGAAGTCCACATCGCGCTCACCTTTTACTGCAAACGACGGCACTGACCACTCAATGACCTCATCAATACAAAAGCCCCGTTGCTGCAAATGCTCTTTATGAAAGCCGCTAACAGCAATAGTTGTAGCCCGAAATGCATGAAACCGTTTAACCCAAGCATCAGGTAATTGAGGCTCTCTCCCTGCAAAAGTGAGCACCATTTTTACTTCATTCTTAAGGCACCACTGATTGGCCTGCACTGCAGCCCAATTGAGCCAAAACACATGCACGACGTCTATTTTTTTTTGGCGATGAATTTCGTCTAGTGTAGCCGCTAATTTAAAACGAGCTGTAATTTTACCAAAGGTGCTGGCCGACTTACGCAAGGTATGCACCGGTAATCCATGCCATTCATAATCGGCTTGAACAGGATGGTCTTCGGCAACAATTGTTATCTGCACCATCGTCCGTAAGCCTTTTACTAAATCTTGTAAAAACGGGAGGCACGTTGTATCATCCGCGTGCTTGGGAAAACCAGGGCTAACAAGTACACTATGCAGCTGTTTAGCGGCCATGTTTCAGTACCACGTACAGAATAGCCGTTAGAATACCTGCTCCAAACGCTAGCAACACAAGTACGAGTAGACGTGGTGGAAAAGAGGGGCGGTCAAATGCCGTAGTCGCTTTGATCAATTGGAAGTTGTCGATAAACGCTTTTTGTCCCTCTAAAGACCCCTGCTTATAAACACGATCAATAGCAAGTGTATAGGCTGCTACTGGATCCAGAAAATCTGACACCGCCACTTGGCTTGAAACTGCCGAGTGCCTTAAGGCCTCTTGCTGAAGCTGTTTTAAGGAATCAAGCTCAACAAGATCCACTTTAATTCTGTTCTCTGTGAGTTTAATTTGGCGCACCTGTACGTCTCTAATTTTTTTAAAGTAGGGGTTGTTGTGTAAATAATTCAAGAGTGCATTTTGAATCACTTCGAAATTTTTGTTGGACTTCATCACCAATCCCACTTCTGTGAAATTGATAGAATCAGGTGATTGTTTGAAAGAAGGATTATATAGTTCGATGGCCTCTAGTTCGCTTGCAATAACCGCATCAATTTGTAAAAGATTGGCAATAGCCGCATGGTTTTTTTGTTTGGCCAGGGTGGCCACATCACCAATGATACGCAAATGGAACCGCTCTTTAGGATCACTTGGTCGAATAATAAATGTTGCCCGGTAAGCTGGCGGAAGGGCAAAGCGTACCAAACAGGCAAGCAGTAACCAAACACAAACATGCATGAGGACGGTTGTTTTGTATTTTATTACAAGGTGAATTGGAGTGAGTACAAAACTCCGAAGACGGCTGAGAAAATTTCCGATATCAATCGGGTCATTGTTTAAATCACTTGGGTGCGCCATGGGACGAATGTATTAAAAAAAGCAAGCCGTTCGTCTCTACAGATTTGCCGAGGGAATATAAAATTGGAGTACATTCGCCAAATGAGCCTTTCTCCCAGGCAATTTTTAAAAAACTCGGTTTGGACGTTTTTAGATCTAAGCTTGTATCCCGCTTTAATGATCTTAGCCACGCCGTTATTTACACGGCAACTTGGCATTTCAGAATATGGGCTTTGGATGCTGGTGAGCAACATCACCTTAGCGCTTAATTTTTTTAATCCTGGGCTTGCAGAGACCAATATTCGTTTGATTTCACAATTTCGAGCGGAGCAGGCTGAAAAAAAAATTGAAGAAATTGTTCGGTACAATTTCTCTCTAGCCACCGCCCTGGCGCTAACAGCTATAACAATTGGTTGGATCCTTTCATCCGCCCATTTCATTCGTCTTTTTGATCACCCGACCTATACTGGCGATGAGGATCAGATTTTGTTGTTGGGCTGTGTTTTTGCTGGATTAAAATTCATTGAAGTCTCCTTTATCTCTGTCTTTAAAGGCTTGGAGCGTTTTGACATTGCTGCACGTTTGAATATTTTATCCAAAATATCAATCCTGCTCATCAATGTTACTATGGCTTTGCTGGGTTTCAGCCTAGTCCCCATTCTCCTTTCATCGGTTGTGACTATCAGCTGTGTACTCCTTATTGAATTAATCACCCTTTACCGATTCAACCGTACTTGGATTACTAGGCCATCCTTCATACTCTTAGCTAAAGAAAGAAAACGGTTAATGAATGGGTTTTGGTATTGGCTCCAAGGTTGCATAAGTCTCGGTGGATTTCTCTCTGATAAATTGATAGTCGCATCGTTGACCAACACCGTGGTATTTGGCTATTATTCCATTGCCTCTACGGTTGCCACACAAATCCACACCATTTTTCTAGCATTAGGTGGGTTTGCCTTTCCGCGCGTCTCTTTTAAAATGGCAAAGCAAACAGACATCCAGCCCATGTACTTTGGTGCTCGTGCCCTTATTGCACTTCCGGGTTGGTTGATGATTACCACACTCATTCTTGCAGGAGATGCCATCTTTCGTTTGTGGTTGGGGGACGAACTGTATGCCGCTAGCATCGGTTATATTAAATTATACCTCGCCTTCGAAGCGGTGATGCTGCTCATCATTGTCCCCTTTCATTTCTTAAACGGCACCCGTCATATCCGCTTGAACTCCTTGTTTGAGATCATTATCAGAAGCATGCACTTAATAGGCATGTTCATTGGTTACCATTTCCTCGGTATCAATGGTGTGTTACCAGCACTTATCATAACAAGTATTCTCAATATCCCCTTCCAGTATCATCTCTTTCATAGAACACTCTTGCCAGGGATACACCCATTGCAAAGCATTTTGGTATTACTACCAGCCATTTTGATTTGTACCTTGTGCTATGTTTATTATGTACCTCTTCAATTAGCGCTCTTGGCGCTATTACTTTACCTAGCCAAAGTCATTTATGCAGACCCAGCAACCCCATACACCCTACAGCTCTTCGGCTTCAGAAAGACCAGCCGTGGGTAAGTACTCGGTGCTGATCCATTTGGTGTTTTTCTTCAACAGTGTTTTCCTTCCCAAGGGTTTATTGTATACTCAAATCCTTGGCCCCTTCTTCTATCTGAAAACGCTGCGCCGTGGTAAGTCCACTTGGCTATTCCCCTTTCTTTTATTTTTAATAGGCTACGACGCTATTCACCTTGCACAAGGCGTGGAACCGACCTCTTTCTTGAACTCCAATGCGCTGTTTGTGCTAACTTATTTAAGTATCGTTGGCATTTATCATTTCATTAGCGACATACAACAGCCTGAAAAAATAATGGGACAGGTGCTTCTCTTCAACGGCTTATTGGTGCTCATCGCCCTGCCATTTTTCTTTCTCCCCAAACCTTATCAAGAATGGATGTGGTATGTTAAAAAAATAACAGGTGGCACCAACGAGATTCCTCGGCTTGCACTCTTCACATATGAAGCCTCTTATTATTCCCTCCTACTCACGCCGGTATTTGCGTATTTTCTTCTCGACTTATTAATTAATAAAGGTCAAAAAAACCGTTGGCTTACAGTTATTTTATGTGTTGTTCCCTTGCTCTTGTCCCTGTCGTTTGGTGTCATAGGCGCCCTTTTACTGGCCGCAGTTTTCGTCAGCCTTATTCGGCTGCGCACCATTTTTAAAAGCACGTTTGCCCGCAGCGTTTTCCTTACAAGCATGCTGGTGGCCCTTGTTGGCTTTTGGTTACTGATGCAGTTTCCTGACAACTTGGTTGCCATGAGAATTAACAATATTCTAGAAGGAAAGGACACCAGTGCGAATGGACGCACCTCTGATTCGTTTAAGATGGCTTGGTTGATTGCCGAAATGAAGAATTTATGGCTAGGCGGTGGTTTAGGCCAAATCAAACACTTGGTGGTAGAGGTCGTGCACCAGCATTTTAAGTACTGGGGGGATTTCCCGCGGTACGATATCCCCAATGCCATGGGAGAAACCTTGGCCATATTTGGCGTTGTAGGGGTTATTTTGCGGTTGGCCCTAGAAATTTACCTGTTTTTTAAAACCCAGGTGTACAGCAATTATTACCGGCTATTACTGTTCTGCTTTATATTTATTTATCAATTTACCGGAAGTTTTATTACGAATATTGCCGAGTATATTTGCTGGTGCATTGCCTTTTCACCTGCCTTTAAACAATTCGCCGTTAAACGCACATGAAAGTTGTTCTCTCACATGCCTATTTCTTGAATGACGATCCAAAAGAACGTCAGATCATGAAACCATATGTGCCATTGGGACTGCTTGGCATAGCCGCATATCTTGAACAACACGAAGTGCCGTGCAGTGTGCTTGACAGCACGTTTTTAAATCGTAGTTCGTGGTTATCGGATTTGAAAAAAAATGCACCTGCCCTGCTTGGGCTGTATGCCAATCTAATGACACGGCCCGTTTTATTCGAGCTCATTCAATTGATTCGTTCAGAACCAGCACTTAAAAACACCAAGATTGTTTTAGGCGGACCCGACACCCGATACAATGCCGACTTGTATCTCAACAATGGTGCAGATTTATTGGTAGTGGGTGAAGGAGAAACCACTTTTCTAGAACTCACTCAGCATTTGCGTGAGATGGGTCAACTTCCGAATGCACTTGCCGGAACCGTGGTGCTCAAAAACGGGGAATCAGTGTTTAATGCCGAACGGCCTTTAATCAGACAATTGGATCTTTTGCCCTTACCGGCACGCGAAAAGGTCCATCTTGAAAACTATCTTTCTGCGTGGAAAACCCACCATGGTTATTCATCAATATCAGTCAGCACCATGCGTGGCTGCCCCTATACATGTAAATGGTGTAGCAGAGCGGTATACGGTGGCACCTACCGCCGCCGTTCTCCTGCTGCAGTTGTTGAAGAGCTCGCGTATCTAAAAGCCACTTATCAACCTGATCGGTTCTGGTTCGTGGATGACGTATTTACAATTAGCCATAAATGGCTGGAAGAATTTCACGCAGAAGTGAAGAAGTGCAACCTAGAGGTTGCATATGAAATTATCACGCGTGCCGATCGCATGAATGCGGAGGTGATAAGGCTGTTGAAAGAAAGCGGCTGTTACCGCATTTGGATCGGAGCGGAAAGTGGCGCTCAAGAAATAATTAACGCCATGGATCGCCGTGTGGATGCAGTAAAAGTGCGTGAAATGATCGTCGCTACCCGCAAGGCGGGAATGGAAGCAGGAACATTTATCATGGTGGGTTATCCTGGTGAAACCCGCAAACACCTTTCAGAAACGATCGAACATTTGCGTGCTAGCCGACCAGATTTTTACACCATCACCACTGCTTATCCAATTGCAGGCACACCCTTGTTTGAAGAGGTCAAAAAAACATTAGAGGTAAAAAAAACAGCGCTAAATGCTACGGACCGTGATTATGACTTTAAACGCACGCATAGCAAACGGTACTATCAATATGCAATTCGGTGGATTCATAATGCCGTTGGCGCATCACATGCCAAAGGACTTAAAAAAATAAACTATCAGATTAAATCATTGCTTGCACAAACCATCATGTTTTTCGTATGAGTCTCTTTAACCAACAACCGGTATTTCATGCACTTCAGGAGCACAAACAAAAAACGGCCACACCAGAAGATGCGCTAATCAGTGAAACAAATAAAATCCTCAAGCAAGACTTATTTGACGATAAAAAAATACTTGCCAACTTAAGGCAGTATGAAGAATCGTTTGAATACGCTGAAGAAGCATCAGATCATCAAGCCGATGTGTATACGCTTAAACACATAAAAACCATCGCTATTGAGTACCGGCTTAAATTTTTGGAAAGCAACCATTTTCAGCCTGATTTTCCTTACGAAGCCATTTTAAAAATCAAGGATCACAACCGGGTTCTACGAAAAGATTTAAAGCATTTTTTCGTTCTTACTACGGATAATCATTTTAAAAACAAAAGTGCCGATGAGGCTATCTTATTTGCAAAAACCATCTACGGCAATTACTTGCTGATTCATCGGTGGGGTAAGCCCTTGGACAAGTGGCGAAAACTGAAAAATTTTCTTTTGCGCGACTTTGAATACTTGTTCATGAGTGTGGTAACAATCACGCTTTGCACTACTCTTTGTTTACCAACTGAAGTTATCACGTTAGATGATACCGCCACCTACTGGAGTGGTTACCGCGTCGCAGCATTTTTTCATTTACTCATCTTCAATCTTGGCGTAACAGCGTTTATTACTTTTGCATTTACCAAGAATCTTAGCTCAAGTATTTGGAATCAGCGCAACGATTTTTGATTACGAATGACCATCTCCTTTTAGGCGCACTTTAATTTCATGCATATTGTCCGCCAAATACAGCTGACAAGCTAACCGTGACGTCGGGGTAATGTTTGGTAAAGTATCCAACATGGCATATTCGTCACCACTTGGTTCATTGAGTTTATCAAAACCATCCACTACTTCTACGTGACAGGTAGCACATAGCGCCATTCCCCCACATGTAGCAAGAATATCATAATCGTTTCCTTTTAAAAACTCCATCAAACTCAATCCCATATCGGTAGGCGCAGTCCATTCTGACTCCATACCCTCATGATCAATCACCTTTACTGTAATATCTGTCATAACTGTTTTTTTTCTTCGCACAATTCAATTAATACCCCTCCAGTGCTTTTCGGATGGAGGAAACAAATCCGCTTATTGTCCGCACCATCTTTCGGTGCTGCATTGATCACTTCAAATCCAGCGGCACGAAGACGATTGATTTCAAAATCAATATCGTCCACATCCATAGCAATATGATGAATTCCCTCTCCTTTCTTGGCGATGTACTTGGCAATAGCGCTAGCTTCTCCTGTAGCAGACAGCAACTCGACCTTGGTTTCTCCGAGCATAAAGAAGGAAGTGTTCACCTGTTCGCTCTCTACCGCTTCTGATTTATAAGGCTCCTTATTCAACAACATCGAAAACAAACGGTTCGCCTTTTCCATGTCGTTGACTGCAATGCCTAAATGTTCAATTTTCCTAATCATACTTTGTTTACTTAAAAAACTGTCCAGGTGTTACTTTTTCATACACACCCGATGCCTCATCTGTGAGGGTAATGGTTAAACTATCCCGCAAGGCAAGATACGCCGGAGAAATAAAATAGCCTTTTAGCGATTTAAAATTGCCGCGTAATCCTTCTATTGAAGTAGTTGCTGCCGCATCAAAATTATCGCCCAACACAAAACGTACCGCCAACTTTGCCTGTGGTAATTGGGTAATGCTCGCTGAAAATTGATTGCCCAGAAAAAAACTTCTTAAAAACCGAGAGCTATCAAACAAACAAATCAGAGCATCGTGCCCGCTTGCATTCAACACCCGCACGAGTTGACCAGGC
>CANGWA010000057.1 GCA_947457335.1 Sphingobacteriaceae bacterium
CGTAAAAACAAAAATAACCAAAATGTGAGGGGCGAAAGCCCCTCTATTTTTTTGCCCATTTGTTATTTTTCCCCGGACAACAATGATGGTAAATTGTAAATGGTTAATGGCGTTGACACACCTCTACCCCCTAACCTCCACCCCTTATTGAGAATTGAGAGTGGAGAATTGGGAAGTTTTCAATTTGTTTTCTGATTTAAATTGGGCGTGTCCCCACGCAACAACAGGGGCATTTTTGAGAGGTGTATTCGCCCTGTTGTGCGGGGGTCGGGCTGCTACAGGTGCGGTTTTTTCTGGCGTATGCTTCTAGCTTTTCTTCGCCAAAAAAGAACCAAGCCTTTCGCATCCCTCACGCACAGATCGGCCTAGACTTCCACTGCTCGCTTTGTACACGCAAAATCGTGCTCGAGAAAATCCGCTTTATTTCTTTGCACTAATTTTGAGGCTAACTCGATGTCGATATAGAAAACTAGTTGTTCTTCACTATACATGAAGTCAGTAACGATTTCATTTACCGATCAAAGCCTATCCGTCACGATAACTGACCACGTTACAGTCTCCATATCTTATATCCTTTTACCCTTTAAATGACAGTGGATATAGATTTACATTGTTCCAACAAAAAGCCCAGAACACGTCGGTGATGGCAGGAGATGTGTTGGCGTAGCCCATGTGCAGGACAAAATTATTGTAGGTTGCCAATGTTGGCACCATGTTACAAGCAGGCGCTTGCACATAACCATTACTAGCTGAAATTGGCACGGTAGAAAAATTTTGTCCATCCATTGAGAACATCATTTGAATATTGCCCGATGCATCCGGGTAGGCTACAAACACGCCACCGTTGACAGAACAAACATCGGCCCCATATTTTGGTAATGGGGAGCCCTCTGGAAAATTATACGTTACCCACTTACTAGATGGATCGGCCCCATTCGCAATAAAAACATCTATAAAGCCAGTTGAATTAGGGTTGGCCATCATTAAAGCGGGATAACTCTGTTTTTGAAGGTTGGTGTAAATAAATCCTTTTAATGTACAACCCGAATAACCACTGGGGGTAGACATAAATTGACGATAAACCCCAGCTTGGTCACCTGGCCGATAGCGAATACTAGAAACTTCAACACTAGAGCAGTAAAAACAGCGAATGTGATTGCCATCGAAATAAAACGTGAATTGATTGCCAGCCAATGCTACCGGCGCAGTAGGACACATCCCCATATTTAAGTTCAGCATAACTGCGCTTGTCCAATTTCCGTTTTGATAAAGCGTGTACTTCATCATGCCATTATCGTTATAACCTATATAACAACTGGTGCCATCTGTAAATATTCTAAATCCTTGAAGGCTAACGAAGGAGGATAGAATTGGCAATTGTGACCAACTGGTTCCCGAGCCAGAAACAACAACAATCTCATTATTTGTATTGTTGTACGCAACATAAACTGTACCATTTATAGCGATAGCCATTGGTGTAGCAGTAGCACTGATGGGTGAAGCATTTTGGAGGCAGCTATTGGGGCCAGTCAAATTAGTTGTTTTCCAAACTTGCGACTGCATGGACGTCATCCCCAGGTAATTGGTAGGGCCAAAATTCATGTTGTAGAAAACATAAAAATCCTGATTGTTGGCGGTAATTGCGGGTGCCACCATGTTTAACACTGGGGCTAGCGGTTTTTCTGTTGAGCTCATCGGCTAAAATCATTTTGGTTGAAAGATCAAGATAGGAATAAAGTGATAGAAAGGCGCATCGTTCATCACATTTTTGAGAAAGCCAGAAAAACCATGTGGAGAAGAGGGATGAGGGCATTGATGAAGCCCAAACCAATACAACTAATAATCAAACGCATCAATATCCCGTCTATCCTTCTTGGTTGGTCGACCCAGGCCTTTATCGCGTTTGATATTTGGCACGAAGAAGACGGAAGGCATTTTAAAGTATCACTATTAATTTAAGTAAGGCTGGGTCTCTTCAAATAAAACATTAGCGACTTGTCATCTTTGTATGAGCAATCGCTTTGTTACTTCTTGATCTTGTGTTTTGATTTTCACAAAGTAGAAGCCCTCCGTTAAATGCGTTGTTTGCAAACGGTTGTGACCTTGGTTGAATTCATAGCAGGACATCCATTTTCCGTATACATCAAACAATGTAATCGTCGCAGGCCATTCCAGTTCCAATTCAATGTAGTCTTGAGCAGGATTGGGATAGATTTTTACCTCTGTTAATTTGGCTTGGATGTCCTCGCCCGTGCATTTGTTGACGGTAATCGCAACAGTTTTTGTTAAAGAACAACCGTTGGTGGTATTCGTAACAACAACAGAGTATGTTGTATTGATGGTGGGGGATGCGCTGATTGAATTGGTAGTGGCATTGCTAGACCAACTATACGAATAGGCCCCTTGAGCTACAATGGTTGCCCGCTCGCCTTTACAAATTGTAGTAGTGCCTGTAAATGAAGGCGTAGGATAGCTGTTGACAACTTGTACTACCATTGGGATGGTGTCGGCATAACACCCTTGTTTGTATATAAACATAGCCGTATAAGTGCCTGGGGTTGAATAATAGTGTGTCGGGGTGGCAAGATTGCTGGTGTTGGAAGATGAAGATTGAGGATCACCGAAATTCCAAGTATAAGAGGGTGCGGTATAAGTAGCAGTGGATTGTTTTAGTAGCGCATTTGTAGTAAAGGTAACATTCTGACAGGATACAGTGTAATTGTTTTTTATGCCTGCGGTGCGTAATAGATGATTCGATAGCGTCGGTAACCCTGAATAACAAGTTTGAGTCCCTAAAGAAAGAGCCTGCAAGGTAAATTGCATTTGACTTTGAAGAGCATTAGGTGAGTTAATAACTGCCAGATAATTGGTATTGTTGATTGCACCATAAATTTTACCGTCCATAGCCAATTGCAGTTGATAGAGTGAATTTACCGGCAATGTGTACTGAGTTGCAATAACGGTGGGAATTGACCCCACAGTTAAGTCCCATTGGTAAAGTACAGACCCACCGTTTCCACTAGCGTAAATAATCGAGCCATCTGGTGAGAATTCGCAGCCATAACCAATTGGATTTACAGTGTTAGTTAGAACATAAGGATTAGAAATCTGACCTGTAGTATTATCAAAATCAAAAAGTTCTACAGTGTTGACCCCGCCACTTATCATAACTAATTTATTGCCCATTGGTGACGCTTTCATTTGTCCAATAGAACCGTTACCTAGAATAGACCCCGCACTGGAAAGCACTGGTGTTGCGTTTAATCCCGAGGCACCAAAAAGATATACTCTGAAGATATTCGCATTATAATCATGCGTAATGATCCAAAAATCTATGCCATTACAATGTTGAACTGCGGCTATTTTTTCACAACTCGGCGAATAAATCGGGACATGTTTAACAGTAACAGATCCTAATCCTGCAGCTAATGACATGTCAACGATAGAATAACGGAACCCATTAGTAGCTCCATTATCACTCAGTGTAAAAAGGTAGTATATATCAGAGCTATTTGGCAATTTGAGAATCAGTGGCCCTTGAGTACTTGATCCACTTCCCATCAAACCTACTCCATTGGCCATGTGTTGATTCAATTTATTCCAAACGGTGTCACCATCTGAGTAAAAAAGAATATTACCGTATCCATCCGACATTGTAGAGCTCCCCTCGATACTTTTTAAAGCACTTCCTTGAAAAGTAAGAGGGGGTGACACAGAAAATGTCACCCCAACGTACCTCCCGAAATGCCAATTAGTGTATTCCTTTTGGCCATATGACCATAAGGATAAGGCCAACTGAAAAATGATTAATATTAATCTTTTCACTTCTTTCAATTAACATCTACATGGTCGCAGAACCAATTCATCGTCCATGGACAACTACCTGAAGAACAACCTGGCAACCATTGGTATTCGAAACCTGTTTGAGTTAAAACCTTTACCCCGTTGTTACATGGAGCTGAGCTGGTTCCGTTTACTGAATTATTGTTACATGTGCCAGCGCCAGCAATACTCGACAAAACAACATAAATGTCATTTGCGGCGCCAGTAAAACTGGTAAGCGGTATATTAAAAGTACCCCCGGGAGAGATTGTCGCCACACCTTGTTTAATGGTGTTACAACTGGGGTCCACAATTTCCCACGCTACGATAACTGTCTTGGCGTTGTTGTTGTTAATGTTGTAGCCCGAAGGCGGGACACACAATTGCGCTTTGATTTGATAAGTGCTCAGGAACATGAACACTAAGATAAGACTTTTTAGATTTTTCATAATTTTTAATTTTAAGTGTTATTAAATCAAAACTATAATTGAAAAGATGATTTTAGTGTTAAAAAAAAAATCTAACGTTTTTCTAATGTTATTTTAATAATAATTTACGTGCTGATTAAAAGTAATACCCTCATTTATAATTGATTAAAACAAATCAAACATCAGATTTGCCCTATCAATAAGTTAAACTAAATGAAATTTTCATCGATTGAATAAAACGTATGCGCCTAATTTTATTGATTATTTGCTCAATTTACATCTTCATTATTAATATTTAATTGGGGGAAAACTTAGCGCATTTGTACTTAAAAAAATGGAGGTACTTGTTAGTTTAAACCTAAAGACCATGTATTAATAAATTGACATGCGTCCAATGTACCATTTAAGTATTAATCATCTTTTTGAAGGATGAATACGCCCCTTCAATAATCAAAAGCATCAATATCCCGTCTATCCTTCTTGGTTGGTCGGCCCAGGCCTTTATCGCGTTTGATATTGGGGACATAAAACACCGAGGGCATTTTGTCGGAGGGGATGGGTGGAGGAGAAAGGTCTTCGTAATATTTTTTAGCCCCTTCGAACGAGAGGCGTTTGTCGAGGAGGTCGATGACTTTTACAATTTTTTTCTGAGTGCTAATATTGAGTGTGTACGTTTCGCCCACCTTAACCAAGTGTGAGGGTTTAAAATTTTCACTTTCGCATTTCACCTTCCCGTTCTTGATGGCCTCGGAGGCGAGGGTGCGCGATTTGTACATGCGAATGGCCCAGAGGTAGGTATCGGCGCGGACTTCCATTATCGAGCGATTACAAACTTAGCGTAATAGACTTGGTTTCCATCGGTGAGCCAGAGGACATATAATCCTTCGCGCAAATCACTGATATCTACTTCGGCAATCTCTCCCTTTGTAATCAACACCACTTCGCGCAAGGGCAGTCCCCCCTGCGTAAACAACCTGCCAGCCACTTTTAAATTATTAACGTTAACCAATCTAAACTTAAGCGTGCTGGCACTGCCGTCAGTCATGGGATTTGGAAAAGCATACATATTGCTTTGGGTGACCTGTCCCACCTGAATCGCGCGCACGGAAGAATTTTCGAACGGTATTTGCAATTGAATGCGGTAGTAATTTATTTGATTGAGTAATGGGCTATTGTGCGTAGCTGAATAATCGGTATTGGCATTAAAGTCGCCACAAACGCCAGGAAAATCGTAGACGGTAATCATGTTCAGTGAGTCCGTGCCATGCTGCAATTGAAAACCAGTACATTGTGACCCTGCTTTGATGGTGAATTTAGCAGTGACAGCATTGTTGTATGGATAGACGTTAAACGACATAATGCGTTGGGCTTTACAAAAACCCAATAAAACGCAGAACAAAAAAACAAGTTGGCGTTTACACATGACTCAAAATTAATATAAAAAGCACGTGATACGTATCAAACTAGTGCAAGACGTTGCTTTACTGCTTCAAACAATACGATGCCGCTAGCCACTGATACATTTAGTGAAGCAATGTGTCCGGGCATTGGAATTTTCACCTGTACATCGCTGCGTTTCAGATATTCGCCACTGATGCCATTCTCTTCGCTACCCATAATAATCAGGGTGGGCTGAGTGAAATCAGCATCATAAATTAAATGTTCTGTTTTTTCGTGGCAAGCCACAATTTGCAATCCACTTTCTTTCACCAGAGCAAGTGTATCCTTTAAATTTTCTTCACGGCACACCTTGAGGCGGTGGAGGGCGCCAGCGCTGGTTTTGATGGCATCGCCATTTATTTGGGCAGAGCCACGGGAAGGAATGATGACAAAATCGACACCGGCACATTCCGCACTGCGGCAGATGGCACCGAAATTACGGACATCGGTCACCCTATCGAGCATTAACAACAACGGCGTTTTACCCGCTTCAAAAACTTCAGGTAGTAAGTCTTCTGTTTTATAATAATTTACCACTGTGATATAAGCAACAACCCCTTGGTGGTTGCCATCGGTGACCCTTCTGAGTTTTTCAGGAGGAACGAACTGTAGCGGAATGTTTTTATCGCGCATAGCCTGGCGCAACTGGTTATAAAGCGTGTTGGAGAGTCCCTTCTGGATCAAAATACGATCGATAGTTCGTCCCGCTTCCAAAGCCTCAATCACGGCTCTGGTGCCAAAAATCAGTTGTTCACCTTCCATGACTGCAATTTCCGTAAAATTACAGAGCACAGCAAGGAAAACATTGGTTTTGCCGATACCCCCTTTTGGCGTATCTTTGCTAGGTTAACCTGCTCATGGAAAATTTGCACAAACGCGTTGAGGATGCCTTGGACACCATTCGCCCCTATTTAGAGGCAGACGGTGGTAATGTGGAGGTGGTAGAAATTACTGACGACCAAACCCTAAAATTAGAACTTATAGGAGCCTGTAAATCGTGTCACATGAGTCACATGACCATGCGTGCTGGCATAGAAGAGACCATTAAACGTGCTGTTCCTGAAATCAAGCAGGTGGTTGCCATCAATCAATAAAATTAGAGTATGAAGCTGACCGATAAGTTACAACAAAGTCAATCCACTTTGTTTTCAATTGAAATATTGCCACCGCTCAAGGGCAAGAGTATTCAAAGCATCTACGACAGCATTGATCCCTTAATGGAATTCAAGCCAGCCTTTGTGGACGTGACTTACCACCGTGAGGAATACATCTACAAAAAACGATCGGGTGGTTATTTGGAAAAGGTGAGCATCCGTAAGCGACCCGGCACAGTTGGCATTTGTGCTGCCATCATGAACAAGTACGATGTAGAAGCCGTGCCGCACATCATTTGTGGCGGGTTTACGCAAGAAGAGACTGAAAATGCCTTGATTGATTTGCAATTTTTAGGGATTGACAACGTCCTCGCTTTGCGCGGAGATAGTATTAAAACAGAGCCTGCGTTTGTGCCGGAGCCAGGGGGACATGCGTATGCCCTGGACCTCGTAAAACAAATACATGCCATGAACAATGGTCATTATTTGGACGATGACATGAAGGATGCCGCACCAACGAATTTTTGCATGGGTGTAGCGGGTTATCCTGAAAAGCATTTTGAGGCACCCAATATGGTGAGTGACTTAAAATACCTCAAGGAGAAGGTTGATGCGGGCGCTTCTTACATTGTGACGCAAATGTTTTTTGACAACAACAAGTACTTTGAGTTTGTTGAGCTTTGTAGAAAAAATGGCATTAACGTTCCAATAATTCCGGGTTTAAAAATTCTCAGTACCAAGAAACAAATTACCACCTTACCTAAAGTGTTTCACATTGATATACCAAATGATTTTTATGAAGCCTTGACCACTTGTAAGGACGATGCGGCTATCAAGAAAGTGGGCATTGAATGGTGCATTCAGCAGAGTAAGGAATTGGTGAAAGCCAATGTTCCCTGCCTGCATTTTTACACCATGGGCGCCTCAGAATCAACGAAGGCTGTAGCCAAGGAAGTATTCTAACACCATTCCACCTACCAGAAGCCATTCTAACCACACGACCATCCCATGAACACGTCCGACTACAGAGCAGGCGAAGTCCTATTAATTGACAAGCCGTATCGTTGGAGTAGTTTTCAAGCGGTGAATAAAATTAAACATGCCATTAAAAACCATGCTTCGTTGGTAGTAGATGGTGTTCGCACGAAGCCTAAAATTGGTCATGCGGGCACTTTGGATCCTTTAGCCACGGGTTTGTTGATTGTGTGTACTGGTAAAAAAACAAAGGAAATTAACCAGTACATGGGCATGGACAAAGAATACACTGGCACTTTTCTGCTAGGAGCAACCACACCGTGTTATGATTTAGAAAAGCCTGTTGACCACATCTACCCTACGGAGCACATAACGGAGGCGTTACTCCAAAAAATTGCACGGGACATGACCGGTGAATTAGAGCAGGTGCCGCCACTATTTAGTGCCATTATGATAGATGGCAAACGCGCCTACGAATATGCCCGAGCTGGAGAAGTTGCAGAAATAAAAAGTCGCGTTATTACCCTATTTGAATTTGAACTGACGCGCATTGCCTTACCAGAAGTTGATTTTAGAATTGTGTGCAGTAAAGGCACCTACATTCGCTCCATAGCCCGTGACTTTGGATTGGCTGCTAAAAGCGGTGCGCATTTAACGGCGTTGCGACGCACGCGGATTGGTCCTTACCGCGTTGAAGATGCGGTGAGTCCCGAATGGTTTACAGTAGAGAAAAACCTGATACTTTGAAAACGCACAACCATCGTCCTCGTTTGTAACGAGGACGTATTGAATCAGCGATTCAATCGCTGACTTGTGCGTTTAAAACGCACGCCTAAAACGTCCTCGTTTCCGCTGCGCTCAAACGAGGACGATGGTGGACGTTATAAAGAACAATTATATGTGTGATATTTTCACAAAACCTTTACCATCTGCATAATCGATTGCGCTACTAAAAAGATAGTCAACGGGATTACTCACAATCATTTGTTTTACCGGATTTTGATGAATGTAATTTAGTTTTTGTGTAATTAATTCCCGTCTTGCCAAACATATCGCATGGTTATCATCTCTCCAAAACTTATAGTCCCTCGCCCTTTTAGTCCTTCTTGCTTCAAAAGCAAATTTGTTAACCAACCATTCGCTACGACTATCTGGTAATTCGATAACCCTTTTAACAATAGCTTTAGAAGTAAATTTTTTAAAGTCCCTAATAATCTCAGACAATTTATAGCCCTCTTTGGCTCTAGCAATCATGTGCAGATGATTACTCATAATCACGTAGGCAAATACTTCAAGGCCTTTGTTTTCAATACAATAGTTTAATGCATCCACCACAATTATTTTATAATCCTTTTTAGTAAACACATCCATCCAATAGATGACAGTTAGTGTTAAAAAATACACTTCCTCCTGATCTGCAATTTTATATCTATCTCCACTCATTGAAATAAAAATACACTAGTAAAGTACTGCAGGCCTTGTTTTTGGTTTTTATTTTTTGTGATTTGTCCCGAAGGACTCTTCAATTCATTCTATTTGCTTCACAACCAATGCCTTCAACATATTTAAAATTTAGACGAATTTCTTTCCGTATTTCAGGATGACATTAAAATGTATCATCAATCGTCCTCGATTGTAATGAGGATGTAATTAATCAGCGATTCAATCGCTAAATTGTGCGTTTAAAACGCACTTATAAAACATCCTCGTTTCCGCTGCGCTCAAACGAGGACGATACCGAGTCATCGTCCTCGTTTGTAACGAGGACGTATTGAATCAGCGATTGAATCGCTGACTTGTGCGTTTAAAACGCACACCTAAAACGTCCTCGTTTCCGCTGCGCTCAAACGAGGACGATGGGCGGTATTTACCGCATCCAAAAAACATTTTCGATGATTAGTTCGCCGCGCTGGTAGATGCGGATGAGAATCCTTTTTTTGTTGTTTTCATGTGTGCCATTGATCCCATTTTCCCAGTTACACTGCCGTTCTGAGCTAAACACATCACACTTGAATCCACACAAGTAATTATAACCAGGCACGTAGATGAGTTCGTACAACGTATCGTTGCGCAACGGTTGCATGTAACCGTTTTGAATCTCAATTTCGAGTGGCGTCACTTTATTGTTCGGCAGCAATAACACAAACTTCGATTTATTGGCCATTAACGAGTCGCATTTACCTGTATAATAAAATATAAAGGGACTCTCTTTAACAACATGAAAAGTGCGGGTTTGGGAAGCAGCAAGCACTGGCAGTAAAAGCAGCGGCAAGCAAGCCATAAGGATTTTGAAATCAGAAAAAAAAGTACTATATTTTATTTTATTCGTCTTCACCCAGCCGCGTTGTTTCTCTTGCAATCTGCCAATTTTTAAGTTGAATTGCCATGGTTCTTCATGTAAATTTAGCTTTCTTTTTTGCACGTTTTTCCACACTCTATACAAGGTAAGCAAAAAACTAGCGGTTCGAAAATGGCAAAGATTCGTTGGAGTGAAAGCTATTCATTGTTCTAACTCCGTGAAGAGGCACACCAGTTTATTTCAAGGGCTTTGGCCTGAATCAGCTGAAGAATTAATCGTATTTCGCATTATTGCGTTAGCTAAGGCCGTACCGCGCGTTAGGGATCGCAGTGGAAATGTGACGAAAGCTATTGCAAAAAAGTTGTTAGACGAGGAGGCTGAGCCGCCACTGCAGGCGAAGACCCCGCAGGCTTACAACTTTTGCAATAGATGAGTAACATTGAAACGGAGAGCCCGCCCGAACGCCCAAAAACATTAAATACGACGAATAGGTAGTTAAAATTGAAAGGCTTAATAAGTACGACTACTTTTCAATCTCTTTTTTGACTTCTTGAATGTGTTCGTTGATTTTTTCGGTGAGACTACCGGTACTTTCTTGAATGTCTTTTTGCAAACCATTTGTCGCATCTTTAAACTCACGAATGCCCTTGCCCAAGGTGCGGGCCACGGATGGGAGTCCTTTGCCACCAAACAGTAATAAAACCACAAGCAATATCAAAACGACTTCACCGCCACCAAGGTTTAAAAAGAGAGCAAACTGATTCATGATTTTTTACCTCCGCGCATGAATTTGAAAACCACATATGCCCCGATAATAAATATCGTTGCAATAAAGGCAATGATGAATAAATCGCTTAAATCGGGACCGCTGTTCATAGACTACAAAGATACTGAATTTCCTTCGTCCTGAAGACCTATGTGAATCAATGCATCGCCCTGGTTGACCACCGGTTGGTTGTTCAACCCCACAATGTAGCCGTCGGCAGGGGCAACGATCTTCTCAGAAATGGGTCCGTACGGGCTCACAATTTTTCCTAACAAGTCGCCTTTCTTAACCCTTGCACCGTTGTTCACGTTCATGTGAAACAAGCCACTCTCGTTAGCGCGCACCCACGTGCTTCCGGTAATCATAACCGGTTTGTTGGGTGGTACTTCGTAATTAATCATGTTGTAGCCGTGCAATAGTCGCAAGCAACCATTCACGCCTTCGTTGATGGCCTGGTAATCGAAGCGCATGCTTTCTCCCCCTTCGTATACAAGAATGGGTTTATTCTTTTTAGCAGACTCCTTGCGGAAAGTGCCCTCCCGATAGGTACTATCAATAACAAGAGGGGCGCTAAATTTTTCAGCAATGCTCACATTGTCTGGAAAGCTAAACACACAGCGTAATTGTGGGTAGTTGTTGATTTTTGCGCCGCCTGTATGAAAATCGACTCCAAAATCGATGACAGGGATAATGTGTTTCATTAAATCATAGGCGATGCGGCTGCCGATAGACCCTTTTCGGGATCCGGGAAAGCAACGGTTTAAATCGCGACCATCTGGTAAATCACGGCTACCAAATAAAAAAGAAATAACATTAATAACTGGAATAGCTACCAAGGTGCCGCGACGTAGTTTTAGAACTTGTTCGTGAGCCAAAACTTTTCTTACAATTTCTACGCCATTGGTTTCCTCACCGTGCATACCGGCGCACAGTAGAACAGAAGGACCGCTTTTTTCGGCACGAATGACTTTCACTGGAATTTCCAATTTGGTCTTTGTGTGCAACTCGTAGGAGTTGAGTATGACGGTTTTGCTTTCTCCCGGCTCGACCCGTTGTCCGTTAATTGATAGCGCGCCTTGCATTATTCACCTGGACGATTAAACTCATTGCGTTCAACGTATTCAATGATTTTTGTAGCGATGTCGATACCGGTTGCCCCTTCAATGCCTTCGAGCCCTGGTGATGAGTTGACCTCCATCACCAACGGTCCTCTTGAACTTTGAAGCAAGTCGACCCCAGCAATGCCGAGTCCGAGTTTTTTTGCCGCCTTGATAGCGGTTTCACGTTCTACGGAACTGAGCTTAATAACGGTAGCAGTGCCTCCTCTGTGCAAATTGCTTCTGAATTCGCCGTCCTTCGCTTGGCGTTTCATGGCACCTACTACTTGTCCGTCTACCACAAACGCTCTTACATCGGCTCCACCCGCTTCTTTAATAAATTCTTGCACCAACATATTGGCTTCGAGTTTTAAAAACGCTTCCACTACACTCTTGGCCGCTTTCGCGTTTTCAGCAAGAATGACCCCAATTCCTTGCGTGCCTTCGAGCAATTTCACTACGCAAGGTGCCCCGCCAATGGAAGTGATAACCGAATCAATATCCTTATCTTTTGGTGACGAAGCGAAGGCTGTTTTAGGGATGCCTAAACCTGCCCGTGCTAAAATTTGAAGACTGCGTAGTTTGTCGCGAGAACGTGTTAATGCTTGCGACTCAACGGCCGTAAAAATTTTCATCATTTCAAATTGACGCACAACAGCCGAACCGTAAAAAGTGGCTGAGGCGCCGATGCGAGGAATAACAGCATTGATACCGGTAATTTCTTTACCGTTGTAATA
>CANGWA010000058.1 GCA_947457335.1 Sphingobacteriaceae bacterium
AGTCTGTGTACATCTTAGATTCAATAGCGCTTTTTTCCAATTGACTAATTTTATCTAATACCTTTTCTAATCCAAGGTCGGAAGGTGTTGCCTGTACAAAAACACCATTTCCTTTAGCAGCCACCTCTTGTAGCAAATTTGTGTTGAGTCGTGTGATAATGGTTTGGCCCTCACGGTCTTTTCTATATCCCTTAATCACTCCGTTTTCGATCAAGGGAATCGGCACGCCCGTTTCAGATCCAATGCCAATAGTGGAAACCATGATGTCGTTTTTGGACGCTGACTCAGCCGCTGTCACAGCTTCTTGCTCATGATCCTCGCCGTCTGTTATCAATACTATAGCCTTGTTCTTTCCCGATTCAGTGGAGAAACATTCCGAAGCCACTTTGATGGCGTCAGCCAAATTGGTACCCTGAACAGGTACCATACCGGGATTGATGGCATCAATGAATAATTTTGCAGCTGAATAATCGGTGGTGATTGGCAATTGTACATAAGCTTCTCCCGCAAAAATGACAAGCCCCAAGCGATCCCCATTGAGCTGATCGACCATGCGTTCGAGTGCATAACGGGCGCGGGTAAGGCGGTTGGGACTAAGGTCTTGAGCCAGCATACTGTTACTCACGTCGAGACAAACCACAATATCCGCTCCCTCCCTTTTCACTTCTTTTAGTTTGCTCCCAGTCTGTAAGTTACAAACCGCTAAAATCAATGAACTGAAGGCGAGCAAAAACAAGACCAAACGCACCACTCTTTTAGTGGTACTAACTCCTGGACGCATTTGCATCACTAAGTCATACTCACCCAGGACGCTTAATTTCTTTTTAAGACTTCTGAAATAAAGTAAGGCGAACACAACCATTACGGGAAGGGCGCTGAACAAATAAAAATAATATGGATGTTCAAACTTAAACATTAGGGGAATTGCCTGAACAAAGTAAAACGAAGTAAAAATTCAAGTGCTAAAAGTATCAATGCTCCCATCGCAAAGGGCAGAAAGTGCTCCGCTTTATTGCTAAAGCTACGTTCGTTAATGATTGACTTTTCCATTTTATCGATTTCAGAATATACACTCTCTAAACTCTTTCTATCAGTGGCTCGAAAGTACTTCCCTCCTGTCATCTCTGCAATTTCTGTAAGTCCCTTATCATCAATATCCACATCTACATAATCGTACTCGTATTGTCCATTAGCATACATTACAACGGGTGTGAGTGCTTTACCGCGCGTACCAACACCAATGCAATACACCCTGACGCCATAGGTGGATGCCAATTCACCGGCCATTTTTGGTGCTATTTCACCAGCGTTGTTTTTACCGTCACTAATAAGTACAATCACCTTGCTTTTAGCCTTGCTCTCACGTATACGTGCAATGGCATTAGCAAGACCTAGTCCGATAGCCGTACCTTGGTCCAGCATACCCGCCTTGATGCCAGGAAACATATTCTTCAATACCTTATGATCAGTGGTTAAGGGGCACTGAGTGAATGCTTCTCCGCTAAAAATCACCAGTCCAATGCGGTCATTGGGACGCGAATCAATAAAGCTTGTTATTACTTCCTTAGCTGCTTCTAGACGATTTGGTTTAAAGTCTTTTGCCAACATCGATAAAGAAATATCCATGCTTAGCATGATGTCAATTCCCTCAGCCCGTGTATCCTTCCACGAAGTTCGGGATTGCGGACGTGCCAAAGCAATTATCAATAAGGATAGAGCTAAAAGTCTGACAACGAAAATCATGTGCCGCAAATAAACTCTCCATCCCGATGAAATGTCTTTAAAGAAATTAAGGGTAGAAAAATGCAACTCGGCTTCCAACTTCTTCCGCCTCAAAACATAGAGTAAAATCAAGCACGGCAGCAATAGTAACAGCCACAACCATTGCTTTTCAGCAAATTGAATATCGCTCAAGAAGCCTATCATTTCACCTCTTCACTTGAATTAGCTGTATCCATTGGTTCTTCTTCACGCAACGTTCCTTTCACAAAATCGAATGCATTTTGCAAAGTAAAAACATGCTCTGCTTCAACTGGCGTCATCTTAGCGAATTTAACCAGATCACTTAAGGTAAGTAACTGTTTTAATTTCTCTAAACTAACAGTATCAATTACCTGCGAACGGAACAACAACATGATTTCATCTGTCGTACTTTCAAGGGCGTTGATGCCATATCTTCCTTCAATGTATAAACGAATCGCATCGGATATTTCGGAGTAATACTCCTTGGTCAAACCTTGCTTCCAAATACTTTGTTCCTTTATTTTCTCGAGGGTATCGAGAGCGGTTACATGGGGTGGGACCATTGGTTTAGGAGGGCCTGTTGGCGCAATTTCTTTTTTACGCAGAACACGACCGAGCAACACAATCACGAGAATGGCGACAATCACTCCAAAAATACCGTATGCATACGAAATGTACCATTTCCAGTTAAAGGGCTCTTCGAAGGGTGGCTTTATATCTTTTATTTTAGTGTCGCTGGTGTCAGTTGGGATGGTGTGGACTTCTAAAAAGAAGGGTTGAGTAACGTGTGGACGTGTTGTATCACCATTAACGATGAACTGAAAAGGTGGTATCGCATAAAATCCACTATCGTAAACGCTAATGGTCAGGCGTTGGTGTTGAATTAACTTTCCCGGATTCGATTTTCCAGGAAGCATGGTATCAATGGGTGAGACAGTCACCACTTCCACTTTATTGGTTAACGTATCTCCTATCTCAGGCCATTGGATAGTGTAATTAGGAGAACTGGCAGGTAATTCGATATAAAAATCAATGTGTGCCTGCTCTCCAATCCTTATTTTGCTGGTATCCATCACGGCGCTAACATTAACGCTCTGAGAGAAACCCTTAAACTGAAGGCACAAAAGGAGAACGAATAGATATTTCAAATAAACCCTCACCTGTTCTTAAATAACTGCATTAACGGCTTCAAATAACCTTCGTGTGTGGTGATTTTAGCCACATTCACACCACATTTTGTAAAAACTTCATTCGTAGCCTGTTCAAACTGAAGGTAGTTCTTTCGGTAGGCTTGGCGAACAGCCAAGAGACTGGTATCCACCCACCGCATCTCAGCGGTTTCGTTATCAAACAATTTCACTAAACCAATATCCGGTAATTCTGTTTCCAGCTGATCGACCACTCTTAACGCTACCAAATCATGTTTACGCCTTGCTATCTTGAGGGCATCCATGTAGGGTTCTTGATCCATAAAATCACTGATTAAAAAGGCAATACTTCTCTTTTTAATCACATTATTCATGAATCGAAGGGCCTGTTCTAGTCCTGTAGATTTGTTTTCTGGGGTAAATTCAATCAGTTCGCGTATAATTCTTAGCACGTGACTTTTTCCCTTCTTTGGAGGTATATATTTTTCAATCTTATCGGTAAAAAATATCACGCCAATTTTATCATTGTTTTGTGAGGCTGAAAAGGCAATTGTTGCACATAGTTCTGTAATTAAATCCTTTTTCTTCTGACTCCTGGTACCAAATATCCCACTCGCACTTACATCCACTAACAACACAACACTCAGCTCTCGTTCCTCTTCAAATACCTTTACGAAGGGTGTATTAAAACGAGCGGTCACATTCCAATCGATGGTACGAACATCGTCTCCTGGCGTATATTCTCGAACTTCGGAAAAGGCCATTCCCCTTCCTTTGAAAGCAGAGTGATATTCACCAGAGAAAATCTGGCGACTGAGACCTTTTGTTTTGATCTCAATCTTTCTAACTTTCTTAAGTAGTTCTGCCGTCTCCATGCGTCTGACTGTAAAAGAATCAGATTAAGGAACTTCTACGGTGTTGAGTATTTCTGTGATGATATGCTCAGATGTTATATTTTCTGCCTCTGCCTCATAAGTGAGTCCAACCCGATGACGCATCACGTCCAAACAAATGGCTCTGACATCTTCTGGAATGACATATCCGCGGCGGCGAATAAACGCGTATGCTTTCGCAGCCAAAGCCAGGTTGATACTGGCACGAGGTGACCCCCCATAGGAAATGAGTCCCTCGAATTTCTTAAGTTTATGTTCTGCAGGGAATCGTGTTGCGAATACAATATCCACGATGTAGCGTTCTATTTTCTCATCCATGTAAACATCCCGCACTACTTCACGTGCCTTAATGATATCATCGGGACGAAGTACTTTATTTGGTTTTGGCATTCCTTGCGGTTGAATGTTTCCAGCAATGATCCTTCTCTCTTCCTCCTTAGTAGGATATCCAATAACAACCTTCAGCATAAAACGATCCATCTGCGCCTCAGGCAACGGATAAGTCCCCTCTTGCTCAACTGGATTTTGCGTTGCCAAAACCAAGAACGGATTGGGTAGTTTAAAGGTCTGTTCTCCAATAGTGACTTGCTTCTCCTGCATGGCCTCCAATAGAGCTGATTGAACTTTTGCAGGGGCACGATTGATTTCGTCGGCAAGCACAAAATTCGCAAAAACAGGTCCTTTTCTGATTGAAAATTCCTCGTTTTTTTGATTGTAGATTTGAGTACCGATCACATCGGCCGGTAATAAATCAGGGGTAAACTGAATCCTGCTAAACTTTGCATCAATACAGGTTGCAAGCGTATTAATGGCTAACGTTTTGGCCAATCCTGGTACACCTTCCAACAAAATATGACCATTGCTTAAAAGGCCAATCATTAGTCGCTCCACCATGTGTTTTTGGCCAACAATTACCTTGTCCATTTCCACATTGAGCATGTCAATAAATGCACTTTCACGCTGAATGCGTTCATTGATTTCCTTAATATCTACCATATCCAAAAATCGGAACGTAAAGATAACAAGGGCTTCGGGCGGGTAGTGCCGCGCCTAGTTAAAAGATGTTAACCCAGATAAAGGATTATCGTTCACGCTTGAGATTAACCTTTGGCAGAGGGTTGTGTGTGATTTCAAGATGCAATTGCCGCTGTTTTATAATATCCAAAGCCATGTAGATTGCTCGCCGAAAGGACACTTCGCTGGCTTGATTTTTACCTGCAATAGCATAAGCGGTTCCATGGTCGGGACTGGTGCGAACAAATGGAAGTCCCGCCGTAAAATTCACCCCCTCTTCAAACGCAAGGGTTTTAAATGGAATAAGGCCTTGGTCATGATACATGGCCAAAATACCATCAAATTGCTGCCAAGTGGTATTTCCAAAAAAACCATCGGCAGAATATGGGCCATAAATCAAAGCATTCAGCGATTTACAGGCTTCTATTGCTGGTTTAATGACATCCTGCTCCTCGCTACCCAACAATCCATCCTCACCAGCATGAGGATTCAAACCAAGGACTGCAACACGTGGTTTTCTAACACCAAAATCTTTTATCAATGACTCACATAAGGCAGTCGTTTTTTCGACAATGAGTTCCTTTGTTATCAATGCAGGCACCTGCTGAATGGACACATGTCCAGTAGCTACAGCAACACGTAAGCCTTTTTCATGACACAATAGCATCAAAGGCTTGCCTCCAAGTGCAGCGCCCAGATATTCGGTGTGTCCAGGAAACACAAACTGTTCACTTTGAATGCCAATTTTGCTAATCGGCGCAGTAACCAAGCCATGAATTTTACCCGCTTTGAGGGCTTCTACAGCCCTTTCCAACGAAAGGAAAGCGTATTTTCCACTTGCTGGTGAATTCTTACCAGGCTCTATGGTAACCTCTTCCTCATAACACGTGAAGAGATTGACTTTTTTGTGATTAATGGCGTCAATATCCTTACACTGATGATATGAAAATTCTTCCAACCCAAGGTTCTTGCGGTAATAAGAAAGAGTTTTAGGAGAGCTAAATATAACAGGTGTAACCAATTCCAGAATAGCTGGATCGTGAAGAGCCTTTAGAATTACCTCTACCCCCACACCATTGATATCTCCTTGTGTAATGCCTACTACCGGCTTGTTTTCAGATACATGCATACTACTGCTTTTGAAGTCCGAACTTTATTAAATATTTCTGATAAAGTTCTGATTGTTGATTGTTTAATGTCACTGGGTTCCCAGCAATCCATGCTGCTAGGACATCGCTATTCATTATCTCTAGAACATTGCCTGAGCAAATAAATAGGGATGCTAATTTACCCGTTTCAATGGTACCAATCCAATTATCACAACCGGTGATCTTTGCCGGCCAATAAGTCAACGATTTAACCGCTTCTTCCATTGGTAACCCATATCCAACCGCAGTGCCAGCATTAAATGCAAGATTGCGACTATTCATGGCCTCCATGTCTCCCTCCATCTGAAAACAGAATGCAACACTATCCCTATACAACAAGTAGGGCAACTTATAAGACTGGTCCACCTCATCATCATTGCGGTCTGGTAATTCATTCACACGCCTGAGCATTACCGGCACTTTATTCTCTTTGAGAAAAGACGTTACTTTAAATGCTTCCGCTCCTCCGACAATAACAGGAAATTTCAATTGCAGCGTCTTCGCAAATGTAACGGCGCGCATAATGTCATAAGCCGTATTCACATGAAAGTATACCCTAGCATTTCCAACGATACAGGCACGCATGGATTCAAATCGCACATTGGGGTTGGTACCTGAAATGCCACTTAAGTAAGCCTTAGCTTCAGAAAATAATTTTTCAAGTTCGTAAACCTCATTTTCATATACCTGACGGGCCTTTTTGGTCTCCTCTGCACCTGCGGTTGTATTCGGACGCAAAGGGAAATTAACGTGAATGCCATCGTCCGCCAACAACACTGCATCTTCCCAATTCCATCCCTCTAAGGCCATAACAGATGAAGCGCCACTTATAACCCCGCCGCGAGGAGTTACTTGCGTATATAAAACACCATTTGTCTTTATAGTTGGTACAATTTTATTGTCAGTATTATACGCAATTAACGCCCTATTATGAGGATTGTATTTGCCTACATCGGAGTAGTCCCGCGTGGCCCTTACCGCCTCAGCATCATGCAGTCCCAAGACATTGTTGGTATTTATTAAACCGGGATAAATTTCTTTGCCGCTAGCATCTATGATGGTATCCAAATGGCCTTGCGGGAGCTTCCCATCTGTAATCACTGCCTCTATCCATTTACCATTGATTAACACAGCAGCTCCTCTCAACACCCTTCCATCTCCAACATGCACATTGCCACCTTTGATCAGCGTTCTTTTTTGCGCTAAAGCTGCATTCCAAAACAATAGCGCAAGCAGCATAATTATACTTTTCTTCATTCGGTCACACTGCCTCCTTCAGTTGATTCCAGCGTATCACAATGATACAACCGTTGACGCTTCTTCGTAGGTCGTTGGGTAGGGACTCCTGATTTTTTAGCAGCCAACATGGCCTGCAGAATCCTTGCCTTTTCTGCAGCCATATATTGCTGTAACCGTATATCAGCATCCCTATCAAAAAAGAAAACACCATCAATCATGGTTTTCTCTACTCGTGAAAAAACACTTAGTGGATGGCCATTCCACAATACTAAATCTGCTGATTTCCCAGTGCGAACGCTACCTACCTTATCATCAATATGCAACATAATAGCTGGATTTAACGTCACTAATTTTAGTGCTTGTACTTCACTCAAACGTCCATACTTCACACATTTCGCGGCCTCCTGATTCAAGCGGCGGCCCATCTCTGCATCATCACTATTGATGGCTGTAATAACCCCTACGCGTGTTAATACTGCTGCGTTGTAGGGTATGGCCTCCATTACCTCATTTTTATATGCCCACCAATCTGAAAACGTAGAAGCAAATACCCCTCTTTGTTTCATCTTATCCGCGACCTTGTAACCTTCTAAAATGTGGGTAAACGTATTGACCTTAAAATGCAGACTATCGCCCAATTTCATCAACATGTTGATTTCGCTTTGAACATAACTATGACAGGTGATAAACCGCTTTCCTGCAAGAATTTCAGCGATCGCCTCCAATTCAAGATCTTTTCTGAAGCCTATCACAGGTGATTTGCTCTTCAGGTCCGAATAGGCTTTTGCACGCAAAAAATAATCTGCAAAAACTTGCTCAACGCCCATGCGGGATTGAGGAAAACGAATAACGTTATGGTCGCCCCAATTCGACTGCTTCACATTTTCACCAAGAGCAAACTTTATAAATCCCGGTGCATTTTCGAATTTCATTTTCTCAGCGCTATACCCCCACCGTAATTTAATGAGTACGCTTTGTCCGCCTATTGGATTCGCAGAACCATGGAGCAATTGAGAACAGGTAACACCCCCAGAAAGTTGTCTATAAATATTTATGTCGTCTGGATTGATGACATCCCCCATGCGCACTTCTGAACTTGAAGCCTGAGCTCCCTCGTTAACCCCTCTCGTTAATGCGATATGACTATGCTCATCAATGATGCCAGGCGTTAGGTGTTTCCCTGTTCCATCCACTACCTGCGTCTTAGCAACATCGTAGTTGATGTTCTTACCAACTGAAATAATCTTTCCATTACCGACCAAGACATCTGTATTTTGCAGAATACTATCGCTCTCATTGGTCCACACCGTTACATTCTTGAAAATCACAAACGGCTTTGGAGAGCGCATGGCGTCAAGTGCCTTGTAGGGATCTTCTCCCGTTGATACCACCTCGCCATAAGCACTAAACGGATAAATCATTTGTCCCTCCTTAAGGAAAACACGTTTAAACACTTGGGATTTGGTCGTATCAGCCGAAACGAATTGTAGACTAGCATTTGTCCATTCCCCGCTTAGCTTCTGTACACGCCCTATACTTTTCCCCTCCTTTATCGGCATTACAAACACCGCTTTCAGTTGCGACAAACTGTCGACAGCAAAACTCAAACCTAAGTTGTAGCGATCAACTTGTATTGTTCCAGTGCGTCTGATAGTATCTGCATACGCTACTACATTGGGTTTATAAACAGTGCCACTAATTTGCACTTTATAGGCTTGACCTGATGTTGCGAGCGTATAGATGCCTCTGACATCTGGCACCGATAGATCTTGGTAAATGAATGGCACCCCGTTTATCCAATGTTGAAGGATGACGCCGTCTTCAAAATAATTACCGCTAGTAATGAAAAAATCTGCTTGGAAGTTCTTCTTCAACAGGCCAATCTGCTGCTCCATCCTTAAAAGTTTTGCAGGAAGCTCTGTAAGCGCGTAAAGGGCGTTGGCTTCGGTGAGACCGTATTGCATGGCCTTGCGCAAATTGCCAATAAATTGCTGACGGTCCTTTAAATCAGAAGAGGTTAAACAAAAAGGGATTTTATACCGCTCAAGTACTGCGGGATTGGCGGGTGCATTCTCCCAATGCTTTAATTCCGCAAAAGACAACACCTCCGCATCAAATGGATCCTCAACATCAGGGGTGACAGGAAAATTCAAAGGCAAAATGCAGGTCTGACCTGTTTGTTTGATATCCCAAACACGCTGGTATTCATCCCCTCCTCCTTTAACCACAAGGGATAAAGAGAATTCTTTTGCAACTTGAAATGCTCTTAAAACATTGCCGGCATCGCCAGCATCAAAAAACTGAGGTAGATTTTTATGCTTGTTGAGATACTCTAACGAAAGATTGGTTTCATTTTTATCCCTAGCGTTGGCATACCAACTGGCATCATATAAAGTTTGTCGAAACAATGCAATCGCACCGGTTAATGACGAGGGGTAATCTTGACGGGAATTACCTTTGTTAAAGGAATACCATGCAGCCGCTTGAGTATTAAGGACACTCTCATTTTCACGTTTTCCGTCGAGTTGTACCAGCGCACCGCTGCCTCTAACAATTCCATCTTTTGAAGACGTGAGTACAATTCCAAACCCAGCTTTCCGAAAATCATCCGCCGACAATGGATCATGCTGAAAAAATTGAATCGCTTCATATTCCGGCCGTACCGCCTCATTCCACCCATATGCACCCTTTATGCCTGAATCATAGGGCAAGGTATTCGCTGGACGCGCAGGTCGGTCGTTTCCTAAACCATAAGTTGCGCACAGTTCTATAAAAGAAGGATACATATGACCTCCCCTTACATTAATGACGACAGCATCGGTTGGCACTTGAATGGTATTACCCACTTCCACAATTTTCCCATTCCGAACAAGCAAAGTTGCGTCGTGCAAAACCGTTTTTGAATCAGCATGAATCTCAGCATGTACAAAAGCGTAGAGAATATCCGGTCGGTGCGGCACACCATTTTCAGGAAAAGTTGTTTGTGAGGATAAAATCCCGCTCAACAACAATGTTCCAAGGATTAGGACTTTCTTCATATCTGCCAAATTTAATCACAATTCGTGGAGTTGGTCGAGGTATTTAATTAATTGACGTCGAATTGTTATTTTTAGCCTTAAATCTGTTAACCATGTATAAAGGCATTTTACACACCCACTACCTAGTGGTCACCCTGTTTCTCTTCATTTATGTCATTAAAACCATCCTGTTACTAAGTAACAAAGGCGATTTGTTGGCAAACTTTACCAAAAAAGTGAGGGTCGCAGAAATGATCATAAGTACTTTATTCCTGCTTACCGGCATATATTTAGCCACCAAATTACCATTCGGCGGCAAGTACGATTACCTTTTCTGGATCAAGATTGTAATGGTTTTTGCATCCATACCTTTAGCAGTAATTGGCTTTAAAAAAGGGAATAAAACGTTGGCCGCTTTGAGCCTACTTTTGATTACAGGTAGCTTTGGTATCGCTGAAGTATACAGTAAACGCAAGGGTGTAGCAGCCGATAATGCAGCGATTGCAAGCACTGATGGAAAGACCTTATATGAAGTGAAATGTGCCATGTGCCACGGCAACGACGGCAAATTGGGCATGGCTGGCGCTAAAGATCTCAGCGCAACTGCTTTGAACAATGGAGAAATTGCAAGTGTTATCCTCAACGGTAAAGGCAGCATGAACAAAGTAGAGGTGAATGAAGAACAAGCTTCTGCCATTGCGGCATATGTAGCAGCTTCGTTGAAGGGACACTAAAAGAGAATGAAGAAGGAAGAAAGAGTCATTGAACACAAACACAGCTGTATTCTGATTGGCGTCATTCCGAAAGGAACCGACGACCAATTAGCTCAGGAACATCTATCTGAATTAGCCCTGCTAGCCGACACCTACGGCCTTGAAACAATTAGGACTTTCACTCAAAAGCTCGAACGTCCCGATAAAGCCACCTATATCGGTAAGGGAAAAGTAGCAGAGGTCAATGAATTTGTGAAGGAAAACACTATCAGCGTGGTCATCTTTGATGATGAAATTAGTCCCTCTCAACAACGTAACCTTGAAAAAGAACTCGGAAAGAAAATCCTCGATCGGACAACTCTGATTCTCGAAATTTTCGAACAACGGGCACAAACCGCGCATGCCAAAACGCAAGTACAATTGGCCCAGTACCAATACCTCTTGCCTCGACTAACTGGCATGTGGACTCACTTAGAACGTCAACGGGGAGGAACCGGAACACGCGGTGGTGCTGGAGAAAAAGAAATCGAAACCGATAGACGAATTGTGCGTGATAAGATTGCGCTACTCAAACAACGTTTGAAGGAAATCGACACACAAATGGCTACTCAACGCAAAAACCGAGGTGAAATGATCCGTGTCGCCTTAGTTGGCTATACAAATGCCGGCAAAAGCACCATGATGAACCTACTCAGTAAGAGCAGCGTTTTTGCAGAGAATAAACTTTTTGCAACCTTAGACACCACTGTGCGCAAGGTAACAATTGATAACCTCTTCTTCCTATTGTCTGATACCGTCGGATTCATCAGGAAACTACCAACACAGTTGGTTGAAAGCTTTAAATCCACGCTTGATGAAGTAAGGGAAGCGGATATTTTGATTCACTTGGTGGATATTTCGAATCCGCATTTTGAGGACCATATTCATGTGGTAAACCAAACCTTGCATGACATTGGCGCAGGCGAAAAACCGGTCATGTTGGTTTTCAATAAAACGGATGCATTTACTCACATACACAAAGAAGAAGACGATCTTACTCCTGCAACCCGCGCCAATATGTCCATCGAGGAGGTAAAGAATATGTGGATGAAAAACATGCACAACGATGTCTATTTTGTAAGCGCGCACACAAAAAATCATATTGATGAATTGCGCAAGGCACTTTACGAAAAAGTAAAGGCCCTACATATTAAACGGTACGCATATAACAACATTCTTTATTGACCATTAATGAGGGGCTCCATCACACTCGTACCTGCAACCATAAGTGATTTACCCTTTATTGTTGCTGTTTACAACCAAAGCATCCCAGCAGGATTAGCCACAGCAGATCACCAAACCATTACCGTGGAAGAACGCATCAATTGGTTTTACGCTCACAACACCACCTCCCATCCACTTTGGATCGTTTGCAAAAATGGGCAGCCAGCAGGGTGGCTCAGCTTTAACAAATTCTACGAAAGGCAAGCATATACCGGGGTTGTGGAGATAA
>CANGWA010000059.1 GCA_947457335.1 Sphingobacteriaceae bacterium
AGCACTTAAGAAAGAAATGACTCGTGTATACGGTGACAGTTTGTTGGTAGCTGCTGTTGAAAATGCGCAAGTGTTTTTCGACGAAGGAAGAGCGCTTCAGCACCACCTCACGCTGCAACAGCTTGAAGGCACAGCAATTGATTTGTTAAGGAAAGCAAAAGGCATTGGCGCCGTGTACACACGCGAACAACTAATTGCCTCTAATGACAAGCATGCACAGTTGTTACTCAATGGGTACCACGACGCGATCAGTGGCGATGTGGTATTCTTATTATTGCCAGCTTGGATGGATCATGGTAGAAAAGGTACCACGCATGGTTCGGGCTACAATTATGACACACATGTGCCCTTGCTCTTTTATGGCGCGGGTATTCCCAAAGGAGAGACCTACAAGCAAGTGTTCATCACTCAAATTGCGCCAACTGTTTGTGAGCTGATGAAGATACACCAACCGAGTTGCAGTTACTCGGAGCTGTTGATGGAGCTGCTCCGTTAATCCAACGGCTTAAAACCAAAACCAAATTTCATGGCCCCCGGGAGTCCGCTGAAGTTTATTTTCACCCCCCTTGCGTCTTCCGCACTCTTGCCAGATAACTTAGGCATCTCGCCCTTTTTCTTTTTTAAATTGCTCCAGGGAATGAGGACGTTGATGGTAGAAGGTCCGTTTAAATTATACACCCCTCCTGCAACATAAAAAGTCAGGAGATCAGATGCCACTTCCAGCTCGTGGATACGGATAGTGGTACCGCGCATGGTGAATCGCTCGCTCAACTCAGTGAAGGCCACATCGTGAAAATTTCGGTTGGGGAAAATGGCGTTTTGCAAATCAATAAGGGGTGGAAACCCTAACAAATGACCATCAGTCAAATGCAAATCAACATCGCCGTTCATACTACCAGGTACAATGCCAAACGTTTTGTCTAGTTGAAGTGAAATGCGGGACTGTGACTGCAGGCGACCAGAGATGTTAGCAGAAGTAATCGCCTGCTGATTAAAATCTTTCATCTCCTTAAACAGTTCTTTTATATCCAAATTCTCCGATTCTATGTTTAGACTTAACTTTTGAAAGTCGGTCAACAATCCTTGCGCTTTTACACTGCCAAGGCAAGTGGACATTTGTAAGTTTTTCAACGTGAGATCATCCCCCGAAAAATGGATAGAGGCATTCAACCGTTCGGCTTTGAAGGCATTTGCCACGAACTTATCCGCAAGTAATTGCAAATGCACCACCATGTTACCCGATTTTTGAGCAACCGCCTTTTTTTGGGAGCCCGTTGAGGCAAAGAGCGCATTTAAATTCAGCAATGCACTGTGCGCAAACAATTCTACTTGACATGTCGTGTTTTTATTCCCACTGAGGTATTCTGGTAATTGCGAAGCTGTACCAGATACTTCCAACACGCCAACGGGTGATTTAAGTTGGATGGCATTAAATTTCAAGGTGGAACCAATTAACTTGGCTGTACCTGCGGCTTGGTATTTAAACCGGCCCTGATGGGTGGAATAAACCAAATTAGAAGACCGGATTTCAGCAGACAGCCTAGCTGGTGGCAACCACGGTTGCTGTGTGTTGAAGTTTTTTAAAGGCGCTTCAAAACTAAAGTCCGTTGTAATGGTTCCTGATAAATTGTGTTTTTTAGCCTCCCCCGCCGCGAGGTGGGCGGCATTCAAACTTACCGATGCCACCAACTTTAAATACGGTTCACGTAAATCCTGAATGCGAACATCTGCTGTAACAGCATGCCCCTTGAATTGTAATTGACATGGATACAACCGAATGGTTGCCAAACCAGGGTCTCCAGTCGATAAGTCCAAAACACCCTTAAACGTACAGGCTTTAAAAGACTCAGCGCTCGTAGTAAACGTTACGGTAGCTTGCGTTGTTTGAAATGCCACCTTTGCCTTTGGTGGAGCCGCACTATCTGTATCGAGAACAAGTGTTGCAACCACATCCACTGGTTTGTCACAGGTATACCGATTTATCTTTAAACGGATGTTTTCGTTCACCAATGCCTTTAACCGATTGAGTTGTGCTTGCTTGGCCTCCAAGCGCAATAAAGCCCGTTTATCGCCCTTACCAATAACCAGTGCAGCCAATTGAACATCCGTTAATCCGGCTTTTACCACGCATGGTTTCAACAAAAAAGTACGGTCCTCGTTAAACCAAGTAAAGCCCATTTTGCCAGTAAGAGAAGTATTGGCAAGAAAGGGGCCGTGCTGACGGTTCCCTGTTAAACCCTTTACCCACCATGTACCATCTGCGTTTCCAGAAAAACCTTCCTCCACTTTTTTAAGATGAAGCACAACATGTTTGGCAATAACACCATGCGATCGGCCCATAGCGGGGTAATCGTATTGCAAATCCACGTTTTTGAGATTTATTTTACTGAGTTTCCATTTCACGGCTCCAGTGTCGTTGGTCTGTTGAGCCGGCCCTTCTATTTCTGTTTTCGTTCGCACCACGTGCACAGAAGCATCGTGAATGGCGATTTGGCGTACTTCAAAGGACTTCTCAAGCAGTTTGCGTGCATTGAAGGACAAGTTAATGGATGCTGCAAGAATACTGAATTGATGGCCCAATGTATCGCCATGCACCTGTACACTGTTGAGTTGGATAGAGGCGTGTGGCCAATTGTCAAAAACATCCAATGTTATTTTTCCAACCGATACCTCTACATGGTAACGTTCCTTTGCCTCCTGCACCAGACGCTTAGCGATATCGCCGCTATAGATGGTTACCAAAATAGCAGCGACAACAACTGGCAAAACAACCAGCACAAGCAGAACAAGTCCTATCCATTTAAGGGTGCGCTTCATGGTAGAAGCTAAAATTAGTGAATTTCAGTGAGTGGAATTGTGTTTAAAAAAACCCAAGACGTGAGCTTTATATCCTCTTTGAATGAATACTTCGCTTCGTTTCAAAAGCGTCATTTATCGGCTAACCGTCCGTTTTTCCTTAAAGTTTCTACTAAATTTGTAGCAATGAACCGAATTGTCATTTTTTTTTCCGCCCTACTCCTTCTGGGCTGTGCTTCCTCAAAAACCAGAGCTAAGAAAGCCTATTCGAAAGGGTGGGACCTTATCGATGGCAGAAAGAATTATAATTCTGTATCGGGAGTGAACGCCACCAAAGCCATCCCTTATTTCCAAAAAGCCATTAAACTCGACCCCACAGAGTCGCGTTATTACAATGGGTTAGGACTCGCCTATTACTACATGGGACTTTACAATCCTGCCATTGAGCAATTCAACATTGTGTTGGGAATGAGCAAGTGGAGTCTCGCCGCTTACAACAATAGAGGCATGACGTATAAATCAGCCGGTAATTACAAGGCAGCACTCGATGATTATTTAACCGCCAAGAACCTTGATCCTAAAGATCCAGACATTTACTACAACATCGGTTTGTTGTATGTAGAAATGAACGAATATGAAAAAGCTATTAAATACTATAATAAAGCGATTGAATTAAATCCCGGTTATCTCTACAGCTATAATAACCGAGCCATCGCCTACCGATTGATGGGGAATTATGCATTAGCGATGAAGGATTTGGATTATGTGATTAAAGTGGACTCGAATTATTACAATGCCCTTTTGGAGCGTGGCTTGGTCAACTATTATTCTAAAAATTATGAAAAGGCATTGACTGAGTTTGATCGTTGCATGCGTGCCACTAAAAACCCTTGGGAAGTGCGCTTGTACAAAGGACTGACCTATAATAAAATGGGCGATACTGCGGCAACGCTGCGTGAATACAGAGAAGCAAGAAAATTAAATCCCAACGCCTCTAAAGTGTATTCCTACATCGCCAGCTTTTATTCCGACCAAGGCCAATACCGAAAAGCCGTTTATTATTACACCGAAGCCATAAAAATAAGGGGCTCGATTAATTATTATTGCGACCGCGCCATCAACTACCACAATGCCGGCGATACCACCAGTGCATTGACCGATCTACAAAAAGCCTATGAAATTGATTCCACTTACCATTACCTCTACAACGAAAGAGGACTCATTGCTTACGAAAGAAAACAGTACGCAGCAGCAATGACCGACTTCGACCGGGCGTTGAAAATCAAACCCACCTATGCGCCAAGTCTTAATAATAAGGGCATTACTTTTGTGGAACTAAAAAAGTATGAAGAAGCCCGGGCTTGTTACCTCAAAGCATTGAAATGCGATTCAACAAACACGTATGCCATGGATAATCTTGCGCGGCTTTACAGCCGGTCCTTCACACCAGTGAACATGGACAGTGCCCTGTATTATTACACGATGGAAATGAAATACGCTAAACGCAAAAGAAGCGTGTATTATTCTATGGGGTCGGCTTACCAACACAACAAGTTATTTAAACTAGGCGCTTACTATTATTCCAAAGCCATTGGAGAGGATTCGGTACATGTCTATTCCCTCAATGCACGCGGCATGTGTTACAGCCGATTGAATAAATTTGATTCGGCAGAGGTCGACTTGTTAAAGTGCATACGCCTCGATCCAAAATACGAATATCCCTACAACAACTTAGCAAACAGTTATTTTTCAAACGGGAAAAAAGATAAAGCCTGTGAGTATTGGAACAAGGCCATCTCCATCGGTTATGTTTATAAACCCGAATGGCGAGAGGAATACGATATTGAAGACCCACACGAATTGGTAAAAAAATACTGTTCCACCGAAGTGTTGGTTCCACCCGGCAAATGAAGTCCCAATTCGGTTTACTCATTCTCATGGTGTTTGCGGGCTGCGCAAGCATGAAAAAAAAGCAAGCGGAGAAAAATTACCGTGAAGGGCTCGCCTTGATTGAAGCAAATTTGGTTTACAATCATCTCGATCGAAATTATGCCAATCAAGCCTTTCCGCTTTTAGAAAAAGCCGTCAAAGGTGATCCGACGAATGCCGGCTACCAAAATGCCCTTGGATTGGCTTATTATCATCTCGGCGATACTGCCGGTGCCAACCGGCAATTCACCAAAGCGCTTCAACTCGCATCCTGGTACACGAGCGCGTTGGTAAACTTAGGTCTGACCCACGATGCCATGGGGGCCTATGACAAAGCGCTCGATTATTATTTAACAGCAAGAAACACCGATCCTAAAAATCCAACCATTGAACTCAACATTGGATTACTCTTTGATAAATTAAACGACAGTCTAAAAGCCCGCCTGCACTATGGAAGAGCCATTGCCATCGATAGCAATTATTTTCTTGCCTACCACAACCGGGCCATCTCCTATTACATCAATGGACGCTATGAAGCAGCCTTGAATGATTGCAATAAAGTCCTTCGGTCAGACACCATTGCTGTTCGCACCCGCTTTCAAAAAGCCATGACGCTAACCATGCTCGGTGATTATACAGCTTCCGTTAACGAATACAACCGGGCCCTGCGCTACGAACCTAACAATCACCAACTTTACTACAGTAGAGGATTGGCGCATCTATACGCGGGCGATACCGCCGCCGCCATCAACGACTTCGTTAAATCATCGGAACTAAACCCTAACGACGTCACCCCCTTTTTGTACCTATCCTCCACTTACTATACCAGTAATAATTACACGAAAGCCTTGGAATACAGCAACAAGTCACTGAACCTTCAAGCCACTGGCATGGGGTATTACGGACGCGCTGTTTGCTACCAAATGCTGCACGATACCCTCCATGCACTGCTCGATTATGACAAGGCGATCGCAATAGACCAATACTACGATGCTTACCTCGAGAAGTCACGGCTCTTGGCTGCTTCAGGGCATTACAAAGAGGCTATCAACTGTTTGGATACAGTAATTGCATTAGACAGAACGAAATCCGAACCGGTGTTACTAAAAGCAGCGCTCTACGAAAACGCTATTGCTGAAATGACGGATGAAGAAAAGCGCAACAACCAACGGCATTATTTATGGCTCGCCTACTCCATGGATACCACCCGCGTTTCGACTTTAGAACAACTCACTGGTTACTACGCTTTCAACGTGTTGCCTCCGCAAGCCGACTCAGCCGTTTACTTTGCAAACAAATGGGTGCAGTATGCTCAAAATAAAAATGATGCGTATTATATTCGCGGCGTTTCAAATTATTTTGGTGGTAATTATGCGGCCGCCCTCCATGATTTAGAAACAGCATTTGGCCTCGACTCGGTGGATTACGCCACGCCCAACGCAATGGGATTGGTGTACATGGCTTTAAAAAAATACGATACCGCTATCCTGTGGTACAACCGTTCGTTGGCCTTACATCCCACCTATGCCTACGCCATGAACAACAAAGCCAACACCCTCTTTGCCATGGGTAAAAAAAGCGAGGCGTGTGAGTGGTGGAAGAAAGCCCTTGCCTTGGGCTATTCTTACGAAACAAAATGGAAAATCCAGTACAAAATTGACGACCCGCGTGAATTGGTAAAAAAACAATGTGGTCCGTAAAGTGCTTATTCTTCCTTAGCCGGCTCTTCGCCCTCACCACTGCCATCGTTATTACCGATGACGCCTAATTGAGTCAGTTTATCAATAAACTGTTCCTTCTTCTTCTTACTGGTTTGGTCGAAGCGGTAAGAAGGACCCTTCTCCACATTAAGTTTTTTGTTCTTCGCCTTCATCTCATTCAAGGACTTATTAAATTCATCGTTACTGGATGCCACTAGCATCACCCCGCGGTAATAGGTAAAATAATACCATGTATTGGCGTCCACTTCAAGGTAGATATCAATCTGATCATTTCCTTTTACCTTCTTAATGACAATAATTGCGTTCGGGATGTACCTAAAAATCTCATTCTTATAAATGTTTGCTAACCCCACTGGTCCTATAGAAACATACCCTTTCAATCGCCTATTGTAAACCATATGAATTTCGTTGAACACGAGACTCTTCTCAAACTCATCTGGGAAGCGTTTGTAGTTGCCATACAAGTTCAATTCTGAAATGGCTCGGTCCCCCCGCTCCTTGCCCAGCAATTCAATCATGCCGTGATTAAACAAGTCGCCCTCAAACGGGGTTGGATTTAGTGAACTCAAATAAATTTCAAAATCCTTGGCCATTTTCTTTAGCAACCCATTATCGAAAAAGAAATCACACACCATCATTAAGTTGAACATGGCACTGTCGCGCTCCGGCACATATTGCGCATTACCAGCCGTTTTTATTTTCACTTGCCCCAAATCTGAGCTCATGTTAAAAGCCCCTTCCGCATAAATGCCACAAGTTTCAGTACTCAGACTCACGTAATTTCCAGGCAAACTCATCTCCTCCAATTTTTCCTTATTCGAAATTTCGTACTGTTTGTTCTCTTTATCGTACGTGAGCAGGCCGTCTGCTTCAATCAAGTCCTTAGCCGAACGCCCTCCTTGCAGAGAAATGAAGGCAGGGTACACCATGTTGGAGTCCAACGCAAAAAACAACCCTGTTCCCACGGCTGCGCCCTTCATGTCAATGGCCTTCTTGGGGATGGGGATCTGAATGTCCTTAGGATTGATCTCTCCCGTAAAGCGGAGGTAGGATTTACCAATGGTTGGACAATTGTGTACAATCTTGGTGCCACCATCGAACGTTAAGAACTGCTGTGCAGCGAAGAGCCGCACCTTACCTGCAAAACTAAAGTAATCGTTGAACTTGAAATTGTCCTTTTCGGGAATGTCCCCATCCGACACCGTTTGTCCCGCTGTATCGGGCTTGATGGTTTGGAAACGAATCAGGTACGGCTTATCGTTTTCATCGAGGTACTGGTATTCACCAGAGGCCAGGTAATCAAACCGCCCAAAAATATTCACCGTAGTGTTGCGAATTGTGTGATACTTGGTAGTGGTATTGGCCAGTATCCACGAGGCTTTCAATGTGTCCATGACCGCATTCTTAAAAATGGTCACATCTCCATCCTTCGGAGTCACCCGCGCATCGGCGACATTGATGTATGGCACGTTTTTACAACGAATAATGTACTTTCTCAAATTGTACTTTGCCCCTGGAGCAAAAAAGCGGAGTGAGTCTTGCTTTGGATGCACACTAATAAACTCAGGACCTTCTAAATCCAATCCACTTTCGCTCGCATCGGCATCCAACTTCTTTTGTGTATCGCCCAATTCAATGTCCTCAGCATCCATGTACCACTTAAACCGGTCCATATAGGCAATGTATTGGCACTTATCAAATTTCACAAACGACCCTTCGCCGTTAGTAATAAATTCACCTATCCGTTTGTCGAAATCAATTTTCGCGTTAACGTTCACTGTACTAAACGTCAGCCCCTCTTCGTTAAAGGCCTTGAGCTTAAAGTTGGCGGTGTCGGAATTAAATTTTCTTCGCTCAAACTTAATATTGCGCGAAAGCATTGAAGCTTTGTCAAACTCCACCCGACCGTCACCAATCAATTCGCGGTATGTCAAATCGTAACGGCCGTGAAAAGTGACTTTCTCCTTATACGACACAAATTGGGTGCGTTGGTCAAAGGCTTGCAGCATTTCATCATAGGGCATAAAATGCAACCGCACCGAATCACCGTGTACCGTCGGAAATTCAGGGTCCGTGCCCTCCTTGACATCAAACGTAGAAGCAATGCCATTGGCACTATCGGGGAACAAAATCAAATCCCCCACCTTCGATGCACTGGAACTAAAATTAAGGTCCCCTGCACCCCGCAATCCACGGTTGCTCAAACTGATGGTCTTGTCAAAATTCCCCTTGCCGCCGTATATCGGAAATCCACCCGGAGGCGTTTGCCTGATAAAACCTAAACTGTAATCGCTTTGCAAAGTGAGTGTTTCTCTGAAGGAAGGGAAAATATCGGCCGAAGAAAATAGGCCATCAAACCGCAAGGCTTCATTGCGGAAATTATCGAGACTATCGATGTTAAAGGGGTCGAGCTTGAAATAGAATTTATCACGGTCATACACGCCTTTATAAATTTTTCGTTTGTCATAAAACGCATAACTCTCCTTGAAACTTCTAAAACTTGGAAAGGTAGGCGCCTTGAGCCAACCGGATTTGTTTTTAGGTCCATCTATCCGCAATTCACCACTCACGTTTTCAATCAACGTCTGTACTTTACGGAATGGAATGTTGCCATTAACATCTGGTTCAAAGGATTCGACAAAAATGCGAATGGAATCAATCGTATTCATATTGATCTTGAAATTATCGTAATCAAACATGAAGTCCTTTCCACAAAACTCAAACTTACCCGAAGCGACCGTGCCATTAAAATTCATCTTACGGTTCTTCTTCAATAAAATCTCCCCGTCTTTCGGAAACATAAACACCTTTTGGGTATCACTTAACAACACCATTTTAACCCCACGAAGGGTGATGTCGTAATTCATCAAATTCATCGATGCATTGTCGCGATTGGGCAATACCGAGTGTAATGTAATAATATCGTAATCGTGCTTGTGCTTAATGTTCTCGGCATAATCAAACAGGCGCTGGCGCACTGAAATCATGTCGGTCTCGGGATTAAAATACACCAATCCGAAAATGGCCATCTTGAAAATAATCGGGCGCAAGTCCACCGCCATGTACTTTAAATATTTCGCAAAATCAACCACCGTGAAGTTTAATGGTTTGTTGTTAGCGTTGTAATAATCAATCATTTTAAAAATCGGGTTGATGTTCTCCCCCATGCGCACCGCTTCTGCTTTTTCACGGGTAAAAAAATCGGTGGATTCAAAATACGCCTCGCCTTGGTTATTGTTAGGAAGGAAATTGAAAGTCATTGTCGGCTCTTCCGTATTCCACAAAATCTGTTCAAAATACATGTCGTATTTGTGAAACGTATTCTGAAACGGCGTCTTCTGTAACCCATCGTCCCCCCTAATAATCGTCACCAATTTTTTATCCATTTGATAGGTAAAACTGATTCCTGGATGATAAATCGTATCCTTGTCTAGAAACAATTTCAAGACCCCTGGATTGGCCGCTATCTTGTCCTTGCTCATCCCAAAAGCCCTCGCACTGATCTCCATGAACTTTTGATCGTCCTTGTTAATGATAATGCGCGCAGGATTGCCAGAACCCACAAACGTAGGGCCGCGCATGCCAAATCCACCGTCATAATCCACGCCAGGATAAATGTCCTTCACCAACAACCGCTTGCTGTAAGAATCAAATCGAGGAAAGGTAATGTTATTGTTCTCTGTAATAATGCGGTCGGTCAATTTACCCAACTGCGGTTTATCAAAAAATTGTTTACCGGTAAATACGGCACTGTCTGATGTGTAACTGCCAATCTTGCAATCAATATTGTAGCGCTTGATTGTAGCAAACACCTCGTTGTCTAATCCACAACGGGCCCACGACACCCTGCCATTCTTACCCACTAACCGTCCACTGGTTGGGTAAAAAATACAACTGGTTTCTTCAATGGCAATGCTATCGCCACGGGGATTAGAACCCACTACGGTAACGTTTTCAAAGATCACCATGGGAATCGAGTCATAGGTGAACTTGAAATTATCCTCTATAGTTTTGTAGGTATAGGAAGGTGTTTTATAAAAGGTATTGTTGGTGAAAATATTCTCGCTCATCGCATAGAACTCCTGCACACCACGGTTACTCTTGCCCGCAAGCATCTTCAGCAAACAATCGTGCCAATTATCAAAGGACTCGCCAGAGCGATTATTTTCCAAAGTATTGATAATGGTGTTGAGATACCCGACAAAAAAGGGATAAGGCTTCATGCGGCGGTTGAGCATGATGTTGCACGTGTTCATCGTGAGCTCCTTGTAATACCCCGAAATTTTATTCTCCTTCCACAACCGCTCAAATTTCTTCATGTAATCGGCGGCTTGGTCCTTGTTCGCCGAAAACTCCATAAAGAACTGGTTCAAATCGTTAGTAAACTTAGTGGTGTCGGTTGAAAATTGCGTCAGTCGCTGTCCATAAGACATGGTTGCCGTCGCAAAAAAGAAAAAAAGAAGTAAGAGTGATTTACGCATGTGTCGAGTTATCAAATATAAAAAATGCTTTGCAATGGCAGCGCCCTACCACATAATTTATATCGGCTAATGCTTGTCAACTTCTATGCCGCGGTGCCCGCTCTCCATCTATTTTTTCAGCGTTTACCGTACCCTAGTTATGTGGGCTTGTATGCTGCAATTGCTTAATTTCACATCCAACCAAAAGAGAAACAAAAACATTCACACCGGAAAACGCTACGGCAATTTTGAGGTATTTTTATGGACACGCCGCAACGTGTACCACCTGTTTGTGATCGGCCTCGTGCCGGTAATTGTTTATCAATGTTTTCATGTCCGCTTCATTGCCTTGCCGTGGACCGTGGTGGCCCTCCTTGGAACAGCTACGGCATTTATTGTGGGGTTCAGAAATAGTCAAACTTACAGCCGCACGTGGGAAGCGCGCCAAATCTGGGGCTCCATTGTTAACAGCAGCCGCACCTGGGCCATACAATGCCGCGACATGATTGATGACCCCACTGCTGTTAAAAATTTGGTGTATCGCCACTTTGCATGGCTCACCGCCTTGCGTTATGCCATGCGTGAACCAAGAGGATGGGAAACCATGACGCAAATCAATAACCGTGAATTCCAGGAAAAAACATTCCACGTGCCTGAACATACCTCGCCTTTAGCGGATGAACTTAAAAAATACCTCAACGAAACCGAATGCGCCAAAATTCTTTCCACAAAAAACAAAGCCGCGCAATTGTTGGCCTTGCAGGGCCAAAGCCTCAAATCCCTTCATGCATCCGGAGCACTCGATGTAATGACGTTTATCGAACTCGAACGCACACTCAAAGATTTAACCGATGCACAAGGCCGTTCTGAACGCATCAAGAACTTTCCCTACCCCCGTCAGTTCGCCACCGTTAACAAAATATTAGTGAAACTGTTTGTAGTGTTACTGCCCTTTTGCATGCTGAATGAATTTGACGAGCTCAATACCGCTACAGCTGGTTTTATGAACGGACACATGGTGTGGTGCGTGGTGCCTTTCTCTATGCTCATCTCATGGGTATTCACCTCTCTCGACCAAATTGGTGAAAGCACCGAAAACCCCTTCGAAGGCAATGCCAACGATGTACCCATCTCTCAAATCAGCAGAAATATTGAAATTGATTTGCGAGAAATGCTGGGCGAAACCGATCTTCCTCCTGCCTTACAACCTGAAAACAACATCATCCTGTAACCTGTTCCTATGCTCAAAAAAGAACGCCTCAAAATTATTCGCAAGTGGTACCCCGGCGCCATCACTACCATCGACAGCGTTAACCAAATCATCGATTACATCGAAGAAGTGCTCGAACTCGAACCACAACAAGTCATGTTCGCCGATAGCATCTGTAGCGACGATGTCAATAGCATCCAATACCCCGTGCGGTCTAAAGAATTTTTAGGGCCTTTTAAAA
>CANGWA010000060.1 GCA_947457335.1 Sphingobacteriaceae bacterium
TGTGATCGCAGAGAGTCACAACCGTTTTTTCGAAAACATGATGAACGCTGCAAAACAGATGCAAGGCGCAATGCCTAACACTGCATTTAACTGGAACCAAAACCAGTTCGCCAACCCTTTCAATAGCATGAAGGATGCATCGAACGAATGGATGAACAAATTCAGCAATCCACAAGCCATTTTTAACGAGTGGACTTCCCGTCAAGCGGATATGACTGCTCAAACCAATGAGGCATACAAAAAGTTTATGGCTGGCGATCATTCCGCTTTCCAAAACATGTATCAATCGTGGATGAACACCATGCAAACCTCCTACACCACTATGATGGAGCAAATGAACAATTCATTTGGTAAGAACATTTTTGGGGATTACATGCAAGGCAATAAAATGTATGCGGATATGCAAGCGTACTTTCAACCCATGATGGATGCCATGAAAAATGGCCAGTTCAATCAAGAATGGATGAATAAATTCATGCAGCCTGAAGCATACCGTAACCTGGTAAAAGAAATGTTTGGTACTGCTTTTGAGGAGAACAACATCAAAACGGCATTTGAAAGCGGCATGAAAGAATTACAACAATTCTTTTCTAACACCAACAACATGTCCCACGAGTTCATGACCAAAATGAAGGAACTCGCAACATCACCGGTATTCAGCAACGATGCTTACAACAACATGGAGGAGTTTTACAAAAACATGTCTGGTTTGTTTACCCGCACGTTTGAACCCATGATGAAAGTGGCCAATGCAGGAAAGGAAAAAGAAAGTGCTGAAGCGGCTTTACGCATGATGGACAAAATGTCCGAATCGATGGTAAAACAAGCTGAACTTCAGATTTTGTTGCAGGAAACTTCGCGTAAAGTAATGGAAAACCTCTCACAGGAATACATGGAGAAAATGAAGGGTGGCAAAATCACAGAAGTGCCAACTTCAAATGAAATGTACAACCGCTGGGTGGCCATTAGCGACAAAATGTTCACCGAACTTTTTGCCAGCGAAAAATTCAGCAAGGCCAAGGGCGAAGTCCTCAACCTGAGCATGGAAATAAAAAAAATGAACGATCTGCAATTCGAACGCAACCTTTCACACCTTCCCTTCGTATTTAAATCAGAGATCAATGAACTCAATAAAACGATTCACGCTCTCCGCAAAGAACTGCGCGACTTAAAGCAACACACAGCGTCAACCCGCCCTGTCGTGAAGGCAAAAGCACGCAAATCATAATTCTTAACTTTTTAGTTAAAGAACCAGACCCGCCCCGTTTTTTTCATGTTTGGGGGCGGGTTTTTTTATTACCTCCTCCCACCAAACATTTCCTTAGCTTTGTGACATGTCATCCCGTTGGAAAGCTGGTACTCTCCTCTTCATGTTGGCAATGCTTGCCTTTCTGCGCCCTCTTGATCAGCCGCACTACCGTATCCTTGTTGCCGACGGATTGGGTTACTACAGCTACCTGCCAGCTACATTTATCTACCAAGATCATACCTACGAATTTCAGTGGTTCCCAGAAGTTTATAAAAGGTATTACCCCGCCAACAACGATGACCCACTGAACCATTTTATGGTGCAATATGGTGCCCGTAAAATCAATCTCTATTACCCTGGGGTAGCGTTGTTACAACTTCCCTTTTTTTTAACAGGCCACCTTCTGGCAAAGCTTACCACGCAGCCCATGGATGGCTTTTCTTGGCCGTACCAATTGCTAATGGCTTTGTCCGCTATCTTCTATGCTTGGCTGGCCTTGTTGTTATTGGATAAAATAATCATGGCCATTACCCAAAGTAAACAGGCCGCTCTTTTTGCTATTCTCTGTCTGCTGCTCGGAACGAACCTTTTTGTCTACGCCATTTTTAATGGTTGTTATAGCCACGTTTATTCCTTTTTTGCTATCACAGCGTGTTATTATGCCGCTCAACGTTTCTTTATGGGGAAAACAGTAAAGGCCTTTTTATTCATGGGTGCCTTTGCCCTGCTTGTTATCACCATCCGTCCCGTCAACCTCCTTACGCTCACTGGCCTCCTGTTTTTTTACCAACCTTTCTCTATCAGTAAGTTGCTGCAACAAATCCATATAAAAGCTACATGGCAACCGCTTCTAATTTTGGTGGCATTGCTCTTCTGGTCGTTTCGTATCACCCTGCTTCAAACCGGCAGCTTAGTGGCGAATACGTATACGGTTGGACATTTTACCTGGCACCGGTGGGACCATGTGCTCATGAATTTAACTGGCTTTCAAAGTGGTGTGCTTTGGTACACGCCCATTTTACTCTTGCCCTTAACAGCAATCGGCTCCATCGGTAAAAACTGGCGCTTGGTGTGGTTGTATCTCACAGCAATAGGTATGTTTTTAGTGTACGGTTTTTGGTGGTATTATAACATTGCGCCGAGGACAATTGTCGATATTTCATCAGTCTTCGGCATTTTATTGGCGGTCACCTACAAAGAGTCAACACGCAAACGGCTCTTAGTGGTAGTGGCAATCATTGGAACGGCCTTGTTTCAATTAAAAGCGTACCAATTAAGAAAGGGAATTCTCAATGCGAATTACACGCATGCCGCCTATTACCGACAAATGTTTTTTGAACTCCATCCTGTAAACCGTTTTCCTGTAAACCCCGATTACATTGTTCGGCTATCTGAAATACGCGAAAACTTTGAGGCATTGTCTTCTGCAGACATTACAAGCCAACAAGCCTACGGGGGAAATAAGTCCGCACATTTAAACACTGGGATTGAGTATGCAGCATCGTTTAAATACAAGGTGCCTGCTTTCATGCAGTTCAAAGGATTTCCAAAAATTAAGGTTGCTTTTCGAATAAAACGGAACGATCGCATGAACAATGTGCATGTAGTTTATGCGTTATCGCACGGCGATTCGGTTTACCACTATGGCGTAGGGTATGTTAATACGATTGTGCCAGCCAACCAATGGGTTTACAATGAATTCGGAACGGATGCACCAAAAACTATCCGAGAAGGCGATTATTTAAATGTCTATTTCTGGAACCCCGATCACCAATCTGAAGCCTTTATCGATGATCTAACCACCTCGTTCATACTCACCAATGGCAAGGATGAGATCACTGGCGACTAACCCCATCCGTTAATCACCAGTCTCCAATCACAATTTCATTTAGCGCCTGCAGCGTTCACGCCATTAACCAATTAAAAGGGTAGAGGTTCGAGGGTGGGGGGGTAAAGGCTTAAATTCTCCATTCTCAACTCTCCAAAAATGAGGTTAGGGGTTAGAGGGTGGGGGGGTGGAGAAACGCCATTAACAATTTACCATTCACCATTTACAATTCATACGTAAATGAACGTCAACGCTTCAATTCTCCATTCTCAACTCTCCATTCTCAACTCTCCATTCTCAACTATCAACTTGAAATTTGGCGCATGCAGCGTTCACGTTATTAACCATTTACAATTCACCATTTACAATTCACGCGTAAATGAAAGTCAACGCTTCAATCCTCCATTCTCAACTCTCAATTGCTCTCAACTCTCAATTGCTCTCAACTCTCAACTTGAAATTTGGCGCATGCAGCGTTCACGTTATTAACCATTTACAATTCACCATTTACAATTCACGCGTAAATGAAAGTCAACGCTTCAATTCTCAATTCTCCATTCTCAACTTTTAATTCTCAATTTTTAATTAGAAGTTTGGCGCATGCGGCGTTCCCGCCATTAACCATTACCCATTAACAAATGATTTCAGCGTTCCCGCCATTACCCATTACCCATTAACAATTATCCCTATCTTTACCTTTCAAAATTGACCAATGGAAAACTTACTGCAGGAATTCACCGAACTCAGTAACAAAATGCTGAAGGGCTACGAGACACTCAAATCAATTGAAGATGTAGATATCGCCACATCGCCAAAAACAGAAGTCTATAGTGAGGATAAACTGCGTTTGTTTAAATACGATCGCGGCGCACCCGCAACGGTTAAAACACCTGTATTAATAGTGTATGCCTTGGTTAACACCTATAAAATGCTGGACCTCCAGGAAGACCGTAGTTATATCCGTAACTTGTTGGATGCTGGAATGGATATTTACTTGATCGATTGGGGGTTCCCAACTGCAAGCGACCGGTACTTAACAATCGATGATTATGTGAATGGTTACATCGATCATTGCGTGGATCATATTCGCCAAGCGCATGGTGTGGAGAAAGTGAACATTCTTAGCATCTGCCAAGGCGGCACACTCAGTCTGATTTATACAGCACTGCATCAAGCTAAAGTCAAAAATTTAGTCACACACGTGACACCTGTTGATTTCAGTACGAACGATGGTTTATTGTTCCGTTGGAGCAAGGACATGGATTTTGATGCCTTGGTGGAAGGCAACCGTGGATTAATTCCTGGTGATTTCTTAAATCAAGGTTTCGACATGTTAAAGCCAATGATGAAGGTGCAAAAGCAACAGTCCCTCTCCAACTCCATCAACGATAAGGATAAGCTTCTCAATTTCCTCCGCATGGAAAAATGGATCAGCGAAAGCCCTGATCAAGCGGGCGAATGCTTTCGCCAATTCATGAAGGATCTTTATCAAGAAAATAAATTAGTGAAGGGACAGTTGGAGGTAGGCGGACACAAAGTGTCACTCAAAACCATTACTTGTCCTCTGCTCAATATCTATGCCACAGAAGATCACCTAGTGCCACCTGCTGCAACCATTCCCTTGAATGACCATGTGGGCAGTAAGGACAAAGAACTGTATAGTTTCAAGGGCGGACATATTGGTGTCTTCGTCGGTGGTAAATCCCAAAAGGAATTAGCGCCCGCTGTTAGCGCGTGGATTAAAAAAAGGGACAAATAAAGGCAAAGGGTAGGGTGAGGACCTCGATTTAGGGTTTCTTAATCACGCCAATAACCGACAAACCTACTTTGTTGAAAACCATCTTGTCCACGATTTTAAAAACGGGTACAAAGGTGTTGTATAATTTCATTTCCCCTTTGGGAATCGTATCCTGTCGAAACAGTTTGCCGCCCATCCACCATGCAGCAATGCCCGTGAAGTTGAAACTGAAGAGCTTTTCTAAAGGACCATGGGCCCTCATTAATTGACTCAATGACGAAGGGGTGTAACGACGGTAGTGCCCTAAGGACTTGTCAATCGGATTATACAACCATTGATAAGCTGGAACGAGAATAATTAAGCGGCCTCCCGGTTTCAACAATTGTAACATGTTTTGTATGGCTAGTGAATCGTCTTCAACATGCTCCACCACATTTAGTGCAAAACAGGTATCAAAGGAGCCCAGTAGTTCTTCTTGATTTAACGCAAAGTGGGGGTCTACTATGTCGATATTGTAAACAGGTTGGTTGGCGAACTGCCGCTTCAACCGCTCACGGTACCCTTCGCGAATATCACTTAAGGCAAATGTTGCGCCTTCATGAATGAAAAAGGAAGAGATGTTACCCACACCACTGCCAATTTCAAGAATGCGTCCTTGGCAAAAGGGACGAATGGTGCTGAACATCCATTTATTAAAAGCGCCAGCGGCTGAAATGGCCTCGAGTATTTCTTGGCCTTTTGCATCTTCTTCTTCGTAAACAAATGAGGGCTTGTTCATGCTACAGGTGTTGATCAAGCAGGTATATCAAGGCTCCAATGGCGGCTCCACCCAAGTGCAATTCACGTTTGTTCACCGTTTCAAACACGTCGCGCGCTGTGTGATGGATGTCAAAATAACGCTGACTATCGGGTTCAAATCCAATACACGGTACTTTCATTTCCTCAAGCGGTGATATATCAGCACCGCCTCCTTCTGAGGTGAGATGCAAGGTAAGATAGGGATCAAATAGTTTTTTTAGACCGGCTACAGTCGTGTATAATCCATTCAAGGTGTCCACCCCAAAACCTCTTGGTGTAAACCCTCCGGCATCGGTTTCAAGTGCGGCTAAATGAACTTCTTTTTTTTGTGCAGCCTCCTTGGCATAGGCTTGGCCACCTGCCAATCCATTTTCTTCATTCATGAAGGCCACCACACGAATCGTGTGCCGCGGCTTCAGCCCAAGGGCTTTGTACATATATAGCAACTCAATGGTCTGCACCACGCCAGCGCCATCATCGTGCGCTCCTTCTCCATTGTCCCAACTGTCCAAATGACCTCCTGATACCAATATTTTATGGTCTACCGTTCCATTCAACTGTGCTACTACATTATAAGAAGGGGAGGGTGGAAGCTGCTTACAATGGGTTTCTAAATAAACAGTAACAGAGGTTTGTTTTTCCAAAGCGGCATGCAGGGCATCTGCCGCAAAGTAACTCAAGGCAACTGCGGGAATTCTTGTGCGACTAATCGTGGTATCGTACCGCATGTTACCCGTGTGGGGCTCATCATCCGCAACCGAACTCATACTTCTAACCAATACAGCTAGGGCGCCATATTTGGCGGCACGACTTGCCCCCAGAGCACGGTACTTCACCGTCTCACCATAGGCCGATCCTGTAGAAATGTGTCGCTGATCAAAAAACACATTGTAAAAAACGATTTTCCCCTTCACCGCTGCGCCAAGTTGTTCCAACTCATCAAAGGAGCGGACTTCAACAACATTAGCGGTCAAACCTTTTTCGCCAGTCCCAACAGAACTTCCAAGGGCCGTTACATTGAGTGGTGTTTTTTTTCCGTTGGCCGTGAGCAAACAAATTTCTTTTGCACCACGCTCCCAATGCGGTACCATGCAAGGTTGCAAGTACACGGTATCGGCCAACGAAGCCTTCATGATGGCTTGTGCCCAGGCTACAGCCTTGGCAGCTTGGGGACTCCCACTTAAGCGTCCTCCAATGTTTTTGGTGAGGTCGCGCAAATGATCGTAAGCCTTGCCCTTGACAAGGTAGTAATCATATATCTTACGCAATACCAACGAGTCGTTTTGCGAAACAAGAAGGGTGGGAATGCTAAGAAGGACAAATAATAATTTTCTCATCGTATGACTAGCGAATCAATTAGCCGGTAACCACAAAATTTATTGATGTTAGTAATTAAGGCTTCGGTCTGGAAACTCAACTCATGCTTTAAGGCCGCAGAATCAATGGTTATAAGTAGGGTCTTGTTTTGAAACTGAATAGAGGTCGTGTGCCTAGCCACCATCTCGCCAGCAATCTCACTCCACGAATTACGAACCACGTTCTGAGAGATTTTAATGTCCAATTTTTCCTGACTTAGGAACTGATGGAGCACATCCCCTAGTTTGACAAGATTCGTTTTATGGGACATGGCGCTAGGATTTGTTCTTTAATTGAGCACTAGCATGAAGCACTTTGTCCCGCAGAGTGTGCTTGAAGTCTGAAATACGCTGCAATAAAGCGTCATCACCCGTTGCCAAAATCTGTGCGGCTAATATACCCGCATTTTGCGCAGCACCAATAGCAACGGTGGCTACTGGTACGCCATTCGGCATTTGAACAATGCTTAATAAACTATCCATACCGTGAATACTGTTGCTGCTATTCACTGGGACACCAATGACTGGCAATGGCGTCAACGATGCAACCATGCCTGGTAAATGTGCAGCTCCTCCAGCTCCAGCAATGATAACGCGAATGCCCCTCTCATGAGCATGCTGAGCAAAGTCAAACATTTTCTGTGGAGTACGGTGCGCTGATACAATATCAATCTCACAGGAAACGCCCAATTGCTCAAGTACTTCGGCAGCTGGCTGCATGGTTGGCAAATCACTTTGACTGCCCATGATGATGGCAACTTTTGTCATGGCTAACGATTAAATATGAATGGCTCGTTTGGCAGTAGCATCCAAGCAGGCTTCTTTCATGCTTTCAGTGAAGGTTGGGTGAGCGTGACTCATACGGGAAATGTCTTCTGCACTCGCACGGTACTCCATCGCCACCACGGCTTCTGCAATCATATCCGCTGTACGCGGGCCAATCATGTGCACACCAAGAATTTCATCGGTGGCTTCATCAGCCAATACTTTAACAAAGCCATCCGTATCCATGCTCGCACGGGCACGACCGCTCGCTTTAAAAGGGAAATTACCTACTTTATATTTAACGCCTTTTTCTTTTAACTGCTCTTCGGTATAACCAACGCCTGCTACTTCTGGCCAGGTGTATACAACGCCAGGAATTAAGTTGTAATTGATGTGCGGTTTCTGGCCAGCCAACAATTCAGCAACATAAGTGCCTTCTTCTTCTGCTTTATGCGCCAACATAGCACCCTTCACCACGTCCCCAATCGCATAAATGCCGTCGATATTGGTTTTTAAATGATCATCGGTTTCAATGCGACCACGGTTGTCTACCTTCACCCCAGCTTTTTCCAAACCAAGATTATCGGTGTATGGGCGACGACCAACAGACACTAGGCAATAGTCACCTTTTACTTCTACAGACTCCTCTTTAGCATTCAATACACTCACGGTAACTTCCTTGGCTGTGGCCTTAACACCAGTAACACGGTGCTTCATCATGAATTCAAAACCAAGATTTTTCTTTAATACACGTTGCAATTCCTTGCTCAATGCACCATCCATTCCTGGTATAATACGGTCCATAAACTCAACCACCGTTACCTTGGCTCCTAAACGAGCATATACGCTGCCCAACTCGAGTCCAATAACACCACCACCAATTACTACCAAATGTTTTGGCACTTCTTGCATTTCTAGTGCTTCGGTAGAGGTAATGACACGCTTCTTGTCTATCTCAATCCCAGGTAAGCTAGCAGGTTTTGAACCTGTGGCAATAATGGTTTTTACTGTTTCAATAACTTCCTTGCTACCGTCTGCTTTGGTGACAGCAATGGTATTCTTGCTTTCAAAACTGCCAATACCAGTATAAACCGTGATTTTGTTTTTCTTCATCAAGAAATTAATCCCGTCAACAGTCATTTTAACAACACCCCGCTTCCGCTCAATCATCTGCTTTAGATTGACTTTAGGGGCTTTTATATCTATCCCATGCTCTTCAAAATGATGCATGGCATTGTAAAAATGTTCACTCGAGTCTAGCAAGGCTTTTGATGGAATACATCCCACGTTCAAACAGGTCCCCCCCAACGAAGGGTATTTTTCAATCAACGCTGTTTTCATGCCAAGCTGGGCACAACGAATTGCGGCTACATATCCACCGGGACCGCCGCCAATAATGGTCACATCAAATTTTTCCATAATCAGGTCTGAAAGGTTGAAATTACAGTTTTTTTCCCGAAGCTCACGGGTTCTTTGTTACCAATCTTAATACAAAAATCAGCAGTCGCCACACAAGCAATAGAATGGCAATAACACTTGCGGTATATGAAAGCAAATCGCCATGTTTCACAAAAAAGGTCTGATCGTTATACAACCCCACTTGTGCGGTAATTACAGCTGGTTGCCACCACGCGGTTTCCTGCTCCATGTCCCCATTGGGGTGTATAAAACAACTGGTGCCAGTATTGGCGCTGCGCACTACCCACCGGTGACATTCAATGGCTCGCAATCGGGCATAGTCCTTATGCTGACGGTAACCCGGGGTGTTCCCCCACCAGCCGTCATTGGTGATGATAGTAATTAATTGAGCACCCAACTGAATGTACTCCCTTACAAAATCGGGATAAACGCTCTCGTAACAAATGACCGGTGCCGACAATCGTCCGCACTGGTCTTTAAAAACGGTTCGTCCCGACTGTGTCCCTAAACTGCCCATTGTGCCCCCCATGTCTATGGCCAACGCCTCTAAAGGCTTGAATAGTGCCGGAAAAGGCATCCGCTCTACTCCTGGAACTAATTTGGATTTGTGGTACAATTGCACCGACTGTGTTGTAATGCAAATGCCAGTGTTGTATACATCAAACCATGCTTTTACGCGTTCATCAAACCGCGCTGTGCTGGGATGTTTGGTGATATCATTAAACAATTGATAGGAATTGCTGCCGGCGACAATGGTTAGTTTAGGGTAACTGTGAAGGTATGTTCCGCGAAACCAATCGATTTCCTCACGCTCATTCATCACCTCTTCATTTAGGTTTTCAGAGATAAAGGTTTCTGGAAAAATGAGTAAATCAACACTACTATCTAACTCTGGGGTCACCATTGCCGCCGTTTTCTCAAACTGCTCGCTAAAGCCTGTGAAAAATTTCTCGTTATAAGGGTCAATATTCGGCTGAACGGCCACCACCTTACTTGTCGAATCTGGGTTCTTCGTCGGAAGCAAGTAAAGCGTTAGTGAAACAATTATTGGCAAGATCACCACGGCTGTGGTGAGGATCCGCTGCTTGATAGCGCTAGGCTGAGAAAGGGTGCGGTATATCAAAATATTGCTCACCAAAACCCAAGCACTCCCGCCAGATGTGCCCGTGTAAGCATACCATTGCACCAACGGATGCAGGTTGCTAAATACATTCCCCAGAGTCAACCACGTCCACGTTAAATCCCATAACGTATGACCATATTCCCATGCTAACCATAAAGGCACCAAGAACCAATGATTGCCTGTAAATGCTAGCACCTGACGTAATCGGGTGTATACCACAAACACAATGGTCATGAAAAAGGAATTGACCACAAAGGCTACAACCGCACCACCCGCCGAAGCGTTTACCACCCACCAACTGACAAGCAAATTCCAAAGAAAAAATCCAAAATAAACGGATAAGTTGTAACGCCAATTGCTGATATGCCCCTCGCGGTAGGCTGTTTCAAAGGCAAGCAAAGGCAACCAGGCTACCAACATGAGCAGACTGAGGTGGTAGTACCACGACAACCCCATCAGTGCTCCTGATAACAGTGGCAAGAGGTTTCTGGGAACGCGGTTGAACATGCTGCGAATTTACAGTATTCCACGCCTTGTTCAGGCCGTGTTAAAATCTTCACAATTTATGTGATTAAATTTTGACCCCTTTCGTGGCTTTCGCAGTATATTTGCGAATTGCGATTTTTATGACCGAAGAACCCATTCAAGCTGCAGAAACACGCCGACTTTATCCGTACCAAGAGGAAGCTGTTACTAAAATTTTCAAGCGGCTAGAAGATTTACCCCCCAATGCCAATTTATTATTCCAATTGCCAACGGGTGGTGGCAAAACCATCATCTTTAGTGAAATCGCTAAACGTTACATCAGTAAAACAGGTCGCAAAGTCCTCATCCTAACACACCGCATCGAACTGAGTAAACAAACTTCAGACGTACTCACCGAAGCTGGTATAAACAACAAGGTTATTACCAGTGAAGTGAAACAACTGCCGCACCAAAGCGACTACGCCGCCTTCATCGCCCTGGTCGAAACACTCAATAACCGTTTTCAAGAAAACGACCAGTTCCTAGAAGATATCGGACTGGTGATTGTCGATGAAGCACACAATAATTCCTTCCGCAAAATTTTCCATTACTTCAACGATGTCAATATTTTAGGAGTAACGGCTACGCCGCTGAGTAGCAATAAAAAATTACCCCTCTACCAAACCTATAACGAACTGATTATCGGTGAGAGCATCTCTAATTTGATTGAACAAGGGTACTTGTGTGAGGGACAAACTTTCTCCTACGATGTGAATTTAAGCTCCCTTCGTGTCGGTACCAATGGTGAATTCACCGTGGGTTCCCATGAATTGCTCTACACCCAAGCCATCATGCAAGGTAAATTGCTCGAAGCGTATAACGATATCGCAAAGGGTAGAAAAACACTCATCTTTAATGCGGGTATTCTCACCAGCCGTGCGGTATACGAAACGTTTAAGGCAAAGGGATTGCCAATTCGCCACCTCGATAGCACCTTTAGTGACCGAGAAAGGGCCGATGTGCTCGAGTGGTTCAGAAATACACGAGAAGGAATTCTTACTTCTGTGAGTATCCTCACCACCGGCTTTGATGAACCTGAAGTAGAAAACATTATCCTCAACAGAGCCACCAAGTCCCTCACTCTCTACCACCAAATGATTGGCAGGGGTAGTCGCGTGCTACCTGATAAGAAAACATTCAACATCATCGATCTCGGAAATAATTCACGCCGCTTTAATTTGTGGCAATACCCTATTGATTGGAAACACGTCTTCGTAGCACCTCACCTTTACCTAGAACAAAGGTACAAGGATGAATGGGATTACGAGATGGAAAA
>CANGWA010000061.1 GCA_947457335.1 Sphingobacteriaceae bacterium
GGGGTTGGGGAGATAAGTCTGTATCTACATAATGATTATCAAGGACAAAAAATAGGGAAACAGTGTCTCTCCCTTGCCATTGAAGAAAGTCGGCAGCGAAAACTGCATACACTCCTCGCCTTGATCTTTGCACACAATGCGATAAGTGTTAAACTTTTTGAAGAAACCGGATTTCAAAAATGGGGGCATTTCCCTCAAGTTGCCGACATGCCCGATGGCTGGAGGGACCTGCTAATCTATGGCTTAAAGGTAAACCCGAATTATGCAGCGGACATTAAATAATTGTTGTTAGATTTGCCCAACACCGAACCTATGGGAAAACTTGCCGACAGGGCCAACCAAATATCTGAATCGCAAACCATTGCGATGGCTAGAAAAAGCCGTGAATTAAGAGCACAGGGGATCGATATTATTAGCTTGAGCTTAGGCGAGCCCGACTTCCCTACTCCAACGACTATAAAAGAAGCTGCAAAAAAAGCAATCGACGATAATTTTAGTTACTACACGCATGTTTCTGGATATGTGGAGCTAAGAGAGGCCATTTGTCATAAATTTAAAAGGGACAACAGTCTTACTTATGTCCCAGATGAAATAGTTGTTTCAAACGGTGCAAAACAATCCATCGCCAATGCAGTAATGTGCCTAATTAACCCTGGTGATGAAGTGATCATTCCCGCTCCTTTTTGGGTAAGCTACCTTGAGATTTTAAAATTAGCTGGTGGGGTGCCCGTTATTATCCATGCAGGCATTGAAAATGATTTCAAAATCACCTCAGCGCAACTGGCGGATGCAATCACACCTAAAACAAAAATGATCATGATTAGCACTCCGTGTAATCCCACCGGCAGTGTTTATTCGAAGGACGAGCTCAAAGCGCTAGCAGAGGTCGTGGTAAAACACGATGATTTGTACATCATGAGCGATGAAATCTATGAACACATTAACTTTTGTGGGGGTCATGAGAGTTTTGCACAATTTGACTTCATAAAAGACCGCGTTATTACTATTAATGGTGTCTCAAAAGGCTTTGCTATGACCGGGTGGCGGGGTGGTATTTTGGCAGCGCCAAAATGGATTGCACAAGCATGTGATAAAATGCAAGGTCAATTTACATCCGCAGCAAGTAGCATTACCCAAAAAGCTATGCATAGAGCAATGGAGCTGGATTTTGACACTTACATCCGCCCCATGCGCGATGCCTTCCTACGACGCAGAGACTTGGTTCTAAATTTGATGAAGGAGATTCCTGGCATGAAAACCAATGTGCCACAAGGAGCATTCTATGTTTATCCCGAAATTTCATATTACTTCGGTAAATCGGCTCACGGTATGAGCATAAATAATGGAACAGATTTATCCATGTACTTGCTTGAACATGCTCACGTAGCAATTGTACCTGGGGCTGCATTTGGAGAGGATAAGTACATTCGGTTTTCGTATGCCACCAGTGATGATAAACTCACTGAAGCGCTGAATCGCATGAAAAAAGCACTTGCCGACTTGAAATAGAAATGAAGAAATTTTCCGTTAAGAAAGATCGCATCCGCGATATGTTCCGTCAGTTTAATGACCTCAACGTATTGGTTATCGGCGACGTGATGATTGATAGTTATGTGTGGGGGAAAGTCAACCGTATTTCTCCGGAAGCTCCTGTACCTATAGTATCGGTTGAAAGAAAAGAACGCCGATTAGGAGGTGCTGCCAACGTCGCACTGAATCTGCAAGCACTTGGAGCAAATCCTATCCTTTGTTCGGTAATCGGTGTAGATGCTGAAGGTCAAGCTTTCTTGGACCTGTTGCGTCAACAGAAATTAAGCCAGAAAGGCATATTAAAAATCCGTGACCGTATTACCACCGTTAAAACCCGGATCATTGGCAACAACACCCAACTCGTTCGCGTTGACGATGAAATGGATGATGATATCTCCTCAAGTGAGACGCAACAATTACTGACACTAATTACCTACATCGTTAGTCACGTAAAAATTGATGTGATAATTTTCGAGGACTATAATAAAGGACTGATCACCCCTCGATTGATAAGCCGCGTAGTTGAACTAGCCCGCTCTAAGGGGATTCCAACATGTGTAGACCCAAAAAAGAGAAACTTCAATGCTTATAAAGGCGTAACCTTATTTAAACCGAACTTGAAAGAACTGAGGGAAGGGTTGAAACTGGACATGACCGGCGATAATATCAATGAACTTCAACGCGCAGTGAGCAGTTATCGCGTAAAACAAAAAGTAGACACCATTTTAGTCACCTTAGCAGAAAAAGGTGTTATCACCAATTCAAGAAAAATCAAAGAACATTTACCAGCACACATAAGAACGATTGCAGATGTCAGTGGCGCCGGTGATACCGTTGTTAGTGTCGCTGCCCTCTGTTTGGCCTTAGGCTGCGAGGATATTCTCACCGCCGCTATCTCCAATTTGTCTGGTGGTTTAGTGTGTGAGCAAATAGGCGTAGTGCCAGTCAATAAAGAACAGTTGCTCGAAGAAGCCCTGAAATTAGACTTTGTAAAATAATGTCCTCACTCAAACACGATACTGTTACCCCTTATGGCTCGACCGAGCAGAAAAAGGAACAAGTGGAACAAATGTTCGATAACATTGCTCCTAAATACGACCTGCTTAACAGTATTCTTTCTCTGCGCATCCATAAGTCGTGGAGAAAAAAATGTGTAAACAAATTAAGATCTATTCAGCCAAAATCATTGCTAGACGTGGCAACTGGCACAGGTGACTTTGCCATTGCTTGTGCTGAACTCCAACCCAATCACATCACTGGCATCGACATTAGCGAAGGCATGATGAAGTACGGTAGAGAAAAGCTTAGAAAACTAAAACTCGACAAGCTTATTACACTTCAAAGCGGTGATGCTGAAACAGTCGATCTGCCAGATAATAGCTATGACGCCATTGTTGTTGGCTTTGGCGTGAGAAATTTCCAAAATTTAGAAACAGGATTAAAAAACCTGCACCGCATCCTAAAACCAGGGGGCATGCTATTAGTTCTAGAATTCTCTTATCCCGAACCGGGTCTATTTCGGTCCCTTTATGAATTCTATTCCAAATTTATTACGCCCACAGTGGGACGCATGTTTTCGAAGGATAAAAGGGCCTACAGTTACCTGACTGAAAGTGTAAAAGCCTTTCCTCATAATGAGGAATTTGTATCCATCTTGGAAAAATGTGGATACAGAAATACTTCCTACGAGTCGCTTACAATGGGCATTGCGGCCATGTATTCAGGAAAAAAATAACCCGCATATTGCTATGCGGGTCCATCTTTAAGCCATTATTTATTTAGCGCATAACGCAGATCAAAAACGACCTTGTCTTTTAGAAGGTCTGACTTTTCTTTGAACTCCTTCCAAGCAGTAACCACAACGACCTTTTCTGTATTATCAATCGCCTCTTCCATTGTTTTACAGTACTGCAACGGTTGCTTGTAGAGTAAATCATAAGCGTGGTTCGCCAAAGGATCGTAGGCTTTAATATTTTTGTAACCTGCCTCCATCAATCCATTGATAAAATACCAAGCAGGCGTGTCACGCACATCATCGGATTCTGCTTTAAAAGCAAGCCCTAAAACGGTAATGTTCTCATCCTTTTTGCAGGCAGTCATGATGCGATCTAAATGAAAGGCTTTCACTTGTGCATTCACATTTATCACGTTTTGAAGAATACCCGATTGATAGCCTTTTTGTGCCGCCAATGCATTAAGCGCTGCAGTATCTTTTGGCAAACAATAACCACCAAAGCCACATCCAGGATAAACATACGAAGTCATGCCTGCTGGGCTACCTGACCACCGTTTGTCCTGATGTAAAATTTTAAATGCCTTCGAAATATCAATATCCCCAACGGCATAGGCCAACATCGATTGCTCATTGGCATAACTAATTAGAGTAGCAAGCAACGTATTAGACAGGTACTTGATATACTCACCTGTGTTCCAACTTACAGAATAGAAGGGGCGTCCAAATGGTGCATAAACTTTTTCAAGAATAGCCCGTGTCCTCTCATCTTCTGCACCAATAACGATGCGGTCAGGATTCACAAAATCATCCCAAGCATATCCTTCTCTTAAAAATTCGGGATTGTTAGCCAACCCAACATCCTTACCAACTTCAAATCCTTCTTTTTCAATAAATGGCTTTACTTTCTCCTTGGTAGTTGAAGGGGGGACAGTCGATTTAATCACCAATGCTTTAAAATCACCCTTCCTCACGTGACTCAAAACACTGGTTAAGGCCCCATTGATCTGCCCTAAGTCTGCCCTTCCTTCATCATCGGAAGGGGTGCCTACACAAAAAAACACAAGTTCACTATTGGCAATGGCCTCAGAGAGGTCTGTTGTGGGAAAAAACGTTTTACCGGTAGTCTCCTTCAATGCCTCTTCCAAATGTGGCTCATAAAATGGCACCTTGCCACTCTTAATGAGGTCCACCTTCCCTTGGGCCACATCTACCCCATAAACCTTAAATCCTTTTTTGGCAAAACCCAATCCAGTGGTGAGTCCTACAAAACCTAAACCGATTACAGTAATCATTGTCTTTTATTTTTGTTCTTCTTTCAAGAAATCGAGAAAACGCTCCACACCTTCGTGCACTAAAATTGTCGGATTGTAATGCAGTGTCGTTTTAGCTTTTGTAATATCAGGGCAACGGCGCATTGGATTATGTGTCAAATAATTTTTTTCTTGTGGCACCTCATAACGCACTTGACCTGTGTAACCATATTTACGCCTTCCAATTTCTGTGTAAATTTCGGCTAATTGTGAAACCGTAATTTCAGGAGAGGCAATGCCTATATTGAAGTACCCACACTGCCCATAAATCATCACCTTCATATAACCCGTAACGGCATCAGCAACATAACAGAAAGTACGTGTAGGACTGCCACTAGAATAAATCACAATATCCTCATTGTTCAACAAAGCCTTAGCAAAATCAGCGGGTACACGTTGGTCATTTAATTTCATACCAGGTCCATAGTTGTTAAAAGGACGCGCGATCGATACAGGTAAATTATATTGCTGATAAAACAAATAACACATGGTTTCACCAAAACGCTTAGACTCATCATAACATGCACGCGGACCAAGACAGGAAACGTTACCACGGTATTCTTCATTAGTTGGAATTTGGTCCGCTACTGGATCACCATATATCTCACTACTAGAGAAGAATAATAGACCACGAATGGGCTTCTCTTTGTAGTAATCAAAAAGCTTCCTTAGTCCCCAAATATTTGCGTCCAATGTTTCGATTGGGTATTTTCTGTAAAACACAGGCGAAGCTATTGAGGCCATATGAATGACGTATTGAGCGCCAGCCGCTTCTCTTATTGTTGAAATATCATCTACAGCTATATCAAAATTGTAGATCTTCATTCCAGAAGTTGCCTTCTCCAGATTTGTCAACCATTCTGGATTTCCAACAATAAAATTATCTAGTCCAGTGATTTGTTTTATGCCAAAAACCTCGCGGTAATGCGCGAAGAAATGCATGAAGTAATAGCCCAGAAACCCCGCGCAACCAGTTATGAGAACATTGGCTCCATTTAATTTTTGTTTCTCCGCCTCAGTGAGATTGTTATAAATATGTTCGAGGTCTTTCTTTAAAACTGAATTCATATGTTTTTTATTTCCACAATTTCCATTCCGCAGTCCCGCTTTCCCACATGGACTCCAATTCCATTTTATCCCTTAATGCATCCATACATTTCCAAAATTTGCGGTGTAAGAATGCAGACAATTGACCATCGTTAGCAATCTCTGCCAATGGCTTTTTCTCCCACTGAATATCATCCATGTCCCCTTCCAAATACTTGAATATTCCTGGCTCCAGAACAAAGAATCCTCCATTTATCCAGACGCCATCGCCGCTTGGTTTTTCCTGGAAACTTTTAACGGTGCCATCTTCGGTTGTTTCAATATTTCCAAAACGTCCAGGCAACTGTATTGAAGTGAGGGTGGCAAGTTTACCAGATCGCTTATGGAAGGCAATCAACTCGTGTAGATTTACATTCGAAACCCCATCACCATAAGTCAACATAAAAGTGTCATTCTCGACATATTTACGAATCCGCTTAATCCGTCCCGCAGTATTGGTATGCACCCCTGTGTCTACCAAGGTCACTTTCCAATTTTCAGATTCACTGTTGTGAATCTCCATTTTATTCTGCCCCAAATCGATAGTCACATCGGATTGGTGGAGAAAATAATTCGCAAAATACTCCTTTATCATATAGCCTTTATAACCAAGACAAATGACGAATTCATTAAAACCATAATGCGAGTAAATCTTCATAATGTGCCATAACATTGGCTTACCACCTATTTCAATCATGGGCTTAGGCCTAATGCCTGTTTCTTCAGCAAGTCTGGTCCCCAGACCACCGGCTAGTATTACAACTTTCATTGAGACGTAACGGTTGTTTTAAATATAAATTCGGAAAAATTCTTTTGCGCTGCAACGAGCGCTTTATTCATTTTTGATGGATTACCCCATTGCTGCATCGGTTCGTGCCCTAAATAAGGGTAAAAACCAAGATTCAGCGGAATGTGCAACCCATTTTCACTCATGAATTTCAAAATCATGTCTTTTAATTGGATGGGACTTCCGCTGCAACAGTTTATTATCCCCGTAATTTCTGTCTGTAAACTAATGGCCGCTAGTTTATTTGCAGCCTCCTCTCCATACATGTAATCTCGGATTTGCTCTCCACCAGACATGTTAAAGGCTTGTTGCTTACTTTCTATAGCAATCATTAAATGAGAGTACAAATTCTTTCCCTTTCTACCCTCACTAAATACATTGAACAAACGAATCCATTTCAAACAAAAGGAGTGCTGCTTTTGAAGGGACTCTAAATAAATGCGCAGCAAGTTCTTGCCGTTGCCATAAGGCACAATAGGTTCTGAGTTATCCGTCTCATAACACTCGCCACTTTTCATACCATATTCGTATGCAGTACCAACCACTGTCAAATCCTTCAGTCCTCCATCAATTAAATTCTTCAAAAACATCTTTTGTTTATCAAGAATCTCATTTTCATGGGCTGGATTTTTTAAATCAGACAATAACTCCCAGGCTAAATGTAAAACGGCGTCAGGCTGCCCAAAATAATTGTACAAAGCAACGGGCGAATCGTTTAAGTCCCATTCTTTAAATTCCACTTGGTTATAGAACGAAAGAGAGCTAATAGCTTCTTTTGAACGACTGGTTGCTGTGACACGAATACCAGCTCTTAGCAATGCTTGTATGATACCGTTGGCTAAACCACCACTGGCTCCTGTAACTAATATGTGAAATTGAGCAGGCATTGGAGAAAGAGCAAAAATACAATAGTTTTGCTTATATCAGGTGTACCAATGACGCCAATTCAGTCCCAGTTGCCCAATTTAAATCCCTTTTATGATAGCCTGATTTATTAGGTTCCCTATATTTGCTCTTTTTCATCAAAATGTCTGTTAAACTTAGCGTTTGCATTCCCGTTTACAATGGTGCCGAATACCTGAAAGAAGCAATGGATTCAGTCCTTAGTCAGGATTTCACAAATCTGGAACTGATCATGATTGATAACCAGTCAACAGACTCCACTGTTCAAATCATTCAATCCTATACCGATCCGCGGGTTAAATTCTTCCAGAATGAGACTAATTTAGGAATGTTGGGCAATTGGAACCGTGCCCTAACCTTGGCTACAGGAGAATACATCAAGCTTTTGCCAGCTGATGACGTTCTATTTCCTGGCTGTTTGAAAGCGCAAGTAAAAATTCTTGATGAGGATTTGGATCAAAGCATCGCATTAGTAACAGGAAGAAGAAATGTGATTGATGCGAAAGGGAAATTCTTATTCAGTCGTGGCTATAGTTCTAAAACCATCGAAGAAAATGGCTTTAAAGCCATCAATAAAGTTATTCGCATGGGCAATAACCCTATCGGAGAGCCGGGAAGTGTTATGTTCAGGCGTTCCATCCTTATAAAAGCTGGTAATTTCGACCCAGATATCTTTTATGTGATGGACCTCAATATGTGGCTTAAGATGCTTTTATATGGCAACTTGTACTCATCTAACGACACAGTTTGCTCTTTCCGCATTTCCCCTGTTTCAGAAAGCACGCGCATTGTGGATACACAACGCAGGGATTTCGATAACTTTATCAGAAAAATTTACACCAATAAACAGTATCAATTGAAAACGGCAAATTACCGCATTGGCTTATTCAATTCATACGTCTCTTCACAACTCAAGAAAATCGTCTATAAATTTGTGCTGAAGTAATCAAATGGCCTTGGATATGTGCAAACCACGCATCACACAATCATCCGTCCAATAATACTTCCACTCGCCGTAACGACCTGCCATAATTAAGGAACCTAGCTTTTTGCCATTTTCCAATTTTTTATGCCAATTGGTCATAGGCGCTAAATCGTCTTCCTCCCTCACCAACCCGCACGTAGCAAGGTAGTCGTACACTTTATTGAGGCTTTCTTCGCGCGGCAAATCAAAGATAACATTGGCATACTTTACCCTGCGTGTGCTAATCTCCTCAATATGATTCCGATCTTTTAGTAGCCCCATTTCAACAAGTTCGTCACAAACTTTATCGATAATAACTGGGAGGGATTCGGTTTGTTCACGGTATTTTGAAAAATACACTTCTACCTGGATACCCGTTTTTCCCGGGGTTCCGTTAGCAGGTGAAAACGACTCTGCAAAGTTAATTCGAGTAGAGTATTTTTCCATGTCGTAAACATATAGCCACTGATTCTTAATTGGCGCCACATGTGAAGCAATGACGTTTATCAACACCAAGTCACTGCAGGACAATTGCTCAGCCGCTTGCTTAATATCTAACGGTGCCGTACTCATTTTGATGAATTCGGTTAACGGAAGGGTATTTATCAATCGTGTATAACTCACTTTTGTTCCATCCTCAAAAGAAACTTCCTTCTTCTGTAAATCGATGTGGGTCACTTTCTTTCGGTAATGAATCTTTGCCCCTGCTTTGAGTTTGTTGGTATATGAAAAGTACCCCCCCTTGGCTGGATACCTGGCTACTGTTAAATAATTCTTAGATTTCTCAGGCGCCTTGATAGTTCCAGCTTTAACGTCTTCAACTTGTGGGTACAAAACCCGCTCACCAACCCATTCAGTAGACATATTAGCGGGCTCAGTTGTCCAATATTTCACCGTGTAAGCGCGTGGAAACTCGTTGGCGAAAACAGACCCAAAGGCTAATTCAAGCCACTCCTGGTAATTAGCTGGCTTACGGTCCGGCTCCTCACTGCGTGAAGACAAAAAGGATTCAAGTACCAAGCTGCGCATCGGCTCAGGAACAGCGAATAAATTGGTCTGTGCAGGATGTGGCACCCAACTGCCCTTATAATAGTTGGTAGGATGCATGTGGTATTCTAGAAAATCGCCCTCTACTGAAGCAGCGAACAATTCCTTAACATAGTCGTATTTGGTGAAAGATACGTGTGGACCTTCATCCCAGGTAAAACCATTGATTTGGTGAGAGAAAATATGCCCACCACAATGTTCTTGCTTCTCATAAATTTCACAATCATGATTCAAATGATAAGAAGCACTAAGTCCAGCCAATCCGGCTCCAAGAATTATCGTCATTTCAATTTAATAGCCCTCTAATTTACAAATATCCTCAACGCAACACGAATCAATCGCTTCCGAATCAAACTCTTCCTTCAGTCCAATCTTTTTGGTATTTTTACCATCTTAGTAGGGGCTAGGCCATTATGAATAAAAAAATTTCAATAGTTGTACCAATCTATAACTCAGCAGCTTTTATGCACAAACTGCTGGAAGCTATTGAAGCAGAAAGGGTTAAAAACAACTGGCACCTTGAGTTGGTGCTAGTGGATGATGGCAGTAAAGACAATAGCTATGGAAAAATTGAGGAATTATCGCTTCAATACCCTTATATTAAAGGTATTAAGCTTTCCAAAAACTTTGGCCATCAAATTGCCGTGAAAACGGGACTAGCCCATACCACAGGGGAATATATTGCCATTATTGATGATGATTTACAAGACCCTCCTTCCCTGCTCCCGCATTTTTTCTCATTTCTTGATGAAGGTTACGACGTGGCCTATGGGGTGCGAAAAAAACGGAAAGAGTCCTTTATCAAACGCCTTGCCTACAGTAGTTTCTACCGCATTTTAAAATCAATGAGTGACATTTATATCCCCATTGATTCAGGCGACTTCTGCGTCATGTCTCGCAGAATAACGGATAACATGCTACGGCTTAACGAACAAAACCCCTTCCTACGCGGAATCCGTGCTTGGGTTGGCTTTAAACAAATTGGGGTAGAATACGAACGGCATGCTCGACTGGATGGACAATCCGGTTACACCCTCAAAAAACTCTTGAAAATAGCCTTGGATGGTATTTTCTCCTTCTCTTCATTTCCAATCCGTGTGATTACGATTTTGGGAGTAATAGGCTTATTATTTGCTGTGGGGTACACGCTCAACACCGTACTAGGTTACTTTAACAGCGGTAGTCCAGTTAAAGGTTTCCCAACTTTGGCGATTCTTATATCCTTCTTTAGTTCCCTAACCCTCATTTGTCTTGGCATCATCGGTGAATATATCGTGAGGATTTATGACGAAGTGCGCCAAAGACCCTATGTGGTGATTGAAAAGACCATCAACCTATGAGCATTCATAAAATTGCCGTCATAGGCGCAAATGGATTTATCGCCATTCATCTTTGCAAATCCCTTCAGAAAAAACCGGGCATTCAACTGTATCGCTTTGGAAGAAGTCCACAGCCTGCTGACCAGAATGGCTCCTATGCAACCATTGATCTTCTCAACCAGGTCACAACGCGTAGCCAAATTGGCACTATGGATGTGGTATACTACTTGGCCTCAGAAACGTATCCAATAACTAGTTGGCAGAACCCTATGATGGAAGTGGACAAAAACCTTGTCCCTTTTATTTCATTCATGTCCGCCATCTCTGGTACATCCGTTAAAAAAGTTGTGTATGTTTCAAGCGCAGGTACCATTTATGGAACTACCAGCGGAAAGGTGGATGAAAGGTATGATAAAGCTCCATTTTCTCCTTACGGCATCATGAAACTCGCCATGGAAAATCTATTGAATTATTACCGAGTCAAGGAGCAAATCGCTTTTGACATTTACCGCATTTCAAACGTTTATGGTGAGGGACAAAATACGACAAAGGGACTCGGCATCATCAATACGTTTATTGAGAAAATAATCCGAAAGGAACCCCTTCATGTTTTTGGCGATGGTTCTGTTACTAGGAATTACATTTATGTCAAGGATGTTGCCCAACTCATGCTGTACTCGCTTGAAAACATACAAACATCAGATATTTTCAACCTTTCGTCCAATGATACTTGCAGCATCAACGATTTGATTGCCATCCTAAAGCAAAAATCAGACCGCTCTTTTGAAGTTGAATACACCCAGGGTCGTCAGAGTGATAATAGCTTTATTGATTTGGATAACTCTAAAATCATTTCGAAAAACCCTGAATTTGTTTTTACTCCATTGGAAAATGGCATTGAAGCAACATTTCAGCACATTATATCAAACGTATCCTTTTAATTCATGGCACAAACAGCAGTGAAATCTGAAAACACCCTAACCAATAAAAAATCATTAAGTCTTGAGGACAAAGTTGCATTTGGTATTTTGGCCGGAGTCATTCTATTGGTGGCCTTCATCCGTTCCAATTTCCTCACCATTCCTTTTGAGCGGGATGAGGGCGCGTACACATATTATGGCCGTTTGTTGTTAGAAGGGTACACGCCTTATGTGGACTTTTATGAGCAAAAGTTCCCAGGATTGTTTTATTTCTACGCCTTCATGATCTCCATTTTTGGGGATACGGTGCGTGGCATGCACATCGGTTTCATCTGGCTAAACATCCTATCGATTGTATTCACCTTTTTTGCAGTTA
>CANGWA010000062.1 GCA_947457335.1 Sphingobacteriaceae bacterium
GATTATTTATGATATTAAATTAATCGCTATGTGTCGAAGGATGCCAAGGTATTGTCTCCCAATGAATGTACTTACCTTTCTACTATATTTTATACTCATTGTTTGTTGGATAGACGGGTCATTACAAGCTCAAAACCTTGGCTTTTCTTGGCTGAAGCAAATAACTGGTCTGAGCGCAACCAATAACTATGGTAAAGATATACGACAAGACCTCAACGGTAATTATTATGTCTCGGGTAGAATGACAACTACTTGTGATTTTGATCCAGGACCAGGCAGTTACACATTGTCCACTCAAGGAGTTTGCCCATTTGTGGCTAAATATGATCCACTTGGTAATTTTATTTGGGCTAAACAATTTAACCTAACCTCAACTTCCAATGTGAATGCTAATATCTCATCCTTTTGCCTGGATAATCAAGGAAATGTTTACTGCACAGGAGGATTTATAAACAAACTTGATTTTGATCCCGGACCTAGCACCTATACTTTAGATGCAACCAATGGGCAAAATTTTATCTGTAAACTAGACAATGCCGGCAATTTTCTATGGTCTTATCAATTCGGCAAGGATAGCTCTAGTGGACCAGTAGTAGTCGAATTGGACAATGCTGGTAACCCGATAATTTTTGGCAATTTTCAAAAACCAAACAATGACTTCGATCCAGGAAATGCAATATACAATATTTCAGCATTGGGAGGTAATGATGTTTTTATTTTAAAACTTACCACTTCAGGAGCGTTTACATGGTTTAAACATTTAGGCAACGCCAACTGTACTGTTGATATTACTTCTGCTACTCTCGATAATTCAGGTAACATTGTTCTAAGTGGTCACTTTACAGGCAGTGTTGATTTTGACCCTGGTCCAAACACTTACACTATGAATAGTCAAAATGGATATGTATACATTAGCCGCTATTCTGCCAACGGAACATTCATTAATGCTTGGCAAGTTGCATCTGGGGGCGGATACAGTGACGCCATCAAGACAACAAATTCAGGTGACATAGTAGTTTCAATCGCATTTATTGCAGCTGGTGATTTTGACCCAGGCATTAACACGCTCACGTTTACCCCCGTTGGCACGAATGACATTGCAATGTGCAAGTTTAATGCCAATGGAAATTTGATCTGGGGCAGGCACATTAGCGGATCTGACTTTGAAAGAGCATACGCTTTGCATGTTGATGCTTTAGGAAATGTGGTATTTGGAGGGCAATTTCGAGGTACACTTGACACTGACCCAGGAACTGGCACATATACAATAGCAACACAAATCGGCCCCAATTCAGACGCCTTTCTTACAAAACTTGATGTTAATGGTAATTTCATTTGGACAAAACAATTTACTGGCCCATGGAATAAACGCATTAGTACTATTGAAATGACAGCGAACGGCGATATACTTGCCACTGGCTTTGCTCAACAGGGCGCAGATTTTGACCCGGGAAAAAGTTCCACCTGCAGTCATACTATGAGTGCTCTGTATTACGACCCCTTTATTCTCAAATTAAGTCCCTGCTCTGCCCCGCTCGCGCCAGTTGTGAACCCATCGGTTGTGACATCTTGTGGTAGTGCCTCGTTTGCGTTGAATGCCAGTAGCACCAACAGTTTAACGTGGCGCACGCAGTTGATGTCGAACTCGTATATTGATTCGGTGAGTGCTATTAATACAGGTATGTTGGCGCCGGGTAATTATACTTACTATGCCGCTGCGTGGAATTGTTGTGCCGAAAGCTTTCCGCCCGCGCAGGTGAATGTATCGGTGTTTCCGATTCCCACCATTAGTTTAATTGCCAGCAAGGATACTTTTTGCCTAGGCGAGCCGGTTGTGCTTACTGCACAAGGCGGCGTAAGTTATGTGATGGGCACCACTTTTTCTTCAGGCAACTTTACGGTATGGCCCTCGCAAAACACCACTTATACTGTTAATGGCGGTGATATAAACAATTGCGTGAACACCGCTTCGATACAATTGATTTACGATCCGTGCACTGCCATTACCGAACAATGGCTGGAGCAAGCTGTAACGGTTTGGCCCAACCCAACGGCCGACATGGTACAGTTAGCCATTACACGTAACGGTGTGTACACAGTAGAGGTATACGATAACCTTGGTCGGTTACTGTTCACCAAAAAAATAGACATAAAGGATGCGACACCTGTTACCTTTAATTTTAACCATCAGGGCGTTTACCAATTAGTGATTACAAGTGAAGAAAGCAGGGTGGTGAAAAAAGTGGTGGTGGAGTGAGCGGAAATTTTAGAAAACGTCTGAAGACCCCGTTGCGCAAGGGATTGCAGGCAGTAGCTATACGCAGGCAAGGCCTACTTGCACCGGCGGGTGGAGGCCCCGCAGCCACTGCATGTGGGGACCCCGCACCGCTTAGTGCAAGTTGGACTTGACAAGTATACTACGCCGGAAAGCCCGGTGCCGCATGGTAAATTGGCGTAGGCGGCATGCGCCCACTTCGAGAAAAAAGAAATTAATGGCCGAGTATTTTCAGCTTTTCTAAAAACAAGAACATGGCTTGTGTCTTCGAATCATCGAGCTCGTAACTGATGCGCTGGGTCAGGTATTCCAATACTTGTGATTCGGAATAATCTTTAATTGGCGGTGACGCTTTTATGGCCTCCCGGATATTAGCAATACCGCTGGCTTGAACGGCATTAAACTCATCGACAAACGCATCTGGGAGGTGGGTACGGCTAACCCATGCGGCAAAAACGAAGGGGAGTCCGGTATGGTTTTTCCACGCTTCAGCCAAATCGTACTCATAGGCATATTGACCATTAATAGCAAACGTGCGATCGCCAATAATCACCGCTGCGGTATCACCACTCACAGCGTTTTCGAAGCCGGGATAACCTGGGATGAATTCTACCGCGTGTTGCCAATATTCTTTCAATAAAACCCTTGTGAGTGCCACAGAGGTGCGTGACTGGTAATCGAGCACCACCCTTTTAATTTGATGCACCGGCACTTCCGCATAAAGTTTCACGCTATCGACCTTACCATTGGCGCCAATGCACCAATTAGAAATTACCTCAAAAGAATCGAGTTGATTGATAATGGCCACGGGCACCAGGGCTAAATCGACTTCGCCATTAAGTAATTTGCGCGCGCATTCAGAAGGAATATCTTCACTGATGGTGGTCGGGTACTTTAAAGGCCATTGTTTCAAAGCCCAGCGAAAAGGCAGGGTGTTGGTGTAATTAACGATAGAAACTTTTACAGGCGTCATGGTGCGGGTGCAAAAATAGAAATTAGGTCGCAATTCGTATCTTTGCCGGCAAGAAGCGGCTCGTTTTTTAAGCCGATTTGCAGATATTTAACTACATGAGCGATAATAAATACCAACAACGTGGCGTGTCGGCTGGCAAGGAAGATGTGCATGCTGCCATTGCCAAACTCGATAAAGGCTTGTTTCCGGCTGCATTTTGTAAGATTGTGCCCGACACGTTAGGGGGCAGTGCCGACCATTGTGTGGTAATGCATGCCGATGGTGCCGGCACCAAATCGGCGTTGGCGTGGATGTATTGGAAGGAAACCGGCGATTTGTCGGTTTGGAAGGGCATTGCTCAAGATGCCGTGATTATGAACATTGACGACCTGGCGTGTGTTGGGGCGTTGGACAATATTTTATTATCATCGACCATTGGTCGTAACAAACACCTGGTGCCTGGTGAGGTGCTTACTGCGTTAATCAATGGCACAGAAGAAGTGTTGGAAAATTTGCGCAACAACGGGGTGGGTATTTATTCGACCGGTGGTGAAACAGCGGATGTGGGTGATTTAGTAAGGACGATTATTGTTGACAGTACGGTGGTGTGTCGTATGCCTAGAAAAGACGTGGTATCTAACGATGGCATTCGCGCAGGCGATGTGGTGATTGGTTTAGCCAGTTACGGTAAAGCCTCGTACGAAAGCGAATACAACGGCGGCATGGGCAGTAATGGATTAACGAGCGCACGACACGATGTGTTTTCGAAAATACTGGCATCGACCTACCCACAAAGTTTTGACGGCGGTTTGCCGCAAGACGTGGTGTATACTGGAAGCAAACAGTTAACCGATATAGTAGACGTTGCATATACCGATGCACATGGCGTGATGCAACACGAACAAATAACAGCAGGTAAATTAGTGCTCTCTCCCACTCGCACCTACGCCCCCGTATTAGCGGCGGTACTAAAGCAAGTACGTAGTGGGGTACACGGACTCGTGCATTGCAGTGGTGGTGCGCAAGCCAAGGTATTGCATTTTTTGAATGATGGGTTAAAGGTGGTGAAGGATAATATGTTTGAGGTGCCGCCTTTGTTTAAACTGATTCACGCTGAAAGCAAAACCGATTACAAAGAGATGTACCGTGTGTTTAACATGGGGCACCGCATGGAGATTTATGCCGATGCCGCTGTAGCCAACGACATAATTGCGATCAGTCAATCGTTTAACATTGATGCGAAAATCGTGGGTCGTGTAGAGAAAGGCGAAGGCAAATCGGTGGAATTGAAAACGGAGTTTGGGGTTTTTAATTATTAATTTTTCCTGAAGATTCTATCAAACTTTTTGTGGTGTGTTACACCACTTAATAGCTGTATTAGCACGATTTTGCGGAGCTTTCGACCAGTTATTCAATAAGTAATTAAGCCGCTTCATCGCTTATCAAATTTTAACGTAGGTAGCATCACATTCTTTCATAATTTTGTTTGATAATCTGCGTTAGGGCAGTAATTCAATTTACTATGAAACAAAGACACTATTTGTATGTGCTGCAATTTGCGTTGTTGGCACTATTTTCAAATTCAATTCAAGCACAGAGCATGTGGACCTGGATAAAAGGTCCCAATGCTACCGTTGATGAAAACGTGGCCGGCGTGCTTGGTAGTTCTAACAGTACCACCACCCCTGGCGGTCGTGATGGTGCTGTAAGCTGGCAAGACGCCAATGGCAATTTCTGGTTGTTTGGTGGCAGCAGTGCGCTTGGTTATTACAATGATTTATGGAAGTACACCCCTTCCACTAATCAGTGGACATGGGTGAAAGGCGATACCATTGCGGACCAGAACGCAGTTTACGGTCCACTAGGTGTAGCAACTAATTCCGCAAATCCCGGTTCACGCGGTTACGCGTGCGGTTGGGCCGATAATAGCGGCAACCTCTGGTTGTTTGGTGGCGACGGCTTTGATGCCTCCAACAGTGGATTCATGGGTGATTTGTGGAAGTACACCATTTCATCGAATCAATGGACGTGGATGGGCGGTTCAAACACTGTTTACACTGGTGGCACTTATGGCACACTGGGCGTAGCAGCCTCGGGTAATAAACCAGGTGCCCGTGTTGGTCCCGTTTCGTGGACCGACAATGCTGGTAATTTCTGGATGTTTGGCGGCTTAGGTATTGTGGGTGGATTTAATTTCGGGTCGTTCAATGATTTGTGGAAATACTCGCCTTCGACAGGCTTGTGGACCTGGATGAAGGGTTCGAATAGTACTAATGCCAGCGGTGTATACGGCACCTTGAATACCCCTGCTGCCAACAACACGCCTGGAGCACGCGCCCTTTGTCAAGTGTGGAAAGCGACCAGTACCGACTTGTATTTATTTGGTGGAACAGAGCCAGTGAATGGCGATTCGTACAATGATTTATGGAAGTACAATTTATCGTCTGGTAATTGGACATGGATTGGCGGTAGCAACACTGTTAATCAAAATGGCGTGTATGGCACCTTGGGTGTGCCTTCTACGACCGCTATTCCCGGAGCACGCATTGGTGGCAACACGTGGGTGGATAATGCCGGGTTGTTTTGGTTGTTTGGTGGACAAGCGTATGACATTAACAGTAACCAAGACGCCATCAACGATCAGTGGTCCTACAATCCCACGAATGGGCAGTGGACATGGGTGAAGGGCAGTAATCAGGTTGCTGCATCGGGACTTTACGGCGTGATGGGCACCCCCTCTACCACCAATATTCCCGGCGCCCGCGGCACAAGTGGCGTATGGTACACCAGCAGTGGACAATTGTACATGTATGGCGGACAGGGTTATGAATCTACCGCCAACTATGGAGAGTTGAGTGATATGTGGCGTTTTGGTGTGTGCACCCCGCCAGCCAATCCAACCGTTGTTTCACAACCCACAACGGTGTGTAGCAACACTAACTTTACATTAACTGCGAATGCTGGCAACAATGCGGTGAACTGGTATGCTTCACCAACCTCCACTCTACCTGTTGGCAATGGCACTAGTTTTGTAACATTTGTGCCAAATATTGCCACCACAGTAATAGTCACCTATTATGCAGAAGCCTTTAGTTGCGCCGCTTCGGCGACCCGTACGGGTGTTTCGATGACTGTGATTCCAGGACCAACCATCAGTGTTGCCGGCGGTTCTATTTGTCCCGGCAAATCCTTCACCCTTTCACCAACTGGTGCAAGCAATTACACCTATTCCTCCGGTTCAGCCGTTGTTCAGCCAACTGCCACCACTGTATACACTGTGAATGGGGTATCCGGCACGTGTGTTGGTAAGGCACAAGCAACCGTGGTAGCGTTACCAAACCCGACCTTGTCCATTACCTCTTCCAATACCCTGTTATGCATTGGACAAAACAATACTGTGACCTTGCAAGCCTCTGGTGCTAGCACGTATACGTGGAGTACCAATTCAAACAGCAGCAGCATTGTTGTGTCGCCAACGGTGAGCAGTTCTTATACTGTTAACGGAGCGGACAAGGGTTGTGAAGGCTCAGCCGTGATTTCGCTATCTGTAATTTGTGCAGGCATTGCGCAAAACGATTTATCTGCACACATTTCGGTCTATCCGAATCCGGCCAGCACAGTACTGCACCTCAACGCTAAAGATGTTGAATTGGAGAGTGCATTGATTTATAGCAGCAATGGTGCCTTGGTTGGCGCCTATTCGCTAGCTGATCAAACAACCCTTTCAGTAGACACCTTGCCAGCAGGTTTGTATTTGATCACCGTAAAGAGTGTGAATGGTCAACAAGCGCAATTGCGTTTTGTGAAAGAATAAATCACATAATAAACGTTTTAGCACCCACCTTCCGGAAGAAGATGATTCTTCTTCCGGTTTTTTTTACCGAATAATGAAACAGCTTTTCACCCTTTTTGTTTTTGCGTTCATCAGTTTTAGACAATTTGCGCAAAGCCCGCCATCCGATATTGTAAATGGACTGGATGCATTGTTCCAATCGCATGTTAATCAAACAGCGGGCCTTGTTCCGGGGCATGTCATTAGAATTGAAAAGCCGGGTGCTTGGGTGTATGAGCGTGCGGCGGGATTGGCCTGTGTTAGTCCGACACAATCTGCGCTGCCCTCGATGAAATTTAAAGTCGCGAGCATCACCAAGCTTTTCACAACCGTTGCTATTTTCAAACTTATACAAAGCGGCTTGGTGAAGTTCAATGAACCCATCAGCACCTATTTGCCGTTATCGCTCATTCAGGGTTTCGACAGCTATCAAAACATTACAGTTAAATCGTTGCTTAGCCACACTTCTGGCATTAACGAGCCACAATCAGATTTTCAAGGGCGGTTGAATTATTGGATATACATGAAGCGTTTTCAGCAAATTCCGCTCGATTCACTTATCTATTGGAGCTATGCCAGTCCACGTGGTCTTGGGACATATTATTATAGCAATGCCAATTTTTACTTGCTTGCAGAAATAATTCGCTCGGTTACTGGTACGAGTTATCAGAACTATATTACCACGGCTATCATCAGCCCGTTAGGGCTGAATAACACAGACTTTAATACCATACCAACAGGGACTTTTCTGCGCGGCTATTTAAAAGGGTCGTTTTATCCCATTGGCGGTGTGCTGAACGGTGGGCTGAAAAATGATTCCCTCTATGACTTTACGGAGGCGAGCAATTCATGGGGTTATGGAGCCGCTGACATTTGGTCGAACACCTCTGACTTGATTACTTTTCAAAAAGCCCTTTTTAACGGACAGCTTATCAATACCAATTGGCTTGATACCATGAAAACACTTGTGACGAATACAGGTGATTTAGGCGCCTATGGTTATGGCATGATTCAGTTTAAAAGTTTTAACGGAGGTCCTGTTTACGGGTTTGGACATACCGGCAGTGCGTTTGGATATGGCTCGATGCTTTGCTACATACCCAGTTTGGACGTTTACATAAGTTCGGCCGGTAATTACATGAAAATTGGTCAGGAGTTTTTGCAACGCGACATCTACAATTTCTTGAATGCCAAATTAGCTTCCTTACCAGAGAAAATTGGCACGATTGGGTTTGAAATTTATCCCAATCCAAGTTGTGACCGAGTCGCTATTCAAACATCCTTATCCAACTATGAGGTAATGCTTTTCAATAGTATGGGCCAATTAGTCTATTGTCACGAGGACACGCCAAGCATGGATGTGAGTCGCTTTCCATGCGGCATCTATACCCTCTATTTGAAACCTAAAGAGGGTGAACCCCTTGTTAAGCGGTTCATCAAGAACTAATTGGTTTGATTTTAAAATGTTTAGCCGTCGCTACCAATGATGAGCTATTGAATCATGATTTGTTGTTTAGTCAAATTGTAATGCACATCAGTTGTAAACGTAAACGCATAATTGAGTACTTGCACATTGGCAGAAACATTTCCATGCAGTTCCATATCGGGCTGACTCTTTAATTGCAATAATCCCTTGAAATCGGCCGCAGCCAGTGTGTAAACGGTTTGTACACCAGAAGCGTCTATAGTGAGAAGCAGGTTGCCAGCAGCATTCATTTGAAAGGAAGCGTCTTTAATAAGGAACTGAGGTTCCCATTCCACTGCTGTAGTTAATTCATATCCTGAAGAAAATGAAACGGCGCCCTTCACCTTTACCCCTGAAACATTGATCCAGCCAGAAGCAGCCGAAAACTGAATGACTTTTTTCAATTGCAATTCCATACCCGATTGGTGCAATTGAAAATATCCTGTGTGTTGGAAATTATCCTTGCACAGTACTTTGTACCCAATGGGAGCAGAGGGAGTCCCCAACCAGAAGGACCATTTTTGAGGTGATTCCAAGTCGAAGCCCAGATTACCACCCAAGCATAAAATGGGTTCAGTATTCAGCTTTACCACCAAGTTGCCGGAAAAGTGTGCGGCATTTTGTGCCTTATAATAGCCCAATGTACCCTTCCCACTAATGAGTCCGGGGGCCACGTACCTTGCGCCTGATTTTCTAAAGTTAAGGATGCTCGCATCAGTGGTCATTTCAGTATTAAATCCTTTATCGTTGAACACCACGTCAAGTCCTGCGTTCATCAACCATGTTTTCCCGCCTGTAGGCATGTCGAAAAAATAAAACACACATCCCACACCAAATTTATTAGTCCCATCGGGCACCATGGTGCCATTCAGCAGCCGCATGTGTTTATAACAATGCCCTTCTACACCATCCCAAATGACGGGCACTGGGGTGACCGAAACTTGTAGTCCGCTTACTTGCAAAGCAGCAAACCAATATGAAAAACGGGAAGCCCCTTGGTCCACTTTTCCGGAAGTAAATTTTGCGTTGCATTCTTTGGGATTGTCCTTATTGGGCACCTTTAATCGCACCATGACCTCCGCTTTAAAACAGTCGCCATAGACAGGATCGTTGCGTAATAATTTCAATTGGCCGCGAATATCCGCTGCGGGACTTTCGATATAAATATTTGTAGGGTCGAAGGTGACCATTTTGTTGACTTCTCCGTTTTTGAGCTTTTTATCCAAATGACTAAAATCGAATTTGATGGCACTGAGTGCGGAGGAGATAAACGGTCCCGCCGATTGCGGCAACAATGTTGCCAGTTGATTTGCGAGTGCAGAAGTGATTCCCTTGCTAATGAGTTGTGCCAGTAAATCTTGTGCGATCGCATGCCAATCAAGGCTTTTGAGAATATCGGACGCTATCCGTTCGCCCACAGCGATAAATGCCTTTCCATTTAATCGCATGAGAGCATTTGTCACGGTATCGGACACGTGGCTTAGTGCCGCAAAAGCATCGTGTGCAAAAATTCCAAAATCAATTTCGCCCTTCCAGCCCTTGGACATCAGTTGTGTTGTTGCGTTTAAAACAATGGTGCGGATTTCGTTTACTGCCCTTGCAGCAACCGCATTCGCGATGAAATCGCACAAAGGAGCAATAGCTTCCTTCTCGAAAGCATCTTGCACCGCCGCATAAATGGTTGCCGTTAACTGGGTTTTTATTTCTGTTAATGCATTATGAATGATGGGTTCTAAAGAGGCATCTGTTGCGGCAATGAGTTGCCGCTGTATGTGTGAAAAACAAGCGTCCAGTACTTTGTCGGTGTGCACTTTTACCGGTTCATAGATGTACTGATTGGCTGAACGGCGAATAGTTCCCACCGCTTTGTCTGCTACCTTTCGAATAGGCAGTGTTGCCCTATTTGCAAGGCTTTCAACAAGCTTGTTTAAAAAGAAATTAATGATGTTTGAGGTGCCTGCTTTTTGCAATTGAAGCGCTGTTTCACTTTCTAGCGCTGCAGAAAATGCAGTGAGCAATCGCCATTCGTGAGGAGACAAGGCGTCATCTTTTAATAGTGGTTTTACTTTATAGATAAAATCACTCAGTTGCTTCGCTGTTTGTATCACCTTGGTGGCAAGTAAATTGATTGAAGCCGTGGTTGCAGGTCGGTTCAGCACCAACATGCCTGAGTCGGCGCGATTAAACCCAGGCAGATCATACAATGCATTCGCCTGTTGCAATAGCTGCGCAGAAGAGGAGGTGTTGCCCGAATGTAACTGAAGAGAATCGATGGTGGTACTGTCGGACTGGATCCGTTTTCCAGTCTGATACAGTGAGTACATGTTTAATTGGGGGGGACCTATTTCACCCGACATGTCCTCATCTATCACCGCTTCTCCGCTCAAGCCAAATGCATACAATCTACCAGTTCTTCCACACCCTACCCGTGTTAGCAGATAGGGGTAGCCAAGCACCTTGGTCTGAATTTCCGACACCAGGTGCATGGTACCATTGGGCACTGAAAACCCCACCTCACCGTTGCCCCAGACGGTGAGGTCAGGGAGCGCCAGATTGCCACTGTTTAACCAAGGCCAATTGGCAGTAACATCCATCACCACTGCTTGCTGTTGCGAAAACAGCGCTTGACGTATCGTGAACAGCACGGTTTGTTCAGTTCCACCCTTACCGTTAATTGTGAAAGAAGTACCGCTGAGTGCCCCTTCGAGATAACCCTCCCGAAACCCTTCCTCGTCGATATCGCAGCGCCAGGGAAATGCGTTAACCGAATCCACAAAAGGAATCCATAAAGTCCCTTTGATGTAGGACGCTTTTAGTTCTCCCCTATCCAAATGAATCAAGTAACTGGCCTGTTGACAGAGGAAAGTATTAAAGTACAATGTGTCTTTAGAATTCCAGTGAAGGTTGTTACGAAGCGACCAGCCATATTGATCTATATAACAATACAAGGTGTCGTTGTTTGAAAAAGTGACAGTTGTGTTTTTGACGGATGGGAGTCGTAATTGGTTCTTTGCATCGGGCCACTCAGGGCACTCGATACGTGCACGTTTTACCACCAAGCCGGTCCATTGCGGCGTAAAGCCTGAACTTGGAGACTTTGTTATATGGTTGTCAAACGTATACGTTAGTGGTGTGAGTGACAACCGTTGCCCTTCGCCAACCATTAAACTTTCTCCCTTCAATGAGTCACTAAAATAATCCAGCGTTTGTTGATTCGTGAAACAAAATTGCGCCCGCTGTCCCGATACATTTTTAACTGCAGCAGGCGTCACTACACAACCTGTGAAGTAATACGTTATTTTGTTTTGATACACCAAGCATGCCGAAGCTGGCGTGAGGTGCATGCGAAAATCATTCGGCTGTTTGAGAGCAAAATCTTGTGGTTGTTCTAAGTACATAAATTGATTGGCTGTTAACCAA